>NZ_POUA01000386.1 GCF_003236385.1 Spongiactinospora gelatinilytica
GTGTCCACCACCGCGACCCGGAACCCCGGCACCGCCACCCGCTCCCCGCGCAGCGACGCCACCGCACCCTCCGCGCCCCTGGTCACCACCACCAGGTCGGCCCCGGCCGCGTGCCACTCGTCGCAGGCCCGCTCGATCGTCCAGCCGGGGTAGAGCAGGGCGAGATCGTCGTCGCTCAGTTTCAGCACGTCGGCGAGGGCGCACCAGTACGGGAGCCGGTCGCGCAGGCCGTCCAGGGTGACCAGCGGCAGCCGGACGTTCGGGTCGATCGAGATCGTCGCCCGCCACCGGGCGGCCTCGGCGAACTCCTCGATCACCCGCCCGCCGGGCGGCCGGCCCAGCGCGATCGAACCGGTGTGCAGGCACACCGCCTCGTCCAGGGCGTGCGCGGGCAACTCCTCGGCGGTCCACTGCCAGTCGGCGGTGCCGTCGGCGTGGAAGGAGTACGCCGCGCCGCCGCGCTCGTCGAGGGTGGCGACGGCGAGCGTACTGGGCTCGGCGGCCCGGACGCTGCCGGTCAGCTTGACCCCCGAGGAGGTCAGCCGGTCCCGGAACGCCCTGGCGAACACGTCATTGGAGAACCGGCCCAGGAAGCGGGTGCGGGTGCCGAGGCGGGCCAGCGCGACGGCGGTGTTGGCGGGACTGCCGCCGGGGAGCACCCGCAGCATCAACTCACCGTCCGTGCCGGTGGGGCCTTGGGCGGGGTCGGCGAACGTGTCGGCGACGTTCTCGCCCAGGACGGTGACGATGCCCCCGGTCATACCCGACCCTTCCATCCACACGAACGACCCGACCACTCTGACACACCCCCCACCCCCTCCCGCCTCCGGCGGCCCGCCACGCTCCGCGCGAGGGGGCCGGGCTCCGCCCAAAGAGCCGCGCTCCGCGCGTTGTACGGGCTCCGCCCGAGAGGGTCGCGCTTCGCACGCAGAGGCCGGGCTCCGCCCAAAGAGCCGCGCTCCGCGCACCTCTTGGACCTCGCTCCGCTCGGCCTGTGCTTTCCGGCGCCGCGCTACCGCGCGTCGCCTCATGGCGCGCTACCGCGCGCAGGGGGACGGGCTTCGCCCGAGGGGCCGCGCTCCGCGCGCATTGGACCTCGCTGACGCTCGGCCTGTTTTCTCAAGGCCGGGCTCCGCCCGGCGCCAGCGCCACCGGCACACCGATACCCGTCTCAACCCCCGACGGCCACCAGCCACGACCCAGCCTCTAGGAATCCCATCCACACGGCCTTCGGATCGTGAACGCTCACCAATTCCAGGCAAGTCACCCGACCATACGCCCTTGCGGGATATCGTTCCTGAGTTGCCAGCCACACCCACACAATTGAGGAGAAGACCGTCCTCGCCGAATCACGATGCCCTGAGGCCAACCGGTGAAGCGCTCGTTTTCGAACTAAAGGAAATCGCGGTCAGCGCCAGGAAAACCCGCAGGTCAACAAGTGTGCTCCCCGCACGCGCGGGGGTGGTCCCCCCACCGGCCGATCTTGTGCCCGTCTCCGTCGGTGCTCCCCGCACGCGCGGGGGTGGTCCTCTTGCCCTCGTCCCGGAAAACCACTGGACGGAGTGCTCCCCGCACGCGCGGGGGTGGTCCCCGATCGCTAGCGATACTCGCCCGCGCAGTGCCGTGCTCCCCGCACGCGCGGGGGTGGTCCGGTGGCGGAGACCCACGCGAACGATTGCGTCGTGTGCTCCCCGCACGCGCGGGGGTGGTCCGGGCACGCACGCGGGCCTCGTCGATGACGGGCGGTGCTCCCCGCACGCGCGGGGGTGGTCCTCCCAGCGCCTTGCGCTGCTCGGGCGGCAGCTTGTGCTCCCCGCACGCGCGGGGGTGGTCCGGGAGACCGCATGCTCGACAAGTTCCGCGACGAGTGCTCCCCGCACGCGCGGGGGTGGTCCTCCGGTAGTCGGCCCCGTATCGGTCGAGGAGCCGTGCTCCCCGCATGTGCGGGGATGATTCCGTCTGTTGTACCTATGCCGCCGCCTTGCCGTGCTCCCTGACAGGAGTCCGGGTTCACCGCGATCACGAGCGTGTCGGCGGCTGTTGTCCGGCTGCGGGGACAGGGACATGTACTGCAGCGGGTAGTAGCCCGCTGCTTCGGCTATGGGGAAAGGCCCGATTCTTTCAAGCACCGGGGCGTCTTCGTCGTGCCCGAGGGCGAGGTTCAGGAGCCGCTCGTAAGCTCGCGCAACTCACGCGCGGCAGGAGACTCGCGAGCGTCTTCGGGAAGAACTTCGAGCGTGATCCGCGCCGCTGAGAGTATCCGCATGTCCCGCCGCTCGGCGGGCAGTCCGTCCACGATTTGTGACGCCTCCGGCACGCCCTGCTGGGGGTCCGCCTGCGCCTGGAGTGCAGCCCGGTGAAGCGCGACCTGTGTAAGTGTCCGGTGCCCCACAGGGAAGGCCGCAGCCGCAGCGTCCTGTGCGGACGCCGCCTGCTTCATATCCCCCGCGAGGGTGTACACGAGACTGAGATCGAACCACAACCCCCGGCCCGGCCAGCCCGGATCAACCCCGGCCACCCGGGAGGGGAGCCGATCGAACACATCCGCCGCTTGCTGGATGGCCTCAACAGCCTCGGCGTGCCTGCCGAGCCGGGTCAGCGCCCACGCCTTCCCGCACATGGCCGCGACGAGCGGCGCGCTGGGCCGCTCTCCGGCGAGTCGCCGCGCCTCATGTACCAAGCCGAGCACCACGCTGGGATTGTCGGCGTCGTCGTACCATCGGTACGCCGACTCCCAGGTCATCAGCCAGGCGGCGAGCAGGTTGTCGCCTGATTTACCGGCCAGCGTTCGTGTCGTCGCCCACCAGCGCCCAAGACGACGGCCTTTTCGTCGTGTGGGAGGTGGAGGCCGGTGACTGCGGGGCGAGTGGCGTGATCAATGACGAGGCCGTCGCCGAGAAGGCGATGCTCGATGCCCTCGCCGCTTTTCGGCACGGGCGTGGGCGGGTCCGGTACGCGCGGCTCGCCCCGGTGCCCCGCGCCGTCTACGACTACCGATACGGCACGACCCTCATCACCGCGCACCGGGCGGACGGCGTGACCGTCTCCGTCGCCGGGGACGCGTGGGAGGACACCCCTTGAGCGGGTACGGCGGCGCGGCGAGAGAGCTTGGCGCGCTGTCGTGCCGTACGGCGGGCGGGTGCGAGGTGTTCTCCTCGCCCGCGCCACTCCACAGTCTGCGCGGCGGCCCCCTTCCCATCGCCCAGGGCCGTACCGCGTCGCACGGGGAGTCGGTAGCCCCCGTGCCCGCGCGGGCGGGCGCCCCACAGCCAGATCCGCCCGCCCGCGCACTTCACGAACGGGGGTGCAGTGGACCGCCTGAGCCTGTGGGAAGGCGCCCACCTCGCCGCGATCGAGACCACCTTCCCCGGCTGGCGCATCCTCGTACACAACCGCTGCTGGTGGGCCACCAAGCACTCCCCGCCCACCCCCGCGCAGAAGGCCGCCGGAGTACTGCACCAGTTCGCCCGGCCCGGGCCGCTGGAACTGGTGGCCGCGCTCACCGAGCAACTCGGCATCCTCAGCCGCATGGGCGCGGCCTGAACCACAAAGCACCATCGCCGTAGTCACCGATCAGCATGGAGCCGACATGACCACCCTGGGCTGAGGTACCGGCTCGCCTGACCGTCCCATGAACGACTCACGCGCCGGTCGTGTACTCGTAGAGGTCGTAGGCGACCATTACCAGGCGGCCGGGGTCGGGGGCATAACCCAGGGTCGAGCCGAGGGGGCTGGTGACCTCCTGGTAACCGATGATGTCGATGCCGGAGGCGGGAGCGGCGGTGCCCATCCAGAGGGCGCCTTCCTCGGTGGAGGCGAACCAGCAGGGGCCGCCCGAGTACGCGCCCCAGACGGTGGCGAAATTGAAAGCCTGGGGGCGGTGGGTGTCGACGATCAGGTTGGCCTTTCCGCGAAGGGCGATCTGCCAGGTCGCGGGGTCGATCGAGTAGTACCACAGGTTGTAGTCGTCGGGGCCGACCGAGCAGTTGGCGACCAGCAGTGAGTCGCCGGCCACCGAAACGCTGTTGATGCCGCGCTGGGCCTGTGGATTGAAGACCGCCTGCGAGAGAACGTGGCCCGAGGGTACTCCGACGATCGACACGTAGCCGTCTTCGGAGCCTGCCAGCACGCGGGCTTTGGCAGGCGAGTCGGAGACGACCGCGATGGAATGCACGTCGTGCAGGCCCCACGGGTTGACCGGGTCGGGATTGCGGACGTCCACGGCTCGCAGAAAACGCAGGCGTCGCCGGATCGGGTCGTGGTCCCAGATGGACAGGTGGCCCGAGGTGTGGCCGACGACCAGGGTGCTGGTGCCGGCCAGGACCGCGCGGGCGCCGGTGGCGACGCCGAGGGCCGGGTCGTAGCCGTAGGTGCCGCCGGGGCGGAGATCGGGCCAGCCGTCGTCGCCCGCGTACCACAGGGCGATGGAATCTTCGTCATTGGAGCTGGCGAACGACCGGCGGGGCAGCCGGGCGAGCATCCGCACGCCCTGGAAGGCGGGGCTGGTCACGGACTCGCTGATCAGCGGGCCGGACACGGCCGACTCGACGAACTTGAAGATGCTCATAGAACCGTCCCAGCGGCCCACCACGAAGTGGTCGGCGTCGAGCCAGGTGAGCTGCTGGGCCATTTCGTAGGTGACGCCGTCGGCGGAGATCGGCAGGGCGGTCGCGGCGAGCGGCGGGGCCGGGAACGAGACCCCGCGCTCGATAAGCTCCTGCTGAGAACGGATCGTCGGAGGAACGGCTCGGTTCACCGCCACGGCCTTTTCCCATCGTTCGACGCTGAAGAGGATCGGGGTAGCCGGTTACTGCCCCATCGGCACTCACGATAATCCTGGGAATCGGGGGTATCTCATGGAACCGGAACTCGCGGGTTCTCCGTTCTTCTGCTCGTGGAGCGGTGGAAAGGACTCCGCGCTGGCTTTTCACCGCGCGGTACGGCACGGTGGCGTTCCCGGGGTGATGGTCACGATGATGACCGAAACGGGGCTGCGTTCCCGTTCGCACGGCCTGCGTCGGGAGGTGCTGGCCCGGCAGGCGGCGGCGATCGGCGTGCCCATCCGGTTCGTGGCCACCACCTGGGACGATTATGAGAACAAGTTCTGTGCCGAGGTGCGGAGTGTGGTGGCGGGCGGGATCGGCCGTGGGGTGTTCGGTGACATCGACACGGAAAGCCATCGGGAATGGGAGCTTTCCGTATGTGCCCGGGCGGGCGCGACGGCCCATCTGCCGCTGTGGCAGACCGAACGCCCGACCCTGATGCGCGAACTCCTCGACAACGGATTCCAGGCGGCCGTCGTCGCCGTCCGTGACGGACTCCTGCCGCCCGAAATTCTCGGCAAGGTCATCGACGCGGAAATGCTCGGGCTTTTCACGGATGCGGGCGTGGACATCGCCGGCGAGAACGGTGAATATCACACGGTGGTCACCGACGGCCCGATCTTCCGAACCCCGCTCCGGCTCACCTTCGGTGAGACCATCCTTCGGGACGGCGTCTGGTTCATCGACGCGGAGGCGGATGCCGGGTGAGAGCGGCGTCAGTTCCCGTGGACCGGGTTCTTGGCCACCCGTTTCTCTGACACCAGCAGCCGGACCGTACCCTCCCGCGCCGACTCCGCCGCCCACACGATCCAGTGGTCGCGTACGTCGGTCGCGCGGTCGTTCGGGTCCGCCGAGAAGCCGCCGCCGTTCTTCGCGGGCGTGATGATCTGGTACTCCACACTGAGGCCCCGCCGCCGCACCTCGGCGGCCACCTCGGCCACCGTACGCTCGACCGGGTCGTAGCCCTCCAGCATCTCGCCCTTGGCCTCGGCCGCCGCGTGGGCCCCGTATCGCTCGCCGGGCCTGGCCTGGCGGCCGACATAGACGGTGCCTTTGCCGCTGAAGCCCTTGGAGACCGTCACGGTCAGCGCGCAGCCGGGGGTGCCGGGGGCGCAGCCCTCGGGGGACAGGCCGCCGCCCAGTTTGTCCGCCTCGGTGGTGCCAGAGAATCCGTACCGGACGATGTCGCCCACCCGGCTCGGGGAGACGGGGACCAGTTGCAGGCCGACTTCGAGCCCCAGGGCCTTGAAGCCCTCGGAGTACTGGGTATGGTCGGCGAACGGGTCCTTGATCGTGGCCACGTAGTCGTCGCCGCTCAGCCGGATGTCGATGGCGGCGTTCGCGTAAGAGGTCGCGGTGCCGGCGCGGTCCTGGAGCAGGGTGAGCCCGGCGACGGCGGCGGCGGCCATCGCGGCGGTGACCGTCGCGCCGATCAGCAGGCGGGGGAGGCGGGGGAGGTGCCTTCGGTGGCTGCGCGCTCCGGAATCACCCATCGCCGCCAGCAGCAGGCGCTCCTGCTCGCGCAGGTCGGCGAGTTCAGGGCGGGGGATTTCCGCACGGAAGCGGGCAAGCTCGTTGATCTCATTCGTCTCGTTCACAGACCGGGCTCCTCGCTGATCATGGCCAGGGGGTTGACCTCGCCGAGTTCCTTTTTGAGCTTGGTGCGCGCCCGGTTGACGCGGGAGCGTACCGTGCCGACCCGGATGCGCAGCGCCTCGGCGACCTCGGGGTAACTGAGGTCGGCCCAGGCGACCAGCAGCAACGCGTCCCGGTGGCCGCGTGGCAGCGCGGCCAGCGCCCCGGCCAGGCGACGGCGGGAGGCCATGGCGCTCAGCCGTTCGTCGCTGCGTTCGGTGAACGACGCCTGCACCGGATCGGTGCCGGTGCGTTCGAGGATGCGCAACTGCTGGACCTCCGTGCGCACGTACCGGCCGATCAGGTTGGAGGCGATGCCGTACAGCCATGGCCGCGCGTTCGGTCGGGCCAGGTCGTAGCCGCCGCGCTGGCGGAACGCGGTCAGGAAGGTCTCCCCGACGACGTCGTCAGCGGCTTCGGTGCCGAGCCTGCGCCTGACATAGCGGGCTATGTCGGGCGCGTGCCGCCGGAAGATCTCCGCGAACGCCTCAGGTTCGCGCCGGGACCGCTCGATGAGGGACGCGTCATCGCCCTCCACCCGGGCGCTCTCACTCATTGTGCGCCTTTCGGCTCTGCATCAGGTCACCCGTTGTTGCCACCAACCCCCGAAACGGTTCCATCCCTTTTGTGCTGTGCGTCCGCGTGGCCGGTCTCCCAGGCCGGGGTACCGAGCCTGTATGGCAGAGCCCACTCACCCCGCACGCGGTATCTGGGGGAGGGGGTTGGTGGCAACAACGGGTGACCTGATGC
>NZ_POUA01000387.1 GCF_003236385.1 Spongiactinospora gelatinilytica
TCCCCGGCCGCTCCCGGCACCCGCCCGCTGTCGCGCCCCCGGCCCCATGCCACGAGCCGGCGGCCCTCGATGGTTCCGGGGCCCGCCGACTCCAGGCTTCCGCCCCTCGGGCGGCTCGGCCTCAGGCGGTGGGGTCGGTGGGACGGCGGCGGCCTGCGACCAGGCGGTCGCCTTCTTCAGTGGCCGAGGCCACCTCGCGCTGTGACGGGACCGTCGGAGCGGCGGCGTGCCTGCCCGCCCCATCGGAGGCTTCGGAGGTGTCGAGGCGGCGTTCGAGTTCGCGCTTCTCCTCCTCCAGGCGGCGGGCCCGGCGGGCCTCGCCCTGCGAGCGGCGCAGGTCTCGGCGGAGCGTCAGGGAACGGCGCAGCCCGCCGCTCATCATCCCCATGCCGATGACGAACACCACGGCCGCGGCCACGCCAATGAGAAATACTTCCGTTGCACTGAGTTGCACGGTGGTGTCCATCACCGTGATCGATGTGGTCGTCGCGGTGGTGTCCGTGGTGATCACCACGACTCCGGCCGCCACCGCGACGACCATGAACAGCAGGCCCAGCAAGACCATTGATCCCACTCCTCGGGTTCCCGCGATTGCCGCGCGATTCCTCCGCGTTTTCTTGACAGTTTCCTGACGAAAGCTGTGGTTTTCTCGTCCGGTCCTGGCCCCCTGCCCGCGGTGGCGTGCCCTAATCGAGAATCCCGCTTTCGGTTGCGGAGACCGCCGCGTGAATGTGACGCGGGGAACGAGGAATGATCACTGTTCAAGCAGAAACATGAAGTCCCGGTTACGATCGCCCATCGACCTCGCCCATACCTCCTGTGACCCGCGCCGACCCGTCATAGTTGTCCCCCGGGTGTTGCCCGAGTGACAGGAGAGGCGCACATGACAAGGTCTTCGCGATGGAGGAGTACCGGGCCCACGGTCACCGTCTGGCCGCCCGACCGCTTCGAGGTCCGCTGCGCCTTCCCGCCGCCCGACTCCACGGTCTCGGACCGGTACCACTACGCCGAGTTCGCCTACGAGGCGGCCCGCCGCCACCGGGAGCTGGGCTGGGCGCAGCACGTCCAGGTGGTCCGGCTCAGCGACGGCGGGGTGCTCTTCGACCTGGCCGCCTCGCACGAACTCCCGCTGGAGGCGTGGTGACCCGGCGGGCGGATCAGACCAGGCCGGCCTTATCAAGAGCGGCGCAGCAGGTCTCGACCATGAGGCCGGTGACCACGTACGGGTCGCAGTTGGCGTTCGGCCGGCGGTCCTCGATGTAGCCCTTCTTGTCCGCCTCGACCTGCCACGGGATGCGCACCGAGGCGCCGCGGTCGGACACGCCGTAGCTGTACTCGCTCCATGGCGCGGTCTCGTGCATGCCGGTGAGCCGGTGCTCGATCTCCGCGCCGTAGCCCTTGATGTGCTCCTCGGCCCGCTCGCCGAGCGCGTCGCAGGCGGCGATGATCGCGTCGTAGCCCTCGCGCATGGCCTTGGTGGAGAAGTTGGTGTGCGCGCCGGCGCCGTTCCAGTCGCCCTTGACCGGCTTGGGGTCGAGGGTGGCGGAGATTCCGAAGTCCTCGGCGACCCGGTACAGCAGCCACCTGGCGACCCAGAGCTGGTCGGCCACCTCAAGCGGGCCCACCGGCCCGACCTGGAACTCCCACTGGCCCGGCATGACCTCGGCGTTGATCCCGGAGATGGCGAGCCCGGCGGCCAGGCACGCGTCCAGGTGCTTCTCCACGACCTCGCGCCCGAAGACCTCGTCGGCGCCGACGCCGCAGTAGTAGAAGCCCTGCGGCGCGGGGAAGCCCCCGGAGGGGAACCCGAGCGGCCTGCCGTCCTTGAAGAACGTGTACTCCTGCTCGATCCCGAAGACCGGGGCCTGGTCCGCGTAGCGGTCGGCAAGTACGGCCAGGGCGGCGCGGGTGTTGGAGGAGTGCGCGGTCTGGTCGGGGTACAGCACCTCGCACAGCACCAGGACGTCGTCGCCGCCCCTGATCGGGTCGGGACAGGTGAGCACCGGCCGCAGCACACAGTCGGACGTGCGCCCGGTGGCCTGGTTGGTGCTCGAACCGTCGAACCCCCACTGCGGCGGCTCGGCGCCGGTCGGGAGCACCTTGGTCTTGGAGCGCAGCCTGGCGGTGGGCTCCGTGCCGTCGATCCAGATGTACTCAGCCTTGTAGCTCACGCTGTGGTCCGTTTCGGTCGTGGGTCCTGTTCGCCAGGCCCAACAATCGCAACGGGCGATTTCCCGACTGTTGCCCGTATGTAACCGGCATGTGAAGTTGCAGGCTTGATGTACGGCGAGCGGTCAGGGGATCGCCGGGTCGCTGATGTTGTTCTGCGACAGGGGGTAACCGGTCACCAGGGTGTCGATGACGGCGGTGGTGGGCACGCCCCGGTGGGTCAGGTGGCCGGTTGTGGCCAGCTCGGCCAGGCCGTGCGCGGTGCAGAGCAGGGCCAGCAGCGCCGCCATGGACCCCGAGCGGTCCGCCGCGGGCGGCTGCACGCCGAACGTCGTCATCACCGCGTCGATCGCGTCCTCCAGTTCGGCGTGGGTCCCGGCCAGGAACTCCGGCGCGAAGACCAGGCGGTATTCCTCCTTGTGCGTCACCGCGTAGTCCACGTAGCTGGTGTAGAAGGCGTGCAGCCGGGCCTGGGAGCCGTGCTCGCGCAGGACCGCCGCCGAGACGTGCGCCGTCAGGTCGGAGATGATCAGCGCGGCAAGCGCGGCCAGCAAGGCGTTTTTGTCGGCGAAATGGCGGTAAGGAGCTGTTCGGGACAGGCCGGTGAGGTCCCCGACGGCGCGCAGCGTCACGGCCTCCAGACCTTCGCTGCGCAGCAGAGTGAGCGCGCTGGCGAGCAGACGGCTCCTCGTGTCGTCGGGCACTTTTCTGATCCCTTCCCGGTTGACATCGTCAACGTACCTGGTTGACGATGTCAACGCGATGTTGACGTCGTCAACGAAGGGCGGGCGGATGAAGATCACGGTGAACGGCATTCCCTTAGAAGTGGAGTGCGACCGGGCCGACACGGCCGTGGACGTGCTGCGCGACGGCCTCGGCCTGACCGGGGCCAAGGCGGCCTGCCGTACCGGGGCCTGCGGGGCGTGCACGGTACTGGTGGACGGCACGCCGAACGCGGGCTGCCTGCTGCCCGCGACCGCCGTCGAGGGACGCGAGGTCATCACACCGGAGGGGCTGGAACACCCCGTGCAGCGCGCCTTCGCCGCGCACGACGGCCTCCAGTGCGGCTACTGCACCCCCGGATTCGTGATGGAGGCCGCGGCTTTCGCCGACAGGTGGCGCGCCGAGCACGGCGACGTCGCGCCGCCGCGCGCGGAGATCGCCGCCGCGCTGGCCGGGCACCTGTGCCGGTGCGGGGCCTACGAGGGCGTGTTCGCGGCGGTCGCCGCCGCCTGCGCCGGCGACTTCGACGGGGGTGGCCCGCCCGAGCCCGCCCGTGTCGAGGCCATGGCCAAGATCACCGGCCGGGCCCGTTACTCCACCGACATCCGGCACGAGGGCCAGCTCGAAGGCGCCATCGTGCGATCCTCCCTGCCGCACGCCCGCGTCGTGTCGATCAGCGGCCACCAGGCGGACCTGCTCGGCGAGGACCGGACCGTCCGCTACGTGGGCCAGCCGGTCGCCGCGGTCGCCGCCCCGACCCGGCGCGAGGCGCTGGCGCTGGCCAGGGCGGTCGAGGTCCGGTACGCCCCGCTGCCGCACGCCCTCGACGGCACTCCCGGCGGCCCGCCGGTCTGGGGGCCGGACGAGCGCGCGAACGCCCCCAGCACCTCAGAAAGCCTGTGTCTTCCCGGCCGCTGGTCGGACGCCAACCTGCGCGGGCCGTTCACGTTCTTGAGCAGGCGCGGCCGTACCGCCGAACGCCGCCTCGCCGCCGCCCGGGAGAGCGGCGACCCTCGCCTGACCGGCGGCACCTTCACCGCCGCCGCGCAGTCCCACACCGCGATGGAGCCGCACGCCTGCGTGGCGAGGTGGGACGAGCGCGGCGACCTGCACCTGCAGATGTCCACCCAGACGGTCGCGATGACCGCCGAACACGCCGCCGAACGCTGGAACCTCCCCCGCGACCGGGTCCACGTCGCCGCCGAGCACGTCGGCGGCGGGTTCGGGGGCAAAATGGGGCTCACCGGCGAGGCGGTGGCCGCGGCCGAGCTGGCCAGGGTCCGGAAGGCGCCGGTCCGGGTGGTGCTCAGCCGCGCCGAAGAACTCGCCTGCGGCGGCAACCGACCCGGGGCCCGCATGGAGATCTCCATGCTCACCGACGACGACGGGCGGCTCGCCGCGCTCGGCGTGGACGCCTACGGCCGCGGCGGCCTGGCCGTCTCCTCGATGGTCGCGTCGCTGGCCAGGATGGTGTACGGCAGGGCCCCGCGCCGGTTGCGCGACTTCGACGTACTCACCAACACGCCGCCCGGCGGGCCGTTCCGCGGGCCTTTCGCGCCGCCGCTGCTGTGGGCGCTGGAACAGACCGTGGACGACGTGGCGCACCGCCGCGGCGAGGACCCGATCGCGCTGCGCCGCCGCTGGGACGGCAACCGCAAACGTCAGGCCCTGTACGGCTGGGCCGAACGCCTCCCCGCCTGGACCGGTCGCCCCGCCACCGGCTCGCAGACCGGCAGATACCGCCGGGGCGTCGGGGTCGCGGCCGGCGCGTGGCAGTACATGGTGGACCCGGCGACCGAGGTCGAGCTGACCGTCGAGGGAGACGTCGTGGTCGCCCGCACCGCGACCCAGGACATCGGCACCGGCACCCGCAGCGTCATGACCGCGATCCTGCGCGAGGAACTGGACCTGCCCGCCGAGCGGGTCCGCGTCGAGATCGGGATGAGCGACGCCAGGCACGGCCCGATGTCCACAGGCAGCCGCGCCACCGCCTCCGTCGGCCCCGCCACCAGGGACGCGGCCCGGCGGCTGCGCGACGCGGGCGGCCTCGCGGACGGCCGCCGGGTGGTCGGGCGGCGGCGTATGGACCGGCTCGGGTACCTGACCCCGTTCCCCGTCCACGGGAACGCGATCGGGCGCGGGCTCGCCGGGTCGGTCCACGTCACCGAGGTCGAGGTGGACACGCTGCTCGGCCGGATCAGGCCGCTGCGGGTGTGGGGCGGCATCGCGGCCGGGCGGATCTACTCCGAACGGCTGGCCCGCAGCCAGTGCGAGGGCGGGATCGTGCAGGGGATCGGGTACGCGTTGCACGAGGAGCGGCTGGTCGATCCGGTCAGTGGGGCGGTCATCACCACGAACCTTGAGGACTATCGCATTCCGGGTATCGGCGACTGCCCGGAGATCGAGATCCATTTCGAGCAGGAGGGCTGGGACCACGTCAACGGTGGCGGCGTGGGGCTCGGCGAGGTCTCCACGGTGGGGGTGGCGGCCTCGGTCGGCAACGCCGTCCACAATGCCACCGGCTGGCGTCCCCACGACCTGCCGATCCGCCCGGACCGCCTCCTGGAGGGACTCTCCCGATGACCGAACCGACACGCGTGGCCGCCGCCGGTGGGACAGTCTCGGCCGTCCTTCCCTTCCTCGCCGGGGGCACGGACCTGATCGCCCGGGCCGCGGGCGAGTGGATCGACCTGCGCGACCGGACCGAACTCACCGGGATCGCCTGGCAGCCCGACGGCTCCGCCCGGATCGGCGCGCTCACGACCATCGCCGAACTGGCCCGTGACCAGCGGCTGCGCGCCGCCTACCCTGCCCTCGCCGCCACCGCGGCCGAACTGGCCACCCCCCAGATCCGCGCGGTGGCCACGCTCGGCGGCAATCTGCTCCAGCGCAACCGCTGCGCCTACTTCCGCGCCGGGTTCGCCTGCCACCAGAACGGCGGGGCGTGCTGCCCGGCCAGGGAGGGCATCGCCAGGTACGGCACCGTGATCGGCAGTGGCCCGTGCGTGGCCCCGCACCCGTCGTCGCTGGCCATGGCGCTGCTCGCGTACGACGCAACGGTCGAGGTCGAAGGACGCGGGCACCTGCCGGTCGCGTCCCTGTACGGCGAGGACCCCACCCGCGACCACCTGCTCGCCCCCGGCGAACTCCTGCTCGGCGCCGAACTCCCGCCGCCGGTGGCGGGGGAGCGCGCCGCCTACGTGCGGGCCACCGGCCGGGTACAGGCCGAATGGCCGCTGGCCGAGGCGGCCGCCCGGCTGGTCGTCGCGGGCGGGTCCGTCGTGCTGGCCGCCGTCGCGGCCGGCGGCGTGGCCCGCACTCCGGTACGGCTTCCCGAGGTCGAGACCGCCCTGCTCGCCGGGGCACCGATCGCCGAGGCCGCCGCCCGCGCCGCCACCCGGTGCGCGCCGCTGCCGGAGACGCGGTACAAGGTCGCGTTGCTCACCGGAACGGTCGAGCACGTGCTCGCGAAGGCGATCGCCGATTGAGCCGCGCCCGGCTTGGAATGATGAACGTGTGGACCTGAACGAGGCCCTGGACGAGGCGCGGTCGCGGGCGGAGGACCTCTCGCGGCGCTTCGGCGTGGCCACGCCTCCGGTGGAGGCGGGGGAGACGCTCCCCGGCGCACACGTCCTGCTGGTGCGCCGGGACGGCGAGCTGTGCCTGGTGATCGGCCCCGGCTACGCCGACCTGCCCGAACTTGAGCGGGACGCGGCGCTCGCGTGGGTGCTGGCGCAGGCCGACCCGGCCAAGGTCCGCAGCCGCCTCGGCGTCCGCGAGACACTGACCGCGCTGGCGGCGGTCATCCCGCTCGGCCTGGTGGTGGGGCTGGCGGAACGCTTCTTCGAGGTGTCGCTGCTGGCGTCCTATCCGCTGGTGGGGGTGACGGCCTTCGGGGCGCTGCTGACGGCGAGCATCCGCAAGCAGACGTTCGCGACGGACCGCCGGGTGGCCGAGGTCTGCGGCCGGGCCACCCTGGACGCGGCCCTCACCCGCATGCGCCGCGAACCCCCACCGGTCCGCGGCCTCTACCGCCTGGTCGCCGCCCTCACCCCGTCCCCAGAGGCCCGCGCCGCCCGCCTCGGCTGAGCCACTGTCCGGCCACGATCCCGCAGGCCCAAATCCAATGGCCCTCGCCGCCGCTCGGACGCCCTTCTTGTGCCGGGCTTCGCCCGATGCCGCGCTGCCGCGCACCCAATCGCCTTCGCTTCGCTCAGCCCTGTTTCCCTGTCGGGCTCCGCCCGACGTCGGCGCTTCTCATGTGCCGCATGCCCCGGTTTCGCCCGATGTACGGCAAGCCCCCTGCC
>NZ_POUA01000388.1 GCF_003236385.1 Spongiactinospora gelatinilytica
CGGCGGGGGCGCGGTCTGCGCGAACGCCTGGGCGGGCGGAGCGAGCGCGGCGGCCAGGCCGAGTACGGCCAGGCCCGACGCGAGACGTACGGTGCTGCTCTTCACGGTCGTTCTCCCTTGGGGCTGGTGTTTCTCCTTCGAGCCGATGAACGCCGGATCCTCGTCCCAGCGAGTACGGTGTGCGATCCATCGTTTACGGCATGCCCCAGAGAAATTCGCATCTCCCCCTAAATATGTACTTTTCACCACATACGCCCTATAGCGGACTAACCCAAAGGAACACTTCCCGCTCCCGCCTTCCCCGCCCCAAGTTTGCGAATACCCCGGTCAAAGCCGAGGCGGCCGGGCAGGCGGAGCCGTTCCAGCGGCAGGAACGCCGTCAGGCACACCACCAGCGGCAGGAAGTGGATGGCGATCGACATCCAGGTGATCAGGTGGAAGGCCGCGAAGAAGGCGACCCCCGCGTACAGCGCCCGGCCGGACAGGAACAGCAGCACGGGCGACAGCGTCTCGGCGATCAGCAGCCCCCACTGCCCGAGGTGGAACAAGAAGGGCACCTGCTCGGCGAGGTGCCCCACGAAGGTGCCCCTGCGGGTGACCGCCCACTGGAAGGTCGCGCCGTTCGGCCACTCCCAGCCGCCCCACCGGATCTTGGCGTACGCGGAGAGGAAGTACGTGGCCACCACCGCGATCTGCACGAACCTGATCGCCCACCCGGTGGCCTCGGCACTGGTCCGCTCCCCCACCGCGCCCACGGACGGCAGCGCGAACAGGGCGACCAGCAGGGCCAGGTGGTCGTGATCGACCTTGCCGAACGACATCGCCATCAGCGCCCAGTAGCCGAAGCCCAGCGCGACGGCGTACCCGGCGAGGCGCGGCAGCCGACCGGTGGCGGCCACCAGGCAGGCGATGACCACCAGCGCGAACACCGCGATCACCACGCCCTGGGTGGGCGCGGGCAGGCCGAGGAGCCTGGCCACGAGTACCGGACGGTATCCGCCCGGATTGCCCGGATGCTGGAACACCCCCGCGGTGAACAGCAGCATGTCCAGCGGCACGAACAGGTAGACCAGCACCCGCAGGACCGCCACCCGGCGCGGGGCGACCTGCGGGAACATCCACCGGGTCAGCGCACCCGCCATACGACCTCCTCGATCTCCGACTCGCCGGCCGGGCGGCGGTCCCTCAGTTTGATCACCCGGGTCACCAGGTGCAGAGTGGTCAGCCGGGGGTGCGCCGGGCGCAGGCGTCCGTGCGCCACGGCGAGGCGTTGCAGCATCGAGGGGTCGCGGCGGTAGCGGGTCATCTGGCCTTCGATCTCGGCCCGGCGCGTACCGACGCTCCACGGCTCGATGGGCACCTCCACCCGCGTCCCCGTCACGGTGTCGGCCTCCAGGTGCAGGGAGCGGATCTCCCCGTCCGGCGGAACGCTGAACGCGAACTGGACCATCGGCCCGAACGGGAAGAGGTCGTCGGTGCCCACGACGGTCCCGTAGAGCAGCACCGCGACCACGGCCGCGGTGACACCGGCTCTCCACGACCTTCCGGCACGGGTCAGCTTGGCCGGTGGACCGCCGCGCTCCGCGGGCGGCCTCGATCTCGGCCGGAGAATCGTCATGCCAATGGTTATCGCACAGCGAAGGGGTATTTGGATTCATTTCGGGCTATTTCATGATCAAGGGCACTTAGCGGGGTTTCGATAGGTCAGCGAGGTCAGCGGCGGAGCGTGCTGGAGAACGCGATCGGCACCCGGCTCAGCGCCAGCGCGACCGCCCCGCACCACAGCGCCGCCCGCACGCCGTACAGCTCGCCGACCAGCGCCGCGAGCAGGCCGCCGAGCCCCACCGCGCCGATCAGGACCACGCGCATGGTGGCGTTCACCCGGCCGAGCATGGCGTCCGGCGTGACCTGCTGGCGGAAGCTGGTCAGCGTCACGTTGTTCACGCCGATCCGGAAGGTCACCACGAAGTACGCGGCGGCCGACACCCACAGCCCCGGACCCTGCGCGATGAACGGCAGGGCCAGTGCCGCCGGGGCCGTCCACACGCCGACCAGCCAGGTCGCCCGCCCCTGCCCCAGCCACCGGGAGAGCAGGTGCGCCGACGCCGAGCCCGCCAGCATGCCGAGGCCGGACGCCGACAAGTACGCCCCCAGCATCCACGCGGGCAGATGCAGCTCGCCGACGATCAGTACCGGCAGCAGCGCGGTGACCAGCGGAATGCCCAGGTTGACCATGGCCCCCTGGACCGCGATCACCATGAGGACCCGGTTGCCCCGCACGAACCGGACCCCGTCCGCGATCTGCCGGTTCATCCCGGTCCGCACCTGCGCCCGCGAGGGGGCCGGGGACGGTACCGCGCGCAGCCACCAGGCCGACCACAGATAGGTCAGCGTGTCGATCACGATGGCCACCGGCGCGCCCGCGGCCTGGACCACCACGCCGGCCAGGCCGCTGCCCGAGACGTCCATGGCCGCCGAGGTGCCGACCAGCATCGAGTTGGCCGGCGTCAGCCGGTCCCGGCCGACCACCTCCTGCTGGCGATCGCCGCCCACGAGGGCACCGCCGCGCACCGCGTCCTGGCCGCGGCGGGCCTCGGCAGGCGGGAGATCGAACAAGCCCTTGACCGGCAGTTCGGCCCCGGCTCCTGGCCGATCCTGGCCTGGGTGCTGGTGCTCGGCCTGCTGGCGACCCTGCCGCTGGGCGCGGTACTTGGGTCGCTGTTCCCCAGCGCCCGCGGCCTGGGGCTGATCCAGCTCCAATTCCTCGGCGTGATCGGGATCTCCGGCATCTTCTACCCGCTCACCGCGCTGCCCGAGTGGCTGCAATGGATCGCCCAGGTCCTCCCGGTCTACTGGATGGGCCTCGGCATGCGCTCGGCCCTGCTGCCGGACGCAGCGGTCGCCGTCGAGGTCGGCGAGTCCTGGCGGCACCTGGAGCCTGTGGGGGTGCTGGGCGCCTGGGCGGTGCTCGGCCTGCTCCTGGCACCGGTCCTGCTGCGGCGGATGGCGCGCGGGGAGTCCGGTTCGAGCGTGGCCGCCCGCCGCGCCCGCGCACTCCAGCGGGTCGGCTGAGTCCTACCGCAACAGCGCCCACACCATCCGCCCCTCCCCCGCGGTGCGGATTCCCCAGTCGGCCGCCAGTGCCGCCACGATCTGGAGGCCGCGTCCTGACAGGGCGTCCGTGTGGTCGTGGCGGGGAGCCGGGACGGTGTCCGCGCCTTCGTCCGTCACCTCGATCCGTACGCCGTCCTCCCCCGCCTCCACCAGCGCGACCACGAACCGGCCGCCCGTCGTACCCGAGCGGGTGTGGGTGACCGCGTTCGCGGCCAGTTCGTCCAGGACGAGCAGGGCGTCGTCGTTGCCCTTGCGGCCGTCGGCCTCGAGCAGCGCCGCCGCCCAGTGGCGGCCGACCGCGACGGCCCGGTGGGTGCCCGGGAGGGTGACCGTGCCCAGGGTGTGTTCCATGAGGCTGGTCATCCGGGGGCGGGGGTACAGAGTCACGGGCGTCCTTTCTGAATCGCACGGTCGAGTACGGTCCGTCCCAGCTCGGGGCGGTCGAGTACGGTCGGCCGGAGGAGTAGCGCGTAGTCGCGGGTGAGGCCGTCGGCCGCGCCCTTGATCGTGAACCGCACGCAGTACAGCGGAAGGTCACGGCGGCTGGTACGCGGGCTTCGCCACCAGATCAGGCCCGCCCGCTCCACGATCGCGACGAGGTCGGGGGCCAGGGACAGCCGGGTGTGTTCGGCGATGCCGGAGACGCGGACGCACCCGATGCCGCGCGCGATGAGCGCGGCTCGCAGACGTTCGGCGGGAGAGACAGGTACCGCCGACGTCCGGACGCTTGGATAGGCCAGCAGGAGGGAATCCATCTCAACGGCCGAACTGCCCGGGAAAGGGGCGAATAAGCATCGGATGGTTGGCGGAGATGGCCCATCTTTGGGAGGGCTGCGAGCGAATACCGGCTTTCATCGTTACCTCTGTGTTACCTCTGTCGCGCTCGATTCGGGCCGGCGAGAACCACTCCCGCCGCCGCTCTGCGGCGCCCGCAAGTAAATGCCATCTGTAGTCGTGCTGTCACTAAGGGTCACGAAGTGCTTTCCGTACCGACCGCAGTGCCCCTGAGCTGCCGAGATCCTTCGCCTGGAGCGCCGTTCACTCGATCGGCCCGGCGAACGTCCGATTCGTCTGGTTGCCTGCGCCGGGCGAGCGGGGAAACCTGCTATCAGAGCCTCGTGCCAGGGAGTTCTCAATGCGGAAACAGTGGGGCAGGCAGGAGATAAACCGGCTGAGGGCGCAAATGATCGCCCAAGGGCGCGGTATGGAGGAAATAGCGGCAGAGATTCGCGCACAAACCGGACGATCACTTCTTGCGTCGTTCCGGCTGGCCCATGGGCTCAGTCAGGAGGAGGTGGCCGGCCGAATTCGACTCCGATCACCGACCACGGTCATCACACAGGCCGGCCTGTCATGGATTGAACTATTTCCGGGGCCTTCGTCGCGCCCGCCGTCCGCCGTTCAGATCATCGCTCTGGCGGAAATCTACCAGACCACGCCCAGGCGGCTGCTCGCCCCCGAGGCGCTGGATCGGCTCCCGGCAGCCGAGCGTGAGATCGTCATCCGCTGCGACGGCGGTCACGCCGTACCTGATGATCAGGCGCGCGACGCCGTACCTGACGCCGCGCCGACACCGCAACCGCTCATCCCCTCGTCGATCGTGCCGCCGAGGCAGCGGCCGGTCGGCGGCCTGCAACCGGAGGTAGAGATGGCCGCTCGCAGAGCACGGAGATTCGTGGCCACCAGCGAGGCCAGCAATGTCGGCCCGGAAACGCTCACCCAGTTGCGCGAAGAGATCGCCCGCATCGCCGGGGCCTACTTACTACAGCCGCTGCCGACTCTGCTGTTCGACCTGATCGAGTGTCAGGATGTGGCGTTCCGGCTGCTCGAAGGTCGCCAGCGTCCAACGGAGTCCGTCGAACTGTATCTGCTCGCCGGGATCACCTCGGGCATGCTGGCCAAGGCCAGCCACGACATGGGCGACCCGCACACCGCCCTGACCCAGGCCCGCGCCGCGTTCGTCTGCGCCGACAACGCCGGACACGACGGGCTGCGCGCGTGGACGCGCGGCTTGCAGTCGTTGACCGCCTACTGGGCCGGCGAACGACGCGGCCCGGTACGCGAGGGCGGGGGTGGAGTTCGCCTCGCGTACCCGAGGTTCGTCTTCGGTCTGGCTACCGGCGCAGGAGGCACGGGCCTGGGCGGTACTCGGCGACGGCGAGCAGGCCCAGGCGGCCCTCGATCGAGCCCAGGCCGCCCGCGAGACGGTGGAGGGCGATGACCTGGACGAGTTCGGCGGCGTGCTGAGCTTCAACCGCCCACGTCAGCTCTACTACACGGCCGACACCCTCGTCTGGCTGCCCGGCAACGAGCAGCGGGCCGACCGGCTGGCCGGGGAGGCACTGACCGCCTACGCCGACGCGGACTCGACCGAACGGGCGTTCGGCGGCGAAGCGGGCGCGCGGGCCGATCAGTCGCTCGCCCGAATTCACACCGGCGACCTGGACGGCGCGGCCGAGGCGCTGCGGCCCGTGCTCGACCTGCCCGCCGACCAGCGCAACGCGGGCATCGTCGCGAGCGCAATGCGCGTCCACAACGCCCTGCGCGTCCCGGCGTACGCGCGTACTCCGCAGGCCCGTGACCTGCGGGAGGAGATCGAACAGTACAGTCAGGTCTCAGTGCGTACGGCGCTCTCGCGCGGGCGCTAACCTCACCGCATGCATCCCGTGACGATCGACTCCGAGCGCCTGCGACTGCGCGAGTTCACGGAGGGGGACGTGGACGCCCTGCTGCGCGTCTACGGTGATCCCCAGGTGGTCGAGCACATGTCGTTCGAGCCCCGGAACAGGGAACAGGTGGAGGCCACCGTCCAGGCCGTGATCGCGGCGGCGCAGGCCGAGCCGCGCACGGAGTACTCGCCGGCGGGCGTGGACGCGGCCACCGACGAGCTGGTCTCGTTCGCCCGCCTGGCCATCGACACCCAGCATCCGGGACAGAACAGCGGGCAGATCGGGTTCACGTTGCGGGCCGATCTGTGGGGACGCGGGCTCGGCACGGAGCTGGCCCGGCTGCTGCTCCGCCTCGGGTTCGACGATCTCGGGCTGTATCGGGTGTGGGGGGCGCGGTCACCGCAGAACGTGGTGTCCGGGCACGTCATGGGCCGGTTGGGCATGATCGAGGAAGGCCGCGTCCGGGGGCACCTGCTGATCGGCGGCTCGTACCGCGACTCCGTGGTCCACTCGATCCTGGCCCCGGAGTGGTCCTCCTAGGCCGGGTCACGGGCTCTCACCGCGCAGGAACCTGGTGACCAGCTCCCGGTACCTTTCCGGCCGGTCGTCGCCGATGTCGTGCCCGGCGCCGTCGATCGCGCGGAAGACGGCGTTCGGCAGTACGTCGGCGTACTCCCGGGCGACCTCGGGCGCCAGGTAGTCGCACGAGCCGCGCAGCACCAGCACGGGCACGGGCACGGCGACGCGGCGCAGCGCAAGCCGGGGATCGGCGACGCGGGCGGCGTCGCGCACGCTCATGACGTTGGCCCAGTATCCGAACCCCGGCTGCGGCCTCCCCGCCGATCGGGATGGACATCCTGACCGCAGATCGAGTTCGCCGACGAAGGACTGGAACTCACCGTCCATCGCCTCGTCCGGCACGCCCGGGTGGCGCGCGGCCCGGCGACCTCCACGAGTACGGCGGAGAGCAGCAGTCGCGGGTGGCGGTCCCACAGCACCCCGGTCTGGTCGCGCAACCCGCTCGCCGTCATGTGCCGGTCGCCGGGGAAGGCGGAAGACCAGATCATCCCGGGCGAGGTCACGACCGCGCGGGCCACCCGGTCGGGGTGCGCGGCCAGGTAGGCGGCGGTGAGCGTGGCGCCCCACGAGGTACCGACCAGTACGACGCGGTCTGCGCGGATCGCGACCCTGAGCGCATCCAGGTCGGCGACGTGCCGGGCGACCGTGTATCCGCTCGCGTCGGGCAGGCGGTTGGACAGGCCCGCCCCCACCTGGTGGTGGGCGTACACGTCGAAACCGGCGGAGGTGAGCGCGGGCTCCAGCGGAGACGGCTTCGCGTCAGGCGCGCCGGGGCCGCCGTGGAGGAGGATCACGGGGGTGCTTTGGCGGTCGCCCGGCACGTCGC
>NZ_POUA01000389.1 GCF_003236385.1 Spongiactinospora gelatinilytica
CTGGTGGGGGAGGGCTGGCGGGAGGCGAACATCCCCGAGTTCGACGGGGCGCCCGGCCCGCACCGGGACCTGATCGACCCGGTCACCGGCGACCGGCCCGCCATCCTGCACCACGCCTCGCGGCACTCGGTGCTGGTCAACACCGCGGCGCTACGGCTGGCCGGGATCACCCGCGACACGCCGGATCCGGAGGGCGGGCAGGTCGTCCGCGACGCGGCGGGCGAGCCGACCGGGCTGCTGCTGGAGTCGGCCAAGGGCCTGGTCACCGCGCACGTCCCGGAGCACACCGCCGACGAGCGGCGCGACGCCATCGTGGCGGCCATGCGCACGCTCAACTCGCTCGGCATCACCAGCGTCACCGACCCCATCGTCTGGCCGGAACTGCTGCGCGACTACACGGCCCTGCGCGTCGCGGACCGGATGACCGTGCGGGTCAACGCCCTGCTGCACTGGGACTGGCCCTCGCCGTCCAGCTCCGCCGAACGGCTCGCGACCGCCCTTGAGCACATGGGGGCCGCGACCGGGCTCGGGGACGAGTGGCTGCGGGTGGGCGGCTGCAAGCTGTTCGCCGACGGCGTGCCCACACAGTGCACGGCCTGGGTGTACGAGGCGTACCCGGCGGGCGGCCACGGGCACCTGGTCACCCCCGGGGCCGACGACGAGGCCCGGTACGACGAGCTGATGCGGCAGATCGAGCTGGTCCACCGCCACCGGCTCCAGGCCCAGGTGCACGTCTGCGGTGACCGGGCGGCGGACGCGGCGGCCGACGGCATGATCCGCGCGCTCACCGCCGACCCGTGGCCGATGGCTAGGCACGCGCTCATCCACGGCACGCTGCTGGACGAGAAGCTGTACGGCAGGCTCGCCGAACACGACATCGGCGTCATCACCAGCTCGCTGATGAAGACCCACAGCGGGGCCTCCATGACCCGGTCCATCGGCGCGGAGCGCTGGTCGCGGGCCTTCCCGGCGGGCGCGCTGCTGGCCGCGGGCGTGCTGGTGGCCGACAGCTCCGACGCGCCGGTGACCTTCCCCGACTGGCGGCGCGGCATCGCGACGTTCGTGGGGGCGGGCCCCCGGCCGTACGCGGAGGTGCCGGACGACCTGCGGCTCACCCGCGAGCAGGCGCTCCGGCTGTGGACGGCGGCCGGGGCCTACCTGGAGCACGCCGAGCACCGCAAGGGCACGCTGGCCCCCGGGCTGCTGGCCGATCTCGTGGTCATCGACGAGGACGTCATGTCGGTGGCCGACGAGGATCTCGCGGGCATCACGCCCGCCCTCACGCTGGCCGGGGGCCGCCCGGTCTATGAGTCGGGAACGCTCCCGGCTCTGGCATAGCCCGCGGGGATCGGTCCCCGGGAGGCGGGGGACCGATCCCCGTGTGGGGGGTCAGGCGGGCTGCGACCCGCCCGCCTTGACCTCCGGGGCCCCGCCGCGCCCGAGGTGATCGGGACGCGCCGGACCTCGGTGCGGGTGTAGGCGCCACGGCGTCCGCACCGTCGCCGGCGATCTCGGTGGCCGGGGTGAAGCCGGTCCGGGCCCGCGCGGGGGCCGGTGCGAAGAAGTCGCGGACCAGGGCGTATAACTCCACGAACGGGTCGCGCCGGGTCCGATCCGGCGCGCGGTGCTGAGCGCCTACGGGTAGCCGGTCGCCGGGTCGTGCAGGTGCTGGTGGGCGAGGCCGCGCAGACGGCGCCGGGATCGTGTACGTGACCTACGAGTGGGCGGGCAAGCCCGTTTACGGGTCCGTCGCGTAGCGGAGGCTACCCGGGGATCTCGCGCATCCGGGCGATCAGGGCCGTGGTGGACCGGTCCGGCAGGTAGTCGAGGATGCGCACCTCGCCGCCCAGCGCGCGCACCAGCGGCGCCTCCGGCACCATCTCCTCGGTGTAGTCGCCGCCCTTGACGTAGAGGTCCGGGCGGATCAGGCGGAGCAGCCGCTCGGGGGTGTTCTCCCGGAACGGCACCACGTAGTCCACGTGGTCCAGCGCGGCGAGCACCGCCATCCGGTCGCGGCAGGGGTTGACCGGACGTCCCGGCCCCTTCAGCCGGGCCACGCTGGCGTCGTCGTTGACCGCGACCACGAGCACGTCGCCGAGCCGCCGGGCCTGTTCCAGGTAGCCGATGTGGCCGCGGTGCAGCACGTCGAAGCAGCCGTTGGTGAACACCACGCGCTCGCCCGCGCGGCGGTGCTCCGCGACGCGCTCGGCCACCTGTTCGGCGGGGTCGCCGGAGTGCAGCGCCCGCAGCAGCTCCTCAAGGGCGCAGGTCGCCGTGCCGGGGCGGCGTACCACGACGGAGGCCGCGGCCTGCCCCGCCCGCGCCGCCTCCTCCGGCGTGGCCCCTTCGGCCAGCCACAGCGCGAAGGCCGCCGTGTAGGTGTCGCCCGCGCCGGTGGCCATGTGCTCGGGCGCGGGCTCGGCCAGGGTCCGGTACGGCTCGCGCCCGGCCCGGTGCAGCAGCGTGCCCTCGCCGTCCAGCGTGGTCACCACCAGCTCGGCCGCCGTCGCCGCGAGCAGCCGCCGGGAGCGGGCGGTCAGGAAGCCGATCCGGTCCTCGCCGGCGCCGTCCTCGCCGAGCAGTTCCAGCACCTCGGCGTAGCTGGGCAGCACCGCGTACGGCCGGCAGCCCCGCCAGGGCGCGACCCGGTGCGCGTCCACCACGAGCCGGGGCAGGCCGGTGAGCGCCCGCCGTACGCCCTCGGTGCACACCCCCGCCGCGTAGTCGCAGGCGATGACCACGTCCGCCCGCCGTACCAGGGCGGGCAGCAGGCCGGCCAGCGCGTCCTCCACGTCAGGCGGGATCGGGTCGCGGTCCTGCTCGTCGTAGCGGGCGACGAGCCGGCCGCGGCCGAGCAGCCGCCGCTTGTGGGTGGTCCTGCGTCCCGGCACCGGCAGCAGGGTGGCCCGCACGCCGAGCTCGCGCAGCGCCCCGGCCAGCGTGCCCGCGCGGTCGTCGTCGCCCACCACCGCGACCAGATGCACCCGCGCGCCGAGCGCCGCCAGGTTGGCCGCGGTGTTCCCCGCGCCGCCCGGCGCCTCGGCCACGGCCTCGACGCTGACCACGGGCACCGGCGCCTCCTGCGCCAGGCGATCGACCCGGCCGTCCAGCCAGGAGTCGAGCATCACGTCCCCGACCACGACCGCGTCCACGGTTTCATCGGTCATGCCGGTCCGTTACCCGGGAGGCGGCGGTGAAGTCGAGGCCGTGGTCCTTGTTCTGGTCAACGGCCGGCATCCTGCCGGTCCAGCAGGTCGGCGGCCTGTTCGGCGACGGCCTCCACGGGCACCCCGGCCACCCACGACGTCTCGTGCGGGCACAACCCGGCCTCCGGGTCCATGCCGTCCGCCCCGCAGACCGGGCATCGGGTCAGCCAGGAGATCAGCACCCGGTGCGAGGTCCGGGTCAGCGGCCCGGCGTTGACGATGTTGCCGCACCAGTAGATCCCCACGGTGGGGGTGCCGACGGCGGCGGCCAGGTGGCGCGGGCCGGTGTCGTTGGCGATCAGCAGGTCGCAGCGCCGGTACAGGGCGGCCAGCGCGCCGAGGCCCAGCCGCCCGGCCGTCACCGTCGCGGGGGCGCGCATGGCGGTGGCGACCCGGTCGGCGAGTTCCCGTTCACGCCCGGTTCCGGTGACGACGACGGGACGGCCGAGCCGGTCGGCCAGGGCGGCGAACCGCTCCGGCGGCCACCTGCGCCGGGGGTCGTTGGCCCCGGGGTGGACCGCGACCAGGCCGGGCGGCGGGTCGCCGAGCACGGCGGCGAGTTCGGCGCGGTCGCGGCCGGTGACGGCCAGCGCGGGCTCCACGGCGGCCGTGGACCCGCCGACCAGCGCGGCGACCTCCAGCAGCCGGAGCGTCTCGTGCTGGTGGTGGGCGTAGCGGACCCAGCGGTCCAGCGGCACGGCGTCCGGGCTGCGCAGGCCGGCGGTGACCCGCGCGCCGATGCCGCGGATGAACGGGTTGGAGTAGAGCCCGCCGCCGTGCAGCTGAAGCGCGAGGTCGAAGCCGCGCCGGGCCAGCCGTTCCAGCAGGCCCGGCGGCACGGGATGCCCGGGGTCGGTGGTGCCCACCCCGGAGATCGGCGGCAGCGCCACCACCTCGTCGATCGGCCCGGGACGCCCGCGCAGCAGGCCGGCGTGCCACTCGTGGCCGAGCAGGGTGAGCCGGGCGCCCGGGTAGGCCGCCTTGACGGCCGCGAGCGCGGGCAGCGCCATCACGAAATCGCCCAGCGCGTTGGCGCGCAGTACGGCGATCCGCCGCACCCCGTCGATGGTCGTGCTCATCTGGCCCGTCGGCTGCCCCGCCCGGCCGCCGTCAAACCGGCAGGAAGATCCTCGGCAGGTCGTCGGGGCCCGGGGTGACGTGCGCCTCGACGTGGTAGACCCGGCGCAGCAGGTCGTGGGTGACCACCTCCACGGCCGGGCCCTCGGCCACGACCCGCCCCTCGCTCAGCACCGCCAGCCGGTCGCAGGCGGCGGCGGCCAGTTGCAGGTCGTGCAGGGTGACCAGGACGGTGACCCCGATCGAGCGGGCCAGGCGCAGCACGTCCACCTGGTGGCGCAGGTCCAGGTGGTTGGTCGGCTCGTCGAGGATCAGCACCTTGGGTTCCTGGACCAGCGCGCGGGCCAGCTGCACCCGCTGGCGTTCGCCGCCGGACAGCGTCGCGTACGGCCGGCGGCGCAGCGGGCCCAGCTCCAGCCGTTCGATGGTGTCGGCGATCAGCGTCCGCTCGGCCGCGGACAACCGGCCGAGCGCGCCCAGGTAGGGGATGCGGCCCAGGCCGACGATCTGCTCCACCGAGTTGTTCAGGTCGGCCGGGGTGTCCTGGGCGAGCACCGCCACCGTGCGGGCGACCTCGCGGGCCGGGGCCTGCCAGACGTCCATCCCGCCGACCGTGATCCGCCCGCCGTCCGGCCGGGTGCTGCGGTAGACGCAGCGCAGCAGGCTCGTCTTGCCGCTGCCGTTGGGGCCGACCAGCCCGGCCACCTCGCCCGAGCGCACGCTGAGCGTGATCTCGTGAAGCACCTGCAGCCACGAGACGTCGCGGATCTCGATGTTCAACGGTCCGCCCTGATCAGTAGGAAGAGGAAGAAGGGAGAGCCGAGCACGGCGGTGATCACTCCGATGGGGATCTCGTCGGGCTGGTTGAGCATTCGCGCTCCGACGTCCACCCAGACCAGCAGGAGCGCCCCGGTGAGCGCGCTGAGCGGGACCAGGTGCCGGTTGTCGGCCCTGGCTGCCAGCCGCACGGCGTGCGGCACCATCAGCGCGACGAACCCGATGCCGCCGCTGACCGCGACCACCGTGCCGATCACCAGCGCGCTCGCCGTGATCAGCCGCAGCCGCAGCCGGTCCACCTCCACCCCCAGGCCGGTGGCCCCCTCGTCGCCCAGCACCAGGGCGTTGAGCAGGGTGGCACGGGTGACGAACCACGCCGTCGCCGAAAGGACGATGACCGCGGGCACGCCGACGTCCCGCCACTGGGTGCCGGACAGGCCGCCGAGTGTCCAGAACAGGGCGGTCCGTACCTCCTTGTCCGGTGTGGTGAGCACGATGTAGCTGGTCACCGCCTCGGTGAGGGCGGCGACCGCGACCCCGGCCAGGATCAGCCGGGTGGGCGCGAGCTGCCCGCCGCGCCGGGAGATGCCGAGCACGAAACCGAACGCGGCCATCGCCCCGGCGAACGCGGACAGCGGCAGCGACAGCGGCCCGAAGGGGGAGACCCCCGCCAGGATCACCAGCACCGCGCCCAGCGAGGCCCCCGAGCTGGCGCCGATGATGTACGGGTCGGCGAGCGGGTTGCGCAGCACTCCCTGGAGCACCGCGCCCACGGCGGCCAGCCCGGCCCCCACCACCGCGCCGAGCAGCACCCGGGGGAAGCGGATGTCCAGCACGATGACCGACTGCGGCCCGGCCGGGGCCTCGCTCACCAGCCAGGGCGCCAGCCGGTGGCCGAGCATCCGCGCCACGTCACCCGCCGGGATCGACACCGGGCCGAGGCCCACGGCGACCACGAGCGAGACCAGCAGCACCGCGCCGAGCAGCAGGATCAGGCCCGCGAAACCGAGGCGGCCGGAGCGCGCGGGCGCGGCCGTGCGTTCCCGTGGCGGCGCGGAAGGCGAGGAAGGCTCCGATACCCGGCTCACCGGGCGAGCCCGGCCACGAGGGTGCGCAGCGCCCGGCCGCTGCGCAGGCCGGGCTGGGTGTCGTTGACCGGGATGACGATGAACCGCTTCTCCCTGACCGCGGTGACGTTCTTGATCGGCTCGTAGGAGGTGAGGAACGCGATGGCCTTCGCCGCGGGCTCGAACGCCTGGTCCTCCACGACGATCGCGTCGGGGTCCCGTTTGACCAGTTCCTCCCAGGAGATCTGGGAGTAGGAGGTCACCTCGGGGAAGACGTTCTTGCCGCCGGCCCGGCGGATCAGGTCGTCGAGCAGGCCGTTGGAGCCCGCGGTGGCGGCCTTCTCCATGCCGCTCGCGTAGTCGAAGACCGTCGGGGTGCCACCGACCGGCTTGACGGCGTCCACCTCGGCCGAGAGTGCCGCCACCAGTTCCTCGGCTTTGGCGGGCGCGCCCAGGAGACGGCCGAGTTCGCGGATGTCGGTGTAGCTGTCCTCGACGGTGGCCTTGTGGTTCGGGCAGTTGCCGGACAGCAGGTAGGAGTTGACGCCCTCCTGGCGCAGCCTGGCGCGGTCGCCGAGGGCCTTGGGACCGAAGTCGTCGGGGTAGCCGCTGACCACGAAGTCGGGGTTGGCGGCGAAGACCGTCTCCTTGGACGGGGGCGGGAAGGCCGACTCGGCGATGATGTTCACGCCCTTGAACGCCGCCGCCGCCTCGGGCAGCAGCTCACCGGGCGCGACGGCCCCGACCAGCCGGTCCCGCGCGCCGAGCGCGAGCACGATCTCGGTGGCGATGGTGCTGGAGGCGACGATCCGCTTCGGCGGCGAGTCGAAACGGTACTTCGCCCCGCAGTTGGTCACCTCGATCGGGGCGGGCTCGTCCGGTCGCGCCGCCTGCTGGGCGGGCTCGCCGCCGCCACAGCCGGCCGTACCCGCCAGGGCGGCCAGCGCCGCCACGGCCAGAGCGGCGATCGATCTGCGCATGGGGTCTCTCCTGAATTGATCACGCATGGGGTACCGGTAACAGGCAGGGG
>NZ_POUA01000038.1 GCF_003236385.1 Spongiactinospora gelatinilytica
GACAGGTCCTGGGGTGGCTGGTGGGTGACCACGACGACGGGGGCGCCTACCGGGTGGCTGTCGCCCCAGCCGTCGGCGATGTCGAACAGGCGGCGGCCGGAGACCAGGGCACCGGTGTTGGAGGTGAACTCGCGGAGCAGTTCCGCGCTGACCTCGTCGACGGATGACGGCGATGTCGGTCTCCCCGCTGCGCAGGCTGCCGAACGGGTCGCCGAAGTGGGTGTGCCGGAGCTGTACTTCGGTGCCGGGGTGCGCGGCGGTGAAGGCGTCGATCAGCGGCCGGTAGTCGTCGAAGTTGGAGGGGATGAGGCCGAGCCGGAGCACGCCGGACGTGCCGCGGGCGGTCTGCCTCGCACGTTCCAGGCCCTCGTGCAGGCCGCGGTACATGGGCAGGATGTCGGCGTAGAGCTGCTTGCCGACGGGGGTGAGCGCGACGGCGCGGTTGATGCGCTCGAACAGGGCCGCGCCGATGCGGTGCTCCTGCTTCTTGATCGCCTGGCTGACCCTGGCCTGCGTCATGTGCAGACGTTCCGCCGTCCGGCCGAAGTGCAGCTCCTCGGCCAGCGTCAGGAAGATCTCGATGTCGCGCAGCTCCATCTGCGTAGATCAGCGAGCGGTTATGACATGGCACGAAGTTCGTCGTTGCCCGCCCATGAACCATGCGGCCACGCCTCCCCTGTGAACGTCATCGCTTCCGCGGTGTCGCTGAACGTCGATGACGTGGCGGCCTCCTGCACCTTCTTCGTCTCCCACCTCGGCTTCCACGAATCGGTCACGGCCGTCGGTTTCGCCTGCCTGACCCGCTCGGACGCCGCCACCGACGTCATCCTGCACCTGCGGGGCGGCTCGGGCGAGCGGCGTGGTGGTGGTCTTCGCCGTGACGGGCGTCGCCGCGGAGTACGAGCGGCTGCGCGCCGAGGGGGCCGCCATCACCGCGCCGCTGCGCACCGAGCCCTGGTGCGAGCGGTCCTTCGAGCTGACCGACCCGAACGGCATCGTCGTGCGGCTCACCGAATGGGTGCCGCCCTCCGACGCCTGACCCCGACTGGACCCGCTCGGCCTCACGCACGCGGTGACGCTCCCGGAGGAGGCGCTGCGGTTCCGCGTCGCGATGAGCCACGTCGGCCCGGCGGGAGCGCCGCCCGAGGTGGCCCCGTCGTGGAACCCGCTCACCCGTGCCCAGACGCCCAACGGGGGCTACCTGTGCGCGACCGTCGCCGACATCGTCCGGCTGGCGAAGTTCCACCTGGACGGCGGCGTCGCGCCGGACGGCACCCGCCTGCTGTCGGAGCAGGCCGTGGCGCGGATGCAGCGCCGCGAGAGGGGGTCGCCGACAAGTGGACGGGCGAGGGGCCGCGCGGCCCCTCGCCCGGAAGGCCGGGAAGGGGCGGGCCCGGGGCCTGAGCCCCGAGGTCAGCGTACGGTTTTCATTCTGCCGATCGGGTGCCGCCGGGCAACGGGCGCCTGGCGACGGCGTGCGCCTCCTCATGGCTCATGCCGTACATGCGCAGCAGATTCTCGGCCAGTTCGTCCGCCGAGTGCTCGTCCACCAGGTCGGGGTGTTCGAGCCAGAGCTGGAGGAACCCGAGCAGCGAGCCGCCGGCTCCGGCCAGCGCCACGTACGGGTTGCCGGGCCGGAAGCGCCCGGCGGCCATGGCGTGGCGGATGTCGCGCAGCGCCCGGGGCGCCAGGCCCTTGTCGGAGTCCAGGTACGGCAGGCCGGTGTGGGTGAGGATGCGGGCGATCTGCGGGTGGGTGTCGACCATTCGCCCGGTGAGCCGGACCGAGGCGGCGAAGACCTCCGCCGGGTCCTCGATGCCGGCGGTCAGCTCGTCGAGTAGTTGCCCGAGCTCTTCGAGCACGTCGGTGATGGCCGCCTGGAACAGGTCGTCCTTGCTCCTGAAGTGGTTGTAGAACGAGCCGAATCCCACGTCGGCCGCGTCGGTCAGCTCCTGGATGCTGACCTCGGCGATGCCCCGCCGGGCCAGGAAGGCGCGGGTGGCGTCGATCAGCGCCTGGCGGGTGCGGGTCTTGCGGCGCTCCAGCCGGGACGCGGCCTTCGATGCTTCCCCCATCACGCGGCAGAGCATAGCGCTTGACAATCCGAACCCCCACCACTGATAGTTTCATCAATAATGATGACTTTATCAGGTGGTGGTGATGGAGAGCGCGCACGCGAATCTGCACAGCGATCGGGGGCCGCTGCGGGGCGAGCGGCCCGGCAGGGCACGCGATCCGGTGATCAAGGTCAGGGACCTGGCCTGGCTGGAGTTCGAGAAGACCGGCCTGCGGCGAGCCGAGTCGTTCGCCGCCGACTTCGGCTTCGCCGTGGCGGCCCGGACGCCGGACGCCCTCTACCTGCGCGGCACCCTGCCCGGGCCGCAGTGCGTGGTCATCCGGCGCGGTCCCGCGTCGCGCTTCGTGGGCCCGGTCTTCCAGGCGGCGGCGGCCGAAGACCTGACGCGGCTCGCCCGCGCGTGCGGCGCGACGGTGCGTGAGTCGGCCGATCCGGGCGGGGGCCGGGTGGTGAGCCTGCGCGACCCCAGCGGCATCCCGGTACGGGTGGTCCACGGCGCGGCCGAGTGGCCCGCCCTGCCCGAGCAGCCGGTCCTGACGATGAACGTCGGCCCCCGGCCGATGCGGATCAACACCGCGCAGCGGCCCGCGCCCGAACCCGCCCGGGTGCGGCGGCTCGGGCACGTCGTGCTGGAGACCCGGTGGTTCGAGCGGACGCTCGACTGGTACCTGGACACGCTCGGCATGATCGTCAGCGACTTCCTGTTCCTTGACGACCAGCGCGACCGCGGCCCGACCATGGCGTTCATCAGATGCGACCGGGGCGCGGAGCCGGCCGACCACCACACGCTGGCCCTGCACCTGGGTCCGGGGGCGGGCTATGTCCACTCGGCGTACCAGGTGGCCGACATGGACGCGGTGGCGGCGGGTGGGCGATACCTGGCGTCGCGGGGCCACCGGCGCGTCTGGGGGATCGGCAGGCACGTCCAGGGCAGCCAGATCTTCGACTACTGGCGCGACCCCGACCGGTTGATGATGGAGCACTTCGCGGACGGCGATCTGTTCGACTGCACGGTGGAGCCGGGCTGGGCGCCCATGTCGGCCTCGGGCCTGGCGCAGTGGGGCCCACCGGTCACCCGCGACTTCCTCGGCACCGATCCGTCCCCGGCCCTGCTGCGCAGCGTCGTGACGGCGCTGCGCGAGGACAACGAGATCGACGTCCCGCGCCTGCTGGGACTGATGAAGGCGATGAGAGCATGAGCGTCGGCGTGCTGCGAACCGAGGGTCGCTGGTGGGTGGAGCGGGACGGACTGGCCCACGCCGTGGACACGGCCGCGCGGACCACCGCCGAACTGCTGGCCGACCGGGAGGCGCTGGCCCACCCGGCTCCGGACGGGGTGCCGGTGGCGGATCTGGCGCTGCTGTCGCCGGTGACGACGCCGTGCCGGGTGGTGTGCCAGATGGTGAACTACCGCTCCCATGCCAAGGATTCGGGCCTGAATCCGGACGGCGTGCCGATCACGTTCTTCCGCAAGGCGTCCGGGTCGGTGTGCGGGCCGTACGACCGGGTCGTGAAGCCGCCGCACGTACGGCTGCTGGACCACGAGATCGAACTGGGGCTGGTCCTGGGCGCGCCCCTGCCGATCGGCGCGACCGTGACCGATGCCGACCTGCCTGCGTACGTGGCGGGGCTGGTGATCGCCGACGACGTGTCGGCCAGGGATGTGCAACTGTCGAAGTCGCAGTTCTACGAGAGCAAGTCCTATCCGACGTTCACGCCGCTCGGGCCGCGGCTCGTGCTGCCGGAGCCGGAGGAGTTCGCGCGGCTGGTGGATCTGCGGCTGCGCCTGTCGGTCAACCAGGTGCTGCGGCAGGACCGCACCGTGGCGGACATGATCACCAGGCCCGCGGCGGCGCTGACGGCGCTGGCCCGCTTCCAGGAGATGGCGCCCGGCGACGTGCTACTGACCGGAACGCCCGGCGGGACCGCGCTGAAGGCTCCGCCGAAGCCGGTGGAACTGCTCGGCTCACTGCTCCCGCCCGCGCTGAAGTGGCGGATCTTCTTCGCCCGGCAGGCCCGCGTCCCGGCCTACCTGCGGCACGGCGACGTCGTGACCGCGCGCATCGCGACCGGCGACGGCACCATCGACCTGGGCTGCCAGCAGACGCCGGTGGAGTACGCGTGACCTCCGTGATCCCCGTGCTCGTGGCGGGGGCCGGGCCGACCGGGGTGACCGCGGCCGCCCTGCTGGCCGGGTACGGCGTGCGCAGCCTGGTGGTGGACCCGCACCCGGATGTCTACCCGCTGCCCCGCGCGGTCCACCTGGACGACGAGGTGATGCGGATTCTCCAGGCGGTCGGCGTGGCCGAGGACTTCGCCGCGATCAGCCACCCGTCGCCCGGCATGCGGTTGCTGGACGGCGAGCTGCGCACGATCGCCGAGTTCCGCCGCGACGACGGCGCGGGACGCTCCGGCTGGCCGCAGGCGAACATGTTCGACCAGCCCGATCTCGAGGCGCTGCTGCGCGCCGGCCTCGCCCGCCGCCCGGAGGCCGAGTTGCGCCCCGGCACCGAGGTCGTGGGCATCGAGCAGGACGGACGCGGCCCGGTCCGGGTACGGCTGCGCGACGTGGCCAGCGGGCGGCAGGAGGAGGTGCGCGCGCACGCGCTGCTCGGGTGCGATGGTGCCAACAGCCGCACCCGCCGCCATGTGGGCGCGCGGATGCGCGACCTCGGATTCGCCGAGCGCTGGCTCGTGGCGGACGTGCGCTGTGCCAAGCCCCTCGACGTCTGGGACGGCGTTCACCAGGTGTGCGACCCGCGGCGTCCGGCCACGTTCATGCGGATCGGCCCCGAGCGTTACCGATGGGAGGTCCGGGCGGGCCAACGGGAGGCCGCGGACCGCGCGACGCTGCTACGGCTGATCTCCCCCTGGACGCGCGGCGTGCCCGAGGACGAACTGCACGTACTGCGGCAGGCGATCTACACCTTCCGTGCCCAGGTGGCGGACCGGTGGCGACGGGGGCGGGTCTTCCTGCTCGGTGACGCCGCGCACCTGACGCCGCCGTTCATCGGCCAGGGCCTGGGCGCGGGACTGCGGGACGCGGCGAATCTGGCGTGGAAGCTTGCGCTCGTCCTGGCGGAAGGCGCCCACGAGCGGCTGCTGGACACCTACCGGGCCGAACGGGCGCCGCACGTCACCCACATGATCAGAACGGCGGTCGCGGTCGGCCGCGTCATGGCCGGACCGGCACGGGTGGCCCGCCTGCTGCTCTCCCCGGCCGGACGCCTGCCCGCCGCGACACCCGGCGGGTCGCCCCGGCTGCGCCGCGGACCGCTCGTCCGGCCCCGCCGCCCCTGGGGCGATCTGGCCGGGACGCTGCCCCCGCAACCCTGGGTGACGGTGGACGGCCGGCACCGCCGCCTGGACGACGTGCTCGGCGGCTCGTTCGCCGTCCTCACCCTCTCCCCGCTCGACCCTCTGACGGCCGCCCTCGCGCGCCGCCTGCGCGCCCGGGTCTTCGACCTCGTCGCCACCCCCATCGATGACGGCACCCTGGCCCGCTGGCTGCTCGGCGGCAGGGCCTCGGCCGTACTGCTGCGCCCCGACCGGGTCGTCCTGGCCGCCGCCCCGCTCGCCACGGGCACCGTCCCAATCGGCCGGGACGCCGCCGCCTGGCTCCCGCTGCTGCCGCCGTCGCCCACCACCCCGATCACAGCCGAGAGGAACGTCACCGCATGATCGACAGACCTTTGGTCTTGGTGCCCGAGGACCTGGCCGCCGTGGAGGCCGTGCCGCTGGCGGCGCGCGACCTGCCCGCCAGCACGTACGAGCTGCTGGTGAGGTCGGCGGCGGCCTATGGCGGCTCCCCCGCGCTGCACCTGATCGCCGAGGGCGGCGGCTCCTGGCGGCTGCCCCGCACCTGGACCTTCGCCGACCTGCTCGGCCACGTCCACCGGGCCGCGAACCTCTACCACGCCTTCGGCCTGCGTCCCGGTGGCGTGGTCGGCCTGCTGGCCCCCAACACGGGCGGCGCGTACGCCGCGCTGCTGGGCGCGCAGGCGATCGGGGTCGCCGCGCCGGTCAACCCGCTGCTGGGCGAAGATCACCTGGCCGGCCTGCTGGAACTCGCCGGTGCGGAGATCCTGGTCGCCGCCGGTCCGGAGCTCGCCCCCGCTGTCTGGGAGAAGGCGGTGCGCCTCACCGAGCGGCTGCCCCGGGTACGCGCCCTGCTCGCCCTCGGCGGCGATTTCGAGGCACGGGCGGCCGAACAGCCCGCCGACGCCCTGACGTTCGGATACCGGCCGGGCCCCGAGGACGTGGCGGCGTACTTTCACACCGGCGGCACCACGGGAGTGCCCCGGATCGCGCCGCACACCCACCTCAACGAGGTCTACACGGCCTGGGCGATGGGCTGCACGGGCGCCTTCCTGGAAGGGGCGGTGGTCCTCGGCGGCCTGCCGCTGTTCCACGTCAACGCCCTGCACGTCACCGGCCTCGCGCCGACGATGCACGGCACGCCCGTGGTGAGCCTGGGGCCGCTCGGCTTCCGGGACCCGGAGCTGATGCCCGACTTCTGGCGGATCGTGGACCACTACCAGGTCACCTCGTTCTCCGCGGTGCCGACCGTCTACCAGGCGCTGCCCCCGGTGCCGGAGGACGCGGTCCCGTCGTCCCTGCGCGCGGGCGTGGTGGGGGCCGCGCCGCTCCCGCGCGGCGTGCGCGAGGCGTTCGAGTCGACGGCGAAGGTCCCCCTGGTGGAGGGGTACGGGCTCACCGAGGGAACGTGCGCCACATCCGTCATGCCCGTGTTCGGCCGGCGGGCCGGGTCGGTGGGCCTGCGGCTGGCCTACCAGCGGGTCAAAGCCGTCAAGGTGGACGACGCCGGCCGCCCGGTGGCCGACTGCGAGCCCGGCGAGCCGGGCGTGCTGGCCATCGAGGGCCCCAATGTCTTTCCCGGCTACCTGCGCCCCGGCCCGCACGGCGCGGCCCCCGACCCCACGGGCATCGTCTTCGACGGGTGGCTGCTCACCGGCGACCTCGGTCACGTGGACGCCGACGGTTACGTCCACCTCGCCGGGCGGGCCAAGGACCTCATCATCAGAGGGGGGCACAACATCAGCCCGGAGCCCGTGGAGGAGGCGCTGCTCGCCCATCCCGATGTCACGGCCGCCGCAGTGGTGGGACGGCCGGACGCCCACGCCGGGGAGGTCCCGGTCGCCTACGTGACGCTCACGCCCGGTGCCGCCACGGCGGTGGAGGACCTGCTGGCCTGGGCCGCCGGGCGGGCGCCGGAGCCGGCCGCCGCGCCGAAGGCCGTGTACGTCGTCGAGTCGCTGCCGGTCACCGCCGTCGGCAAGGTCTTCAAGCCCGCCCTGCGCGAGGACGCCGTACGACGGGTCGTGCTGGCGCTGCTCGGCAGGGCCGGCATCGGCGGAACGGTCGAGACCGTCACCCGCGACGGCGTTCCGCACGCCGACATCACCGTGACCGGCGACGCCGCCTCCCTGGTCCCCGAACTGCGCCGGCACACCTTCACCCACACGCTGCGCGGCGCGCATGAGTGACCTCGCCGCACTGCGCCGCGCCGGGCTGCACATCGCCGAGACGGCGGTCCCGGTGCTGGGGTTCACGCTGGTGTACGCGACGACCGCCCGCCTGCCGGCGGCGCTGGCGACCGGCCTGTGCGTGGCCGCGCTCGTGGCGGTCCGCCGGGTCCGCGGGGCGCGCAGCGTGTGGCCGGCGGTGGGCGGGTTCGCGCTGACCGCCGGGGCCGCGGCCTGGACCGTCCTGTCCGGCGAGGCCGCGAACTACTTCGTGCCGGTGCTCGCCCTGCGCGCCGCGGTCGTCGCGGCGACACCCGTCATGCTGCTGCTGCGGCTCCCGCCGGTCGGCCTGGCCGCCGGAGTGCTCACCGGGCGGGGGCTCGCCTTCCGGCGCTGCCCGCCCCGGCTGCGGGCCTACACGGTCGCGAACCTCATCTGGGTCGTGGCCGAAGGCGCACTCCTGGCCAACCAGGCGCGGCTCTACCTCGACGGCCGGGCCCTCGCCATGGGGGCCTTCAAGCTGCTGGTCGAGGTGCCGGCCCATGTGCTGCTGGTGGGCCTGATGTGGGCGGTCTACCGCCGGATGACCGCTCGTCCCTGTGTTCGCGAAGGAGCCTGCCGATGACCACCACCGTCACCCTGACCGGCACCGGTGTGCCGATCCCGTCTCCGGGCCGCGCGGGCGCGGGCGTCCTGGTCCGGTACGGAGAAACCATGTTGCAGTTCGACGCGGGGCGCGGCACCGTGCTGCGCCTGACCGAGGCGGGCGTCGGCCTGCACGAGCTGACCGCGCTTTTCGTCACCCACGCGCACAGCGACCACGTGATCGGGCTGCCGGACGTGGTGCTGGGGCGCTGGATTCAGGACCACGTGTGGCAGACCGGACCACTCGACCTCCACCTCCCGGCGGGGGCCGCCGCCGAGTTCGCCGCGCGGATGCTGGACCCGTACGCGGCCGACATCGCGCTGCGCATGGAGCACGTCCAGGAGGCGCCGCCCGAGCTGCGGCCGCACGCGTTCGCCTGCGCGTCCGAGCCCCGGGAGATCTGGTCTCGGGACGGGGTCACGGTGGAGGCGGTCGCCGTCCACCACGAGCCGGTCCCGGACGCGGTCGCCTACCGGGTCCGCACCCCCGACGGCACGGTAGTGATCTCGGGCGACACCCGCGTGTGCGACGAGGTGGAGATGCTCAGCCGAAACGCGGACGTGCTGGTCCACGAAGCGTGCCGGACCACGGCGCTGCGCGCCGCCGTCGCCGGGACCCCGTTCGAGAAGATCTTCGCCTACCACGCCGACACGGTCGCGCTCGGCGGCCTGGCCATGCGCGCCGGGGTCGGGCACCTGATGCTCACGCACCTGATCCCGGCTCCGGACGACGAGGCCGGGGAGGGCGCGTTCGAGCAGGACGTGCGCCTGGGCGGCTACGCGGGCACCCTTTCCGTGGGGCGCGACCTGATGACGGCGACCATCGGCTGATCGCCGGGCGCGGCGGGCGAGGGGCCCCGCGGCCCCTCGCCCTGAAAACTCAGCCGTTCAGGTAGAGCTGTTCGAAGTGGGCGTTGCCGAAGGAGCGGCCGGAGGCGTCCTGCTTGGGCCAGCCCGCGACCTTGGCGTGGTGGGCGTTGACGACGTTGGCGAAGAAGGGGATGATCCAGCCGCCGCGGTCGAACTGGATCTGGTACATCTGCCGGGTCAGTTCGGCCCGCTTGGCCTCGTCCACCGTGGACAGCGCCTTGTCGTGCAGGTCGCGCAGGGCGTCCAGGTCGGCCTTGGGCATGTGGGTGAGGGTGGTGCTCTCGCTCAGGTCGGTGAGGGCGAGCAGGGTCAGGTAGTTGCCCTGCGCGGGCCACTTGTCCACCGAGAACGGCCAGCTGTGGAACTGCGGTCCGAACAGCGTGGCGGTGTCCACCTGGCGGACCTTGATGGTGATGCCGATCTCGGCCGCGTTGTTGGCCAGGACGGTCGCCATCGACACGGCCTCGGCGGAGACCGGGCCGGCCACCAGCTCGACCGTGATGTTCTCCTTGCCGGCCTCCTTGAGCAGGGCCTTGGCCTTCTCGATGTCGCGCTTGCGGGTCAGCTCGGTCGGGTAGCCGGGGGCGTACGGCTCGGGCAGGTCGTAGGCGACCCGGCCGTGGCCGGACACGCAGGAGCTGAGCGCCTGCTCCCGGTCGATGGCCAGGCGCAGCGCCTGCCGGACCCGCACGTCGTCGAAGGGCGGCTCTTCCATGTTCATGTAGATGCCGGTCCACGCGCCGGTCTCCGACTCCAGCAGCTTGAGCTGCTGGTGCTGGCCGATCAGCGGGATTTGCGCGAACTGCACCATGTTGATGGCGTCCACCTGGCCGGTGACCAGCGCGTTGGTCCGGGCGGAGTCGTCGTTGATGACGTTGACGACCAGTTCGTCCAGGTACGGCTTGGCGCCCAGCCCGGCCGGGGCCGCCGAGTCGCTGGGCTCGGACTCGCCGTCGGCGTTCCAGTAGTTGGCGAACCGCTCGCACACCCACTGCCGGTTCGCGGTGAAGCTCTTGTACTTGAACGGCCCGGTGCCGACCGGGTTCCTCGGGTCGAAGTCCACCGGGACGATCTTGTGCGGGCTGGCCAGCGCGTAGTTGAAGGTGGAGTTCGGCCGGAGGAGCTTCATCCGGATCGTCCGCTTGTCCACCTTCTTGATCTCATCCAGGTCCACGTACGGCTTGAACTTGCCGAGCGTGACCGACCCCGCCTGGGTGAAGGTCCGCTTGAAGGTGAAGATGACGTCCTCGGCGTCGAGCGTCTTGCCGTTGTGGAACTCGATGCCGTCCTTGACGCGGATGGTCCACTCGTCACCGGCCTTGTTCGGCTCGATCAGCTCGGCCATCGCCAGCCGGTACTGGAGGTCGTTGCTGAAGTCGGCGAGCTGGTCGTACAGGACCCTGGCCATGAAGCTCACCGGCGCGCTGTTCAGCAGTACGGGGTCGAGGGTGTCGGAGCCCTTCGCGCCGCCGGTGGCCACGGTGAGCCGCCCGCCACGCGTCGGCTTGCCCGCCGCGCCCGCGCCGGTGGCGGCGGGCTGCGCGCCGCCGCCGCTCCCGCAGGCGGCGAGCAGTTCCATCGCCGCGGCGGACATGCCGAGCGCCGCGGCCGTGCTCAGGAACCCGCGCCGGCTCGGCCCCTGGTTCATTCGTTGGGTCATGTGGGGTCCTCCAGTGACAGGGGGAGTCGGGACGGATCACCGGTAGGCACGGCCGACAGTTCGGGCGTCGCCGCGATGAGATCCCTGGTGAACTGATCGCCAGGACGGTCGAGCACGTCATCGACGGGCCCGCCCTCGACGATCCGCCCGGCGCGCATGGCGACGACGTGGTCCGCCACGGCGCGGACGAGTCCGAGGTTGTGCGTCACGAACAGCAGGGCGAGCCCTTCCTCGTCCTGCAACCGGCGCAGCAGCCGCACGATCGACGCCTGTACCGAGACGTCCAGCGCCGAGGTGATCTCGTCACAGATCAGCACCTCTGGGCGGCAGACCAGCGCCCGCGCGATGGCCACGCGCTGCCGTTCGCCGCCGGAGAGCTGGTCGGGGTAGGACGCGGCCGCGGCTGGCGAGAGCGAGACGCGTTCCAGCACCTCGGCGACCTCTGCCGCCGCCTTGGCGGCGGACATGCCGAACAGCACCTTCAGCGGCTCGCGCAGCGTCTCGCCGATCGAGCGGCGCGGGTTCAGCGAGTTGTAGGGGCTCTGGAAGATGTACTGGATCGCGCGGCGCGACTCGCGCGAGCGGTCCCGCGCGCGTGTCGCCAGCGGCGCGCCCTGGAAGGTCATCGTGCCGGTGTGGTTGCGGTGCAGCCCGATCACGCAGCGGGCGAGCGTGGTCTTGCCGGACCCGGACTCGCCCACCAGCGCCAGGCACTCGCCCTTGGCCAGGGTCAGCGACACGTCGTGCAGCACCTGCTTGCGCCCGTGGAACGCGTCCACGCCGGTGACCTCCAGCAGGACCTCGCCGCGCTCCCCGGTGCGGCCGGCCGTCAGGGCCGGAGCCGGCTGGGCGGGCTCGGCCGCGAACCGGGTGGCGTGCAGGCAGCGGACGATGTGGCCGGGGACGACCTCGACGGGCTCGGGGACGGTGGTGGCGCAGGCGGGGTCGGCGTGCTTGCAGCGGGGGTGGAACGCGCAGCCGCCCGGCCGCCGGCCGGGCATCGGGGTGTCGCCGGGGATCGCGGTCAGCTCGCGGCGTTCGGAGACCTGGGGGACCGCCGCGATCAGGGCCCGGGTGTAGGGGTGGACGGGCTCGCCGAAGATCCGGGAACTCGGGCCGGCCTCGACGATCCGCCCGGCGTACATGACCATGACCCGGTGCGCGAGCCCGGCGACCACCGCCATGTCGTGCGTGACGTAGAGCGCGGCGACCTGGTGGGAGGCGCACAGGTCGCGCACGGTGGCGAGCACCCGCGCCTGGGTGGTGACGTCGAGGCCGGTGGTCGGCTCGTCCAGCACGATCACCCGGGGCCGCAGCAGGAACGCCAGGGCCAGCGTCACCCGCTGCTGCTGGCCGCCGGAGAGCTGGTGCGGGAAGCGGGCCAGGAACGCGTCACTGTCGTCCAGGCCGACCTCGCGCATGGTGGCCTTGATCCGCGCGTCCCGGTCGGGTTCGGGCATGTCCGGCCGATGGAACTCGAACAGCTCGTCCAACTGGCGGCGCAGCCGCAGCGCGGGGTTCAGCGCCATGGCCGGGTCCTGCGGCACGTACGCGACCGAACTGCCGCGCAGCTTGGCGAGCTGCCCCTGGCCCAGCCCGACGACCTCCTGGCCGCCAAGGACGATGCTGCCGCCGGCGATGGTCGCGCCCCGCCGGGCGTCGCCGAGCAGCGTCACCCCGGCCGTCGTCTTGCCCGAGCCGGACTCGCCGACCAGCCCCAGCACCTCGCCCGCGGCGATCTCGAAATCGACGAGGTCCACGACGTCCACGCCGCGCCCGTCCAGATCGACGCGCAGGCCCTTCACCGTTACGGCGGTCACACGGTCACCTCCTTGGGCGTCTCGGCGGCCGGTGAGACCCGTGCCACGGTACGCGCGAAGCCCTCGGCCATCAGGTTGGTGCCGAACGTGAAGGCCGCGACGCACAGCGCGGGGACCACGACGCCCCACGGTTGCAGCGCGAGGCCCTGGTAGTTCTCCCGGATCATCAGGCCCCAGTCGGCGGCGGGCGGCTGGAGTCCGACGCCCAGGAAGCTCATCGTGGTCACGATGCCGATGGACCAGGTCAGCCGGAGCCCGAACTCGACCATCAGCGGGGTCATCACGTTGGGCAGCACCTCGCGGCGTACGATCCGCAGCCGGGAGGCGCCGAGGGTCTCCGCCGACTCGACGAACTCGCGGGCGACGACCTCCTTGGCCGCGCCGTACGCGACCCGCGCGACCTGCGGCACCCAGGCGATGGCCACGATCAGCGGCATCAGCGCCAGTTCGGCCTGGGCCATCGAGACCAGCAGCAGGATCAGCACCATCGGGGGGAAGGCGCGCAGCACGTCCATGGCCCGCATCAGGACCTCGTCCACCACGCCGCCGCTGTAGGCGGCGGTCATGCCGATCGCCGAGCCGACGCCGACGCCGAGCAGCGTGCCGACGAACGAGACCCACACGATGCTGCGCCCGCCTTCGAGCACCCGCGACAGCACGTCCTCGCCGAGGTAGTCGGTGCCGAGCATGGCGAGGGACGACGGAGGTTGGTACGGCGCGCCCACGATGGCGCTGTGCGAGTGCGGCGCGAGCAGCGGCCCGATCGCGATGATCAGCAGGATCAGCCCGGTCAGCACCAGCCCGATGCGCATCCGGGGTTCGCGCAGACAGCGGTGTAGCAGTGCCGTGTTCACTGGCCGGCCGTTCTGAGGCGGGGCGTGACGTACACCGTCAACACGTCTCCGAGAAGGTTGAAGATCACGTAACAGGCCGCGAACACCAGGCACACCATCTGGATGACCGGGAAGTCCCGGTTGTTCACGGCGTCCACCAGTGTGGTGCCGAGCCCCGGATAGTTGAAGACCTGCTCCACGACCACGACGCCGCCGGTCAGGTACGCCAGCGCGAGCGCGGTGCCCTGGATCGCCGGGACGAGTGCGTTGCTCAGTACGTGCCTGCGCAGCACCACCCGCTCGGGGACGCCCTTCAGCCGGGCGATCCGCACGTACTCCGACTCGTACACGTCGATCACCGAACCGCGCACCAGCCGGGACAGGTACGGCAGGACGCCGAGCACCAGCGCGGCCACCGGCAGCACGAGTTGGGCGGGCTGCCCGAGCGGGTTCTGACCCGGACCTAGTAGAACGGTCCCAGGGAGCAACCGCAGCACCGAGGTGGAGAAGAGGATGACGAGCAGCAGGGCGATGATGGCCTCGGGCAGCGCGGTGAGCCCGAGCGTGACGACGAGCATCGCCTTGTCGAACTTCCGGTCCCTGCGCCGCCCGGCCAGCGCGCCGACGAACACCGACAGCGGCACGACGATGGCGGCGGAGATCACGACCAGTACGGCCGAGTTGATCGTGCGGTCGCCGATCAGCGCGGCCACCGGCTCCCGCGTCACCAGCGACTGGCCGAGATCGCCGGTCACGATGTGGCCCAGCCAGGCCAGGTACTGCGAGATGAGCGGCCGGTCCAGGCCGAGTTCGGCGCGTAGGGCGGCCACGCTTTCAGGTGTCGCGTCGTGCCCTAGTACCGCGCGCGCGGGGTCGCCGGGCAGAACCTGCGTCGCGGCGAACACCAGCACCGATACCAGCAGCACGACGGCGGCGCCCAGCAGCAGTCTGCGTACTAGCCATAGCCGTCGGGAGCCCGAGAAGCGTCCGTCCAAGTCTGGTCACCTCCTGCCACCCGGTAGTTCAGGAGAATGGCCCTCTCTGTTGTTACTGTCAACACCTTTGCGGATACGGTTCGGCAGCATGGAGATGGAGATCGAACGGGCGGCGGCGGGGGACGCGCCCGGGATCGTCGGCATGCGCAGGGCGGCGGAGGAATGGCTGGCCAGGCAGGGCATTTGGCAGTGGCCGCCGGGACTGCTGACGTCTACGCAGGTAGAGGCACAGATAGCCACTCATGAATGGTACGTGGCGAGGGCGCCCGACGGCCGGCTGGCCGGGGCGTTCCGGCTGCTGTGGTCCGATCCGCGGGTGTGGCGGGAGCGGGACGCGTTCGCCGCGTACGTACACGGGCTGATGACCGACCGCACGTTCGCGGGGGCCGGCGTGGGGGCCCGGATACTCGCCTGGGTGGCGGACCGGGCCAGGGAGAAGGGAGCCGGCATGGTCCGCCTGGACTGCGTGGCGAACAACCCCCGCCTGCGTCAGTACTACGTGGACCTCGGCTTCAACGAGGTCGGACGGCATAAGCTGGACGAGCGATGGACGGCCGTACTGCTGGAGCGGAGGCTCCTGCGGGACGAGGCCAGGTGTTGACATCAACAACACGCGGCTCACATACTCGAATCCGCTCCCGTGTGACGCCGTGTGTCACGGATCGTCACCGCGACCGGTTCCCACAGTGATCGGAGTTCCGACGTGCAGAAGATCTACGTCCTCTACAAGCTGAAGCCCGGAGTGTCGCCCGAGGAGTACATCGAATGGTCCAAGACCGTCGACCAGGCGATCACCAGCAAGCAGAAGGGCGTGCAGAGCTTCCGCGTCTTCCTGCTGGACGGCGCCCGCGGCAAGGAGTCCCCCTGGGACGTGGTCGAGGACATCGAGGCCGACTCCTGGGACGCCTGGGAAGAGGTGCTGAAGCAGCCGGCCATGGAAGCGGTCGTGGAGGGCTTCAGGAAGTACGCCGAGCGCGACTCCTCCATCGCGATCTACGGTCGCGAGATCCTCTAGCCGGGCCGGGGAGGGCGTGGGCATGACCTCGACACCGGGCGACGACGTCGGATTCTCCCTGGGCGCGCCGAACGACCCGGACCTTCTTGTGCCGTTCGCCCAGCAGGCCGAACGGCTCGGGTTCACCGGCCTGTGGACGCAGGACACGGTGAACGCCGCCAACTACTCCCTGGACGGCCTGCACGTGCTGTCCTACCTGGCGGCGGTCACCGAACGGCTGCGCCTGGGCATCGGCGTGCTGTACTCCGGCCGGCGCAACCCCGCCGTCGCCGCCCGCGAGCTGGCCACCATCGACCAGCTCTCCCGCGGCCGGCTCATCGTCGGGCTCGGCGTCGGCAACGCCTACCACCGCGAGGCCCTCACCGCCCTCGGCATCCCGATGGACCGGCCCGTCCGGCGCATGGTGGAGGGCATCGGCGTGATGCGCGCGCTGTGGAGCCAGGAGGAGGCCGGCTACGACGGCGAGCTGTACTCCTTCACCGGCATCCGCTCCCAGCCCAAGCCGGTGCAACGGCCGGGGCCGCCGATCTGGATCGGGGCGCGGGCCGAGCAGGCGCTGCGCCGGGCGGTACGGATCGCCGACGGGTGGACCGGGGCCGCCCCCGCCGCCACCGCCGACTTCATGGACCAGCTCGCGATCATCCGGCGGGCCATGGACGAGCAGGGCCGCGACCCCGCCGGTTTCACGATCTCCAAGAGCGTCTACATCGCGGTGGAGGACACCGTGGAGCGGGCGCGGGAGAAGCTGGTGCCGGTGTTCCAGCGGTCGTTCGGCGGCAACCCGGTGTACGACGCGGACGGCATGGCCGACCGGGTCGCGATTTTCGGCCCGCCGGAGCACTGCGCCGAGCGGCTGACCGAACTCACCGACGTGGGGGTGCGCGAACTGATCCTCTACCCCATGTACGACCGGATGGAGCAGGCGGCGGCCCTCGCCGAGGTGGTCGCGTCCTTCGCCAAGGCGCGGCGCGGATGAGCGCCGACCCCGTGCTCCTGGGCTACGTCGACCGGCTCAGCGTCGCGGCGGGCGAGGAGATCCGGCTCATGGTCAGCGCCACCGCCGACTACCAGGTCGAACTGCTGCGTCTGGTACACGGCGTGGACGACGCTCGCGGGCCGGGCGTCCGCCAGGAGGTCGTGGACCTGCCGATCGGCGCCCGTAAGGGCCGCGTCCAGCCGCTGGCGTCCGGTTCGTACCTGCGTGCGCCCGCGCACGCGGCGCTGGACGTGGACGCGTTCACCGTCACCGCCTGGATCATGCCCACCCTGCCCGCGAACGGCGAGCCGCGCGCGATCGTGGCCCGCAGGGACCTCGGCGAGCGGCGCGGCTGGGCGCTCGGCCTGACCGGCGACGATCACCTGGCGGTCTGGGCCGGTCCCGGTGACGCGCCGGTCGCGGTGACCGACCGGCCGATCCCGGTGGGCCGGTGGACGTTCGTCGCCGCCGCGTTCGGCCCGGACGGCGTCACCCTGACCCAGGTCCCGACGCCGGAGTGGCCGGTCGGGTCCTGGCGCGCGTCGGCCCGCCGCGAAGGGCCGGTGGAGTACGATGCCGCAGGCGTGGAGCCGCTGGTGGCGGCCTGGCGCGGCGGCGGGTCGGCCGAGTCGCAGTTCGACGACCGGGCCGCGGCCCACTTCAACGGCCGGATCGACCGCCCCGCCCTGTACGCGGGCGCGGCCACGCCGGAGGCCCTGGCCACGGCCGACCCGGACCGGTTCGGGCTGCCGGAGCTGGTCCGCTGGCGGCCGGGGCAGAGCCCGCACGGCACCCGGGTGCCCGACGACGGCCCGCACGCGCTGCACGCCGAGACCGTCAACACTCCCTCGCGCGGCGTGCCCGGCGCGAACTGGACCGGCGGCGAGATCGACTTCCGGCTCGCCCCCGGCGAGTACGACGCCCTGCACTTCCACGACGACGACCTGACCGACGCGGGCTGGGACGCCTCGGTCGTGCTGCGCCTGCCCGCCGCGCTGCGCAGCGGCGTCTACGCCTTCCGGCTGCGCGCGGGCGAGGACGAACTGCGCGTGCCGTTCTTCGTACGCCCCGCCCGCGGTTCCAGCACCGAGCGGGTCGCCGTCCTCATCCCGACCTTCACCTACCTCGCGTACGCGGGCTCGCACAGCAGCATCGAGAAGGTCGGCCCCGAGGGCCTGGACTACCCGGTGACGCCGCAGCACGTGTGGGCCGCCGAGCACAAGCTGTGCAGCCTGTACGACCTGCACCGGGACGGCAGCGGCTGCTACTACGCCTCGCGGCTGCGCCCGCTCACCACGCTCACCCCCGACTACTCCGGGCCGTTCGGGCTGTGGAACCTCAGCGCCGACCTGTGCCTGATCGACTGGCTGGAGCACGAGGGCATCGGCTACGACGTGGTCTGCGACGACGACCTGCACACCGAGGGCGTGGCCGCTTTGTCCGAATACGATGTGGTGCTCACCGGGTCGCACCCTGAGTACTACACCGGGGCCATGCTCGACGCGCACGAGTCGTACCTCGCGGCGGGCGGCCGGATGATGTACCTCGGCGGGAACGGGTTCTACTGGGTGACCGGCGTGGCGCCGGACCAGCCGCACGTCATCGAGATCCGGCGCGGCCACACCGGCACGAGAGGGTGGGAGGTCCCCCCGGGGGAGACCCACCTGAGCACCACCGGCGAGGCCGGCGGCCTGTGGCGGCACCGGGGCCGGGCCCCGCAGCGGCACGTCGGCGTCGGGTTCACCTCCCAGGGCGGGCGCGGGCACGGCCGGCCGTACCACGCCGCCCCCGGCTCCCGCGACGAGCGCGCCGCCTTCGCCCTGGCCGGGGTGGACGGGCCGATCGACGCGGACGCGCTGGTCGGGCACGGCGCGGCGGGCATGGAGATCGACCGGGCCGACCCGGCGCTCGGCACGCCGCCGCACACGCTGGTGCTGGCGGTCGCCGACGGCTTCCCCGACAACTTCCAGCACGCCATCGAGGAGGTGCTGACCGCGAACTCCCGGCAGAGCGCCGGCGTGGAGCCACGGGTCCGCGCCGACATGGTGCTTCTCGAGTATCCCTTCGGGGGAGCGGTGTTCAGCACCGGCTCGATCGCCTGGTGTACCGCGCTGGGCCTTGAGAAGTACGCCAACCCGGTCGCCAAGGTCACCGGCAACGTGCTGCGCCGCTTCCTCGACCCCGCCCCCTTCGACCGCCCGCAGGAGCAGCGATGACGACCCCCGGAATCGACGACGGCCGCCTGGTCCGCCTGCTGGAACGCGAGCGCGCGGCCTGGATCGAGGGCCGGCCGAAGGCGGCGGCCCTGCACGAGCGGGCCCGCGCCTCGCAGGTACACGGCACGCCGCACCACTGGGTCAGGCAGTTCCCGCCGCCGGTGCCGCTGGTGGTCGAGCGCGCCGAGGGCGTCCGGCTGCACGACACCGACGGGCACGTCTACACCGACTTCGGGCTCGCCGCCACGGCGGCGCTGTGGGGGCACACCCACCCCGCCGTGGTGGAGGCGCTGCGCGACCAGCTCGGCCGGGGCACGGTCACCATGTGGCCGGGCGAGGACCACGTGTGGGTGACCGAGGAGCTGAGCCGCCGGTTCGGGCTGCCGTACTGGCAGTTCGCGGTGTCGGGCACGGACGCCAACCGGTTCGCGCTGGTGCTGGCGCGGGTGGCCACCGGGCGGGAGAAGATCCTGGTGTTCAACCGGGCCTACCACGGGGCGCTGGAGTCGACGTACGTGGTGCTGACCGGCGGCGGCGTCGCCCCGGAGCCCGGGGTGGACATGGGCGGCATCGACGTGCGGCGGACGACCGAGGTCGTGGAGTTCAACGACGTGCCCGCGCTGGAGCGGGCGCTTGCCGGCGGTGACATCGCGGCGGTGCTCGCCGAACCGGTGATGACCAACGGCGGCGCGGTGATCAGGCCCGAGCCCGGGTTCCACGCGGCGCTGCGCTCGCTCACCCGCGAGGCGGGCACGCTGCTGCTGTTCGACGAGACCCAGACGATCCCGGCCGGGCCCGGCGGGTGCGTCCGGGAACTGGGACTCGAACCGGACCTCATCGCGATGGGCAAGTTCGTGGCCGGTGGGATTCCGGCGGGCGTCTACGGCATGTCGGAGGAGGTCGCCGCGGTCGCGGCGCGGTACACCGAGCACGGCGACGGCGGGCTCGGCAGCACGCTCGCGGGCGGGGCCCTCGCCGTACGGGCCATGCGGGCGGTGCTCGGCGAGGTCATGACGGACGCGTCGTACGCGCACATGAACCGGCTCGCCGAACGCTACGCGCGCGACGTGGCCGAGGTCATCGAGCGGCACGGGCTGCCCTGGCACGTGGGCCGCCTCGGGGCCCGGGTCTCCTACGCCTTCATGCCGGAGCCGCCGCGCAACGCCGGGTCGCTCTACCCCAAGCCGGGCGGGTCGCTGCGCACGGCGCTGTGGCTGTTCCTGGCCAACCGGGGGATCGTGCTGAACGGCATGAGCGGGGCGGCGCTGTTCTCGCCGCTGACCGAGGAGGCCGACGTGGTACGGCACGGCGAGCTGTTCGCCGAGGTGATCGCCGAGCTGGCCGGGGCGTGACCGTGGAGCGGCTGCGCGCGGACATCGACGGCTCCCGGGTGCCGGGGGCGTACGAGCCGGGCCGCTGGTCGGTCGCGCCCGGCAACCGCGACCCCGGAGTGGCCGGAGCCATGCCCGAGGCCGTGAGGTTGCGCGACACCACATTGCGCGCGCTCGGCTCGCTGTCGGACGTTCCGGTGGCGGATGCGGACCGGGCCGCGTTCGTGGCGCTGCTGGCCGGTTCCGGGGTGCCGGAGATCGTCACCGGCGGGCTCGGCCGTGACCCTGACCAGATCCGCGGCGACCTGGCGACCATCAGGGCGGAGAACCCCGGCTGCGTCACGATCTGCCCGTTCGTCGGGAGCGTGGCGGCGGCGGAGCGGGCGCTGGAGTACGGGTACGACGCCGTGCAGATCGCGGTGCCGGGGTTCGGCCCGGCGTCGCTGATCTACGATTCGTCGCTGGGTACACCGGAGGAGGTCACCCGGCGTACCGTGGTCGAGCGGTCCACGGCGGTCATCGAACGCGCGCACGCGCTCGGCCTGCGGGTGGCCGGCGCGATGATGATGGTGTCCTACCTGACGCCGCGGGTGCTGGCCGAGACGGCGTCCGCCCTGGTCGCGGCCGGGGCCGACGAGATCGACCTGTTCGACGGGCCGGGCGCGGCCGGGCCGGAGGCGCTGGCCGACCTGGTACGCGCCACCGTCGCCGCCGGGCCGGACGTCGCGGTCCACCCGCACAACACCTTCGGGCTCGGCGTGGCCTGCGCGGTCGCCGCCGTGCGCGTGGGCGCGAGCGCCGTCGAGGTGTCGGTGAACGGCTACTGCGGCGGTCCCGGCAACGCCGACCTCGCGGCGACCGCCGCGGCCTTCGAGGCCCTGTACGGCGTGCGCACCGGCCTGCGTCTGGCGGGCATGACCGAGCTGGCCAGGACCGCCGAACGGCTCACCGGCCGCCCGGTCGCCCGGCACCAGCCGATCACCGGTGTGGACGCCTTCAACTGGGGCGGCGGCGACTGGATCGCCGTCGAGCACGACGTTGACCCGCTGCTGCACAACTGCGTCGAACCGGAGCTTTTCGGTAACCGCCGCCGCGTCCCGCTGACCGAGCAGAGCGGCCCCCGGGTGCTGGCCGGCGTCCTGCGCGACCTCGGGATCGAGGTGGCGGCGGCGGACGTGCCGGAGATACTGGACGCGTGCGTACGCGAGATGCGCGCCCTCGGCAGGCTGCTCCATGATGACGAGATCAAGGCTCTGGCCAGGCCGTTCCGGCGTCAGTGAGCGCGTAGTACGCCGAACACCCAGCCGGCCGCCGCGGCGGCGACCAGCACCCCGAGCCGGACCAGATCCGCGACGCCGCTGGAGAGCAGGTGCCCGGCGTGGTTGACCAGGAACCCGGTGACGAACAGCCAGGCGAAGCCGCATCGTCGCCACGGCAGGTGAAGACGGCACCGCCCGCCTGCGGGACATGTCCCGGCCCGGCCGCTACCGCCCCATCGCCGTCCTGGAGGCGCACACCGACCGGGTGACGTCCGTGGCCTTCGGCCCGGACGGCCGTACGATCCTGACGGGCGGTGACGACGACGTCGCCAGGCGCTGGGGATATCCGGAGCAGTGGCCGGACCGGCCGGGTGTGGACGCCGCCGAGGCGTGGCTGTGCCGGGTCGTCACGACTCCGATCGGCACGGCCCGCTGGCACGCCTACTTTCCCGGCGTGCCCTACCGGCCGCCGTGCCCATGACGCCGTGCCCGGAAATGGCCGGAAATCACCGGAATTCGGCCCTCTCGTTGCTGGTAGCGGGACGCCTGCCGCCACCAGAGTGACCCCATGGAGGACAAGGGACCGCTGGACGCGGGTCCGGAAGAGGGCGCCCGGCTGCTTGCGGCGGTCGCGGAGCTGGTCGTCGGGCACATCAGGACCGTCCCGGACGGTCCTGTCGCCCCCGCCGAGCCGGACACCGCGCGGATTCGCGAACGGCTGGCCGGGTACGACTTCGAGCGCCCGGCGCCCGCGGACGACGCTCTCACGGACGTGACCGAAATGCTGCGCCGCTGGGGTGTGCACACCACGCACCCGCGCTACTTCGGCCTGTTCAACCCCACTCCCAACTGGTGGGGGGTGGCGGGTGAACTGCTGGCCGCGGGGGTCAACCCGCAGCTCGCCGCCTACAGCCACGCCCCGGCGGCGGTCGAGATGGAGCGTCATGTGCTGCGGTTCATGGCGGCCAGGCTCGGCCTGCCGGACGCCGCCGAGGGCAGTTTCACGGTCGGCGGCGCGGAGGCGAACCTGACCGCCGTCGTGGTCGCCCTGACCAGGGCGTTCGACGACTACGCGCACGCCGGGGTACGCGGCCTGCCGGGCTCGCCGGTGCTGTACGCGTCGGCCGAGAGCCACCTGGCCTGGCTCAAGATCGCGCACATGACGGGCCTCGGCCGCGACGCCGTACGGCTGGTTCCCGTGGACGCGCGGCACCGGCTGGACCTCGACCGGCTGGGCGAGATGCACGCGGCCGACGTCGCGGCGGGGTTCCTGCCCTTCCTGCTGGTCGGCACCGCGGGGACCACGGCGGGCGGCGCGCTCGACCCGCTGCCCGAACTGGCCGCGTTCGCGGCGGAACGGGGGCTGCACTTCCACGTCGATGCCGCCTGGGCGGGCGCGGTCGCGCTGTCGGACCGGCTGCGCCCGCTGCTGGCGGGCGTGGAACTCGCCGACAGCGTCACCGTGGACGCGCACAAGTGGCTGTCCGCGCCGATGGGGGCGGGCATGTTCCTGACCCGGCACCCGGAGGCGCTGGCGCGCGGCTTCCGGGCGAGCACGTCGTACATGCCCGGCGAGACCGCGGACGCGCCCGACCCCTACGCCACCAGTGTCCAGTGGTCGCGCCGGTTCGCCGGGCTGAAGGTGTTCCTCGCGCTGGCCATCGCCGGGCGTCCCGCCCACGGCGCACAACTGGAGCGGGACGTCCGGCTCGGCGAACTCCTCGCCCGCCTGCTGGCCGAGGACGGCTGGGAGCGGATCAACGACACCCCGCTGCCGCTGGTCTGCGTCGCCGCCCCGGAGGCCGAACGCGACGGGCCCGAGCACAGCGCCGCCTGGCACGCGGCCATCGTGGACCGCGTGGTCACCGGCGGCGATGCCTGGGTCAGCACGGTACGCCTGGCCGGCCGCCCGGCCATCCGCATCTGCCTGACCAGCCACCGCACCCGCCCGGCCGACGTCGAAGCCCTGGTGACCGCCCTCACCCAGGCCCGCACGGCGGTCAGCGAGAGCGGGTCGGTCTGAGGCGGGCGGTAATGGTCCGGTCGGCCTTGATGGTGAGCGTGGCGGTGGTGTGGCCGGGCCGGGACGCGGTCACCTGGTAGTCGCCGGGCGGAAGCCGGCGCAGCGAGAAACCGCCGTCGCGGCCGGTGTCCACGGTACGGCGGAGCGGCGGCCCCGCCGCCTCGGCTTCGGGCAGCGGCCGGCCGTTCGCCGTGGTGCGGCGGAGGGGGCCGGTCAGGGTCACCTCGGTGCCGGGGAGGGGGCGGCCGCGGGCGGTGACGGTGCCGCGCAGCGTGCCGAGCGGTTCGTCGGGTACGGACCGTACGGCGGCGTAGGCGTCCAGGCGGCCCTCGCCGAAGGCGTTGTCGTCGTCGGCGGTGCCGCCGCAGCCGGCGTCCGGAGCGTCGATCGCGGTGCCGTCCAGCAGCGCACGGGTGGCGGCGATGTCGCCGCGAAGCGCCGGCGCGGCCGACCACATCAGCGTCACCGTGGCCGCCACGTGCGGTGACGACATCGAGGTGCCGGTCCACACGAAGTACCCGCCGGGCACCGACGAACGGATATCGACCCCCGGGGCCGCGATGTCCGGTTTGGTCACCTCGTTCTCGCCCGGCCCCCGGCTGGACTCGGGCATCAGCGCGTCGTTGACGTCGAACGAGCCCGCGCTGTGGCTCTCCGCGTACCGCGCCGGGGTTTCGGTGGTGTCGCACCCCGGCCCGGTGTTGCCGGCGGCGAACATCGGGAAGATCCCCGCGGCCACCCACGCCTGGACCACGGGCCGGCACCAGTCGTCCCTGCGGGCCTTGGCCCATGAGTTGTTCACGATGTCGGGCGCGAGGACGGGACGCGGGTTGCGGCCGTCGCGGTCGGTGGGCGCGATGATCCACTGCCCGGCGGCGAGCAGGAAGTCGTCCGCGCACTTGGCGCTCTCGCACCCCTTGACCGCGATCCACTCGGCCCGCGGCGCGACGCCGATGCCGCTGCGGCCGGTCATGATGCCGGTCACGTGGGTGCCGTGCCCGAGGTTGTCGCAGGGGGTGGGCCCGGCGCACACGCCGGTGGCGTCGAACCAGTTGTGGTCGTGCTGGACCCGGCCGCCGGGGCGGCTGCCACGGTACTGGGCGGCGAGTTCCGGATGCGCGAAATCCACCCCGCTGTCGATGGTCGCGACCACGACCCCTTCACCCCGGTTGTGCAGTTTCTTCCAGACGCGCGGTGCTTTGATCCGGTCGATGTTCCACTCGACGCCTTTGGCCGCGGTGAGCGACTGCTGCGTCCCCGATGCCGGTCGCGGGACCTCGGCCGTGCCGATCGGCTCGATCCCGGCGACCTCCGGCAGCGCGGCGATCTCCGCGGCCAGCGCAGGATCGGCGGTCACCTTGACGGCGTTGACGATCCAGAAGGGGGTGTGGACGGCGTGCCGCTCGGTGAGCAGCCCGCGCAGCCGGGCCTGCGAGCGCTCGGCGTACCCGGTCTTGGCGGCGTACACCGCCGCGGCCTTCGCCGCCTTGGTCGCGGGCGCGCGGGCGGCGGCCGGATCGGCCTCCCCCTTGAGCCGGACGAAGAACGTGGCCGCGCCGTCCTTCAGGTCGTCCCGCACGGCCGTGGCGATCTTGCCGCCATCGGGCTCGGCATGCGCCGCGGCCTGCGGCACGGCGGCGAGTAGGGCGATCAGCCCGGCGAGTACCCGGGCCCGGCGTCGTAAGTGGGGGGGTACGTGCTCTCCTTCGCGCGAGAGGGTGATTCCCAGTGTTCACCGCCACGCCCGAACGGTCGTGTCCACTTCCGGACGCACTCAGGGGGTGGCGAGCAGGTGAACGTCGTCGTAGTGATCGGGGGAGAACCACACCCGCCCACTGCCCCGGTCGATGACCAGGCGGTACTCGTCCCGCGCCGCGCCCCACCGCCGGGAGTACACGTCGTACTCGCTGTACCGCCCGCCCGGCGGTAACTGCCCCTCTCGATTGCCGAACCGCCCCCCGGAGAAGTTGTACCGCCCATCCGGCCACCGGTACCAGCCCCGCCCGGCGGGACTGCCCTTCGACCTCCAGATGTCCGCCGCCTCCCGGGCGTCGGCACAGCGCGGGATGGCACAGGTGCCGTAGACGTCGGCGGCGGCGGGCGTACCGGTCAGCACGACGGCGAGCAGACAACGGGCGATGCGCACGAAGGTCCCTCCTTCGCAGAACAGGGCCACCTTCCGATCATCCCTGATCACCGTCCGTCACGCTCACTCTCGCTGGTTTCACCGGATTTTTGTGGTCGCCGGGAACCGCTGGGGGGCGGGGGCCGACTACTGGGGTGTCCATAACCCGAACCGGGAGCCGCCCGAGCCGCTTCCGGGAGAGGAGGGATCGCTCATGATCAAGAAGCCGCTCACGATCGTGGTCCGCCGGAAGAAGACCCGTAGCCGGCTGCTGAACAACCACGGCTGACAGGTAACCGGAAGCAGGACGGTCGCCGCCGGGCGGGTTCCCGGCGGCGGCCGGTCGGATCTCGTGGCCGTCGTACGGAGGAAGCAGGCGTGACACAGACGGAGTTCCGCCGGGCGCGGACGTTGACGATCTACTGGCACGAGGGGGAACTGACCGCCGAGAACTACCTGGAGAGCCGGTCCACCGACGCGGAGGCCGAGAACGCCGTGGCCGTGGACGCCCGCGCGGTGGAACTGCTGGAGCGCTTCACCGATTGGTCGACCCCCGAGAAGGTGGCCGCCGGGCTCGGCGAGTTCGACGCCGGATCGGTGCGGGAGGCGGTCCTGGCGCTGGCCGAGGCCGGGCTGCTGGTGGACCGGGACGGCGCGCGGCGCGAGGAGGCGTTCCTGCACGCCTGGCGGGATTGGGGGGAGGAGGCCAGGTTCTTCCACTTCGGCACCCGCAACACGATCTACACCGGCGACGGCGTGGAGCAACGCCGCTCGGACGCCCGCTGGGTACGGCGGACCGGCGGCGACCCGCCCGCCATCTTCAAGTCCTATCCGGACGCGCCGCGCATCCACCTCCCCCGGATCTTCCTGCCGCTGACCGACCCCTTCGGCGACGTGCTGACCCGGCGGCGTACCCACCGCGTGTTCACCGGCGAGCCGGTGACACTGGCCCGGTTGTCCACGGCGCTGTTCTACACGTTCGCCCCGATGCAGCTCTACGACGCCGGCGACCTCGGCACGCTCATCCTGCGCACCAGCCCGTGCGGCGGGGCCAGGCACGAGTTCGAGGGGTACGTGGCGGTGCTCGACGTCGAGGACGTGCCGCCGGGGCTCTACCACTACAACGCCGAGGTCCACGCATTGGAACTCGTCGATCCCACCTTCGACCGATCCCGGCTGCACCGGCTGACGTACGAGTCGGAGATGTGCACGCCGTCGGCCTTCGTGTGCTTCGTGACGGCCGTGTTCGAGCGGACGATGTACAAGTACCGGCATTCGCGGGCGCTGCGGGTGACCCTGCTGTCGGCCGGGCACCTGGCGCAGACGTTCGTGCTGACCGCGACGGCGGTCGGGCTGGGCGCCTGGCAGAGCGCGGCGTTCCGGGACGAGGAACTCGACGCGGCGCTCGGCGTGGACGGGTTCGCGGAAGGGGCCCTCTACATGTTCGGTGCGGGGATGCCGGTGCTGGGCGAGACCGGGATGCCCGCCGGGATCAACCGGGCCGGGCTCACCGATCCGCGCGGCCTCGTCAAGGCGCACCGGCCCGGGTGAGCGGGGCGTACCGGCGGCTGTGGCGGCAGCGGTGGGTGCCCGCGCTGCTGCTGGTGGGCGTGTGCGCGCGGGTGCCGTTGCAGGCGTACGTCTTCGCCGTGCTGCTGCTGGCGGTGGAGCGGACCGGGTCCTACCCGGCGGCGGGCGTGGTGACCGCCGCGAGCGGCCTCGCGTACGCCGCCGGGGTCCCGGTACACGGCAGGCTCGTGGACAGGTACGGCCAGACCTGGCCGCTGCGGGCCGCGTCCGTGGTCAACGCAGCCGCGTTCACCGGTCTGCTGGTGACGGCCCAGGTACGGCCCACGGCCGGGGCCCTCGCCGGGTGGGCCGCCGCGGTGGGGCTGTCGCTGCCGCCGGTCGCCGCCGCCGCGCGGGCGCTGTGGTCGCGGGTGATCGCCGACGACGCAATCCGGCGTACCGCGCTGGCGGTGGACGCCATGGTGCTCGACGTCGCGCTGATCGCCGGGCCGCTGCTGGTCACCGCCGTCAGTGCGGCGGTGGGCGCGGCCTGGGCGGTCGGCGGCTGCGCGGTGGTGCTGCTCGGCGGCACGCTGTGGTTCAGCACGCTGCCCCCGTCGCGTGCGTGGACGCCGTCCCGGCGCGGCGGCGGCCTGGCCGGGCCGCTGCGCGCGCCGGGCGTCGTGGTGCTGCTCCTCGTCTCGCTGCTGGCGGGGGCGCTGCTGGGCGTGCTGCGGCTCGGGTTCGTGGAGTTCGCGGGCGAGCGGGCCGACCCGGCCGCCGGGGGGCTGGCGCTGGCCGCGTTCGGGGCGGGCAGCCTGCTCGGCGGGCTGGCGTACGGCGCGCGGTCCTGGCGGGCGGACGCCGCCGTGCGGATGCGCTGGATCCTGCTCGGATACGCCTGCTGCGTCGCGGCGCTCGCGGCGGCGCCGGGCGTGCCCGCGCTGGTGGCGCTGGCACTGCCCGCCGGGTTCTTCCTGGCCCCGCTGGTCATCTGCAACTTCGAGCTGGTCGGCCGGTGCGCGCCCCCGGGTACCACGACGGAGGCGTTCGCCTGGGGGATCACCGCCACCTTCGCCGGGTCCGCGCTGGGCAACGTGGTGGCGGGCGCGCTGGCCGGGGCCGTACCGGCGGGCGTCGTCTTCGCCACCGCCGCGGGCTTCGCCGCGCTGGCCGCCGCCATCGTCACCACAGGCACCAAGACCCTCATTGTCCCGACAGCCGTGGAAGGTTCCTGATGCACGTGTTACGGCCCGCAAGCGCCGCGGCGGCGGTGACGGCGGTACTGCTGATCGCCGGCTGCGCCTCCCAGGCCCGGCCCCGAGCCGCGACCGGAACGCCCGGGTTCGTCCCGGTCACCGTCACCGACTGCACCGGCGTCGAATCGGTCGTCAAGGCCCCGCCGAAGCGGGTGGTGGTGCTGACCCCGAGCGTGCTGGAACTCCTGCTCTGGCTCGGCCTCGGCGACCGCGTCGCCGCGATCGGGCAGCAGCCGCGCCCCGGCAGCCTGCCGCCGCGCTTCGCCGCCCAGGTCGCGGGCATCCCGGCGCTGTCCGGCAGGTACACCGCGGGCAGCGGCTACCAGCCGGTCCCCCGGGAGGAGCTGCTGTCCGCCGAACCCGATCTCGTCCTCGGCGGGTTCTCCAGCAACTTCGAGGCAGCGGGCGCCGTCTCCCAGGCCGACCTGGCCGCCGCCGGAATCCCGTCCTACCTGGCGCTGTCCACCGCGTGCAAGTCCGCGGCGACCGCCCCTCAGACCGGCTTCGACCTGGTGTGGCGCGACCTCGGCAACCTCGGCCGGATCTTCGGCGTGCCCGATCGGGCCGCGAAGGTCATCGCCGAGATGCGGCGCAAGGCCGCCGGGATCAAGGCGCCGGGCGAGCGGCCCGGCGTGTTCCCCTTCGAGTACGACGAGGGCACCGCCACCCCCAGCGCGCCCGGCAACCGGCAGGCGATCAACGCGGTCATCGAGACCGCCGGGGGCCGCAACGTCTTCTCCGACCGGGACGAGGCGTACACCAAGGTCGGCTGGGAGGAGGTCGTCGCCCGCGACCCGCAGGTGATCCTGGTGATCATCTACGACAAGGGCGACCCCGCCGCGAACGACGCCCGGTTCGCCGAGGCCGAGCGGTTCCTGGTGGGCAACCCGGCGCTGCGCGGGGTGCGGGCGGTGCGCGAGAAGCGGTTCGCCCGGCTGGTCTACGAGTCGGCCTCGGTGGGCGGCGTACGCAACGCCGACGCCGCGGTCGAACTCGCCGGACAGTTGCGCCCGGCCGGATGAGGGCCAAGCCGTGGGCCGCGTACGCCGTGCTCGCCGCACTGCTGGTCGCGGGGCTGGCCGGTTCGGTACTGCTCGGCACGGTGGACGTGCCCGTGGACACCGTGGCCCGCGTCATCGCCTGGCACCTGACCGGCCAGGGCGACCCCGCCGCGTGGAGCGTCAGCCAGGACACCGTGATCTGGAACCTGCGGCTGCCCAGGGCGCTGCTCGCCGCGCTGGTCGGCGCGGGCCTCGCCGTGTCCGGCGCGGCCACGCAGGCGCTGGTGCGCAACCCGCTGGCCGACCCGTACGTCCTCGGCCTCACCTACGGCGCGGCCGTCGGGGCGGTGGCGGTGATCGTCATCGGTGTCGCCCCGCTCGGCGGGGCCACGGCCGGAGCGGCGGCCTTCGCGGGCGCGCTCGGCGCGTTCGCCGTCGTGTACGGCCTGGCCCGCGCGGGCGGCACCTTCGCCCCGCTGCGGCTGATCCTGGCCGGCATGGCCGTCACCTACGGCCTGTCCGGGGTCACCAGCTTCCTCGTCCTGCGGACCGACGATCCGGGCATGACGCACTCGGTGCTGTTCTGGCTGTTCGGCAGCCTGGCCGAGGCGAACTGGGCGGCGCTCGGGCTGCCCGCGCTGGCGCTCGTCGTCACGATGACCGCCCTGCTCGCCCAGGCGCGCCCGCTCAACGCGCTGCTGCTCGGCGACGAGACCGCCGCCGGTCTCGGCGTCCCGGCCACCCGGCTGCGCCGCCGGTTGTTCCTGCTCATCGCCCTGCTCACCGGCGTGCTGGTCGCCCTCGCCGGGGGGATCGGCTTCATCGGCCTGATCGTCCCGCACGCCGCCCGGCTGCTGGTCGGCAGCGACCACCGCCGGCTGCTCCCGGTGGCGGCCCTGGCCGGGGCGGCGTTCCTGGTCCTGGTGGACATCGCCGCCCGCGTCGCCCTGCACCCGCAGGAACTTCCGGTCGGCGTCGTCACCAGCGTCGTCGGGGCCCCGCTGTTCCTCTGGCTCGTGCACACCCGCGCCCGCGACACCACCGGACTGTGATCACCATGACCAGCCTGACCCTGAGCGACGTGCACATCGCCATCGGCGGTACGCCGATCGTCACCGGTGTGGACCTGCGCGTGCCGTCCGGCCGCCGGGCCGGGATCATCGGCCCGAACGGCAGCGGCAAGAGCACCCTGCTGCGGGCCGTGTACCGGCACCTGCCGATCGCCCGGGGCAGCATCACCGTCGGCGACGAGGACCTGTGGCGGCTCACTCCGCGCCGGGCCGCCCGGCTGGTCGCCGCGATGCCCCAGGAGACGAAGTCCGACTTCGACGTCACCGCCTGGGAGATGGCCGCGGCCGGGCGCACCCCGCACAAGCGTCCCTTCGCCCCCGACACCGCCGAGGACACCGCGATCGTCACGGACGCGCTGACCCGTGCCGGGGTGGCGCATCTCGCCCGCCGCCACTTCGCCACCCTCTCCGGCGGCGAGAAACAGCGGGTGCTGTTCGCCCGCGCCCTCGCCCAGCAGGCCCCGGTCCTGGTGCTGGACGAGCCCACGAACCACCTCGACGTCCGCCACCAGTTCGAGCTCCTCGACCTGATCACCGAGGCCGGCACGACCGTGGTCGCCGCGCTGCACGACCTCAACTTGGCCGCCGCGTACTGCGACGACCTGTACGTCCTTTCCGGGGGGCGGGTGGTCGCGCACGGGCCCCCCGCCGACGTCCTCACGCCGCCGCTGGTCGGCGAGGTGTTCGGGGTGGACGCTCACGTCACGGCGGCCCCGGGGTCGGACGCGCCGCATCTCATCCTGCGTCCTCGCAGCGGTACGGGCCGGTGAGCGCGGCGACGAGTTGACCGCGCGCCCTGGCCACCCGGGACCGCACGGTACCGATCGGGCAGCCGAGCAGCGCGGCGGCCTCCGCGTAGGAAAGGCCCGCCACCTGGGTGAGCACGAACGCCTCCCGCCGTTCCCTGGGCACGGCGGACAGCAGGTCGGCCAGGACGATCCGGTCCTCCAGGCCGGGCAGGCCGTGCGGGCGGGAGCGCTCGGCGGCGGCCTGCCAGTCGGGCAGGTCGGCGACGACCGGGCGGGCCGCCGCCGCGCGGAAGCGGTCCACGACCACCCGCCGGGCGATGGCCAGCAGCCAGGTACGGGCCGAGGACCTTCCGGCGAACCCGGGTAAGCTGCGGAGCACCCGTAAGAAGGTCTCCTGGGCGAGATCGTCGGCGGAGCGGTCGTCGGTCAGGTGGGCCAGGAAGCGCCGCACGTCTTCGTAGGCGGCCTGGGCGAACGCGGCCAGATGGGCGGCCTCGCCGCCGCGTGCGGAAAGGGCCAGTGCGGTGAGTCGTTCGTCGTCGGTGGTTCGCCGGGTGTCGTCGATGGCGGTCATGCTGATCACCTCTGGGTCGGCAGAGCGACAGAGCCATGGATCGGTGGATCAGTGCATGGCGAAGCGGCCGGCCCGCGACGGCAGGTGTCGTGATGTGAATGTCAGCGTGGACGTCAAAGAGCCGGCGAGAGCATGCCGGACGCGCCGGCGACTTCAGGTGCCGGGGGATCCGGTGCTCCGCCGCCTGCCGCAGGTCCGATCAGCCGGCGCGCCGCGCCGCGGGCGGTCCGCGCCGATGGATCGCCGCCGCGATCAGCCGTAGCGCCGGTGGCGCGGGGTCCCAGGCGTGGACGGTGTACCGGGGCACGGTGGCGATGGGCGACACGGCGAGGGGCCGGTGCCACAGCGCGAGCACGGGTCTGCCCCACAGCCGGAGCATGAGCGACAGGGCGCTCTCGCCCCGGTGCAGCCACCATCCGCTCAGCACGGCCACGGCGAGGTGGACGGCCATCATGCCGGGGCCCGAGCCGTTGTGCCCGTGCTCGGGGACCGCTTCGGGAAGCGGCGAGACCCACGCGAACATCTGGTGGAGCAGGACCTGAACCCCCACCCCGGCCGCGAGCACGGTCACCCGTCCGCACT
>NZ_POUA01000390.1 GCF_003236385.1 Spongiactinospora gelatinilytica
GGCGCGGTGGGAACAGGGCTTGCGCCGGGGGCGGAGGAGGGCGGGCGTACGGGTTCGAGTGAGGCCATCGGACCGCGCGGCGGCGCGGGCGGCGACGACGTGACCGGCCGGGCCTGGGAGGCGGGCGGCGCCGCCTCCTCCCCGCCGAAGACCTGGAAGATCACCAGCACGGACACGGCCACGACCGCGCCTGCGACGACGCTCAGCACGGCGCGGGACCGGGCCGCCCGGGCCATGTCCCCCATCAGAACGTGGTCGCGCCCGGCCTTGAGCAGCACGACGGAATTCTTGAGGAACGCAAGAAGGTCGCGCATGGGTAGGACCGTCTCCTCGCCTCAGGAAAGCACCAAACCCTGCCATCCTCTCGCAAACCCGCTCGGTTCCACTGGGAAATCTGACCGGGAGCCCACTCCCAGTCAGGAAAGTCCTGGACGAGGGGCCGGTCCACTAGCCTGCTCAGTGTGATCACCCCGCACCGCCCAGGGGAGCGCGGGCGGCGGACGCCCCGTATCCACGAACTCGACGCGGTCCGCGGCCTCGCGCTGTGCGGGATCATGGTGGTCAACACCTGGCAGCACACGCGGGGGGAGCTCGCCGACAAGGCCCGGATCCCGATCGACCTGGTCGTGGAGAACCTGTTTCAGAGCCGGTTCTACCCGATCTTCTCCTTCCTGTTCGGCATCAGCCTGGTGCTGTTCCTGCGGTCGGCGGGCGGCGACCGGGTGGCGCTGCTGCGCCGGCTGGTGGTGCTCGCCCTCCTCGGGTTCCTGCACACGATGGTCAACCCCGGCGAGGTGCTGCTGCCGTACGCGCTGTTCGGGCTGGTGGTACTGCTTCCCGCGTCGTTCATGCCGCGCCTGGCGGTGCTGCTGCTCGGGCTCGGCACGACCGCGTGGGCGGTGATGCTGGGCGGTGGCATGATCTTGGTGCCCGGCCTGTTCCTGCTCGGCATGGCGGCGATGGAGTATCGCCCGAGTCCGCGCCTGACCCTGCCGGCCTTCCTGGTCAGCGTCCCGCTGGCGGTCGTGCTCGGCTACCTGTGGGCGTTCACGACCACGGGCGGCCGGGTGGTGGCGCTGTACCCGCTGAGCGGGCTGGCCGCCGCGCTCGCGTACGGCACCGGGCTGCTCCTGCTGCTGCGCACACCGCTGCGCGGCCCGCTCACCTGGGCGCTCAACCCGCTCGGCCGGATGGCTCTGACCAACTACCTGCTCAGCACGCCGGTCATCCTGCTGACGCTGCCGCTGCTGGCCGCCGATCCGACCCGGCTGGCCGGGTTCGGGCTGAGCGCCGTGACCATCGCCGCGCAGATCGCGTTCTCCCGCTGGTGGCTCGCCCGGTACCGGTACGGCCCGCTGGAATGGGTCTGGCGATGCTTGACGTGGGGCGAGTTCGTGCGCAATAACCTGGACAGGTGAAGAAGGTCGCGCTGTGCCAGATCCCCGTCGCCTACGACCCTGACACCAATCTGAAACGCGCGGTCGAGGTGATCGACGAGGCCGCCGCCCAGGGCGCCGATCTCGCGGTCTTCCCCGAGGCCACGCTCACCCGGTTCGGCTCGCGGGTCGCCGAGTCGGCCCAGCCCCTCGACGGGCCGTTCGTCAGCGGCCTGGCCGCCGCCGCGCGCACGCGTGGGCTGCCGGTCATCGCCGGGGTCTTCGAGCCGGGCGAGGGACGCGTCCACAACACCACGGTCGCGATCGACGGCGCGGGCGTGGTCAAGGCGGCCTACCGGAAGATCCACCTGTTCGACGCGTTCACCGCGCGCGAGTCCGACCTGGTCGCCCCCGGCCGCACGCCGGTCGTGGCGGAGCTGGCCGGGCTGCGGATCGGGCTGATCACCTGCTACGACGTGCGCTTCCCCGAGTTGGCCAGGGCACTGGTGGACGCCGGGGCCGACGTGTTCGCCGTCATCGCCGCCTGGGGATCGGGCCCGATGAAGGAGGACCACTGGGTCACCCTGGTCCGGGCGCGGGCGATCGAGAACACGATGTGGACCATCGCGGTCGGCCAGGCCCCCAACCCGGAGGCGAAGGACGGCTTCGGCGTGGGGCGCAGCATGCTCGTCGATCCGCTCGGCGTGGTGCGCGGCGATCTCGGGCCGCGGGCGGAGGTGCGCGTCCTGGAGCTGGATCCGGCGATCACGGCGGAGGTCCGGACGACTCTTCCATGCCTGGAACATCGTGTCATTTGAGTGGTGAGGGTCAACAGATCGTAAACTTGTCGCCGTGAATGAGCCGGGTAAGAGGACGCTGATGCTGAAGGTGATCCCGCCCCGGTTGCTGGTGCCGTATCTGTCCGGTAAACGCACGGTCATCTCCGGCTACGTCTACCGCGCCCAGGACTGCGCGCGGCTGACCACGCCTGAACAGCTCTTCCACGCGCTCGACCTGGGGTTCGAGGGCTCGGAGCTGACGGCCGACGTGCCCGAGCTCTACATGATGCGCTGGCTGGCCAGGGATGTCGACGCCTATGTCGTGCCGTACGGCCCGCACATGGGAGGCGATTGGAGCGATTCAGCTCCGTTCGCCGGCAACGGTTTCACCACCTCGCGGGAGTACGTGGTCCCGCAGTTCCACACCATCCCGATGCCGATCCCGGCGGGGGCGGAGATCACGCACATCACCGCGCGGAGCGGCGAGCGGCCGTTCGGCCGATATGACGGGCTCACCTGGCGGCCCGCCGAAGGAGCCTCGTGAGCGCCGAGATCGAGCCGATCGCCTCCGGGTTCGTCGCCCGCCTCGGCGACAGGAGCTACGCCGCCGCGCTGGGCGGCGACAACGACGAGCCCGTGCTGTTCAGCGAGGAGCCCGAGGAGGGCTTCACCGAGGTCTTCGGCTACTGGCGGCGGCCGGTGCCCCGCGGCGAGCTGGACTCGCTGGTGATGGTCCGCACGGTGGGGGCGTTCGGCGGCGAGCCGTGCGTCGTCCTGGACGAAGACGACGACGGGCTGCACATCGCCTATACCGGGCACAGCGGTATGAAGGCCGAGGCGCTGGGCTACTGGATGGTCGATCACGGGGCCTACGAGGTCGTCGTGCCCCGCGAGGAGGTCTTCTCCATCCGCATCGAGCGGATTCCCGTCCCGCTCACCTAGGGCTCACCGGCCGAGGTCGCGATAGCGGGCCAGGCGGGCGGCCCGCCGCTTGTCGGCGGGCCGGGCCAGCAGGCCCGCGATCTCGTACTCCAGCGTGCCCGCGACGCGCCGGCAGAAGGCGGCCGGCTCGTAGGCGGCGTCGGGGAGTTCGGGGATCACCCGGTCCACGATCCCGTCGGCGGCGAGCTGGGTCGCGCCGACCCGCTGGGAGACCGCGATCTCCGGGGCGAAGTCCACCGTGCGGTACAGGATGGCCGACGCGCCCTCGGGCGGCAGCGGGGACAGCCAGGCGTGCTGGGCCGCCACCACCCGGTCGGCGGGGAGCAGCGCCAGCGCCGCGCCGCCCGCCCCCTCGCCGAGGATCAGGCACACGGTGGGCGCGTCCAGCATCACCAGCTCGGCCATCGACCGGGCGATCTCCCCGGCCAGGCCGCCCTCCTCCGCGGTCTTGGACAGCGCGGCCCCGGCCGTGTCGATCACGGTGACCAGTGGCAGGCCGAGTTCGGCGGCCAGCCGCATGCCGCGTCTGGCCACCCGCAGCCCGGCCGGGCCGAGCCCGGGAGCCGTACGCCGCCTGCCGCGGTCCTGGCCGAGCACGACCGCGGGCGCGGCGCCGAACCTGGCCAGGGCGAGCAGCATCCCGGGGTCCTCCTCCCCCGCGCCGGTGCCGTGCAGCGGGGTCACCTCGCACGCGCCCAGCTTGAGCAGCGCGCGTACGCCCGGCCGGTCATCGCGCCTGGACCTGGTGATCGCCTCCCACGCCTGGACCGGCCGCACCGGGCCGACCGGCTCGGGTCCGGTGACGGTGACCTCGCGGCGTCCGGCGGTCAGCACCGACAGCGCGCGGGCGGCGACCCGCCTGGCGTCCTCGGCGGCCACCACCGCGTCCACCAGGCCGTGCGCGTAGAGGTTCTCGGCGACCTGCACCCCCTCGGGGAACGGGTAGCCGTGCAGCGACTCGAACACGCGCGGCCCGAGGAACCCGATCAGCGCGCCCGGCTCGGCCGCCGTCACATGCCCGAGCGACCCCCAGGAGGCGAACACCCCGCCGGTCACCGGGTGGCGCAGGTACACGATGTACGGCAGGCCCGCCGCCCGGTGCGCGGACACGGCCGCGGTGATCTTCACCATCTGGACGAACGCCAGCGCCCCCTCCTGCATCCGCGTCCCGCCCGAGGCGGGCGCGGCGAGCAGCGGCAGGCGTTCCCTGGTCGCCCGCTCCACCGCCGCCACCAGCCGGTCGGCGGCGGCCACCCCGATCGACCCGGCCAGGAAGGAGAACTCGCAGATCACCACGGCCACCCTGCGCCCGTCCAGCAGGCCCTCCCCGGTGATCACCGCCTCGTCGTAGCCGGACTTGGCCCGCGCGGCGGCGAGTTCTTCGGCGTACGCCGAACCCGGCTCGGCCCGGTCGGCGGGCGGTTCGTCCCATGACCGCCATGAACCCGGGTCGAGCACGATGTCGATCAGTGCCCGGGCGTCCGGGCGGCGGGCCGGGGTCGTCACCGCTGGCCGCCCTCCCGGCCGGACAGCCAGGTCAGAACATCTGCGGAGTCCTGACCGAGCATGGGCGGGGGCGAGTGCTCGGCGGCGGGCGCGCCGTCCAGGCGTACCGGCGGGCCGGGCAGCGCGATCCGGCCGAGCACCGGGTGATCGACCTCGATCAGCAGGCCCTGGGAGCGGGTCTGCTCCCAGGTGTAGACCTCGTCGAGGGCGCGGATCGCGCCCGCGGGTACGCCGGCCTCGGTCAGCGCGGCCAGCCGGTACGCGCGGTCGTGCGCGTCCAGGGCCTTCTCCATGTCGGCGACGAGGTCGCCGCGGTGGGCGAACCTATCGCGGTTGGTCGCATATTTCGGTATATCGGGGTCGATATCGAGGAGGACGGCCACCTTGCGCCACAGCGCGTCGTTTCCGGCGGCGATCTGGATCATCCCGTCGGCGCACCGGAACGCGCCGTAAGGGGCGATGGTGGCGTGGTGGTTGCCGGCGGCGGCGGGGACCTGGCCGCCGACCGTCCAGACCGTCCCGTGGTAGGCGTGCACACCGACGATCCCCGCCAGCAGCGACGTGCGGACCACCCGGCCGCGCCCGGTCCGCGCCCGCTCGTGCAGCGCGGCGAGCACGCCGTAGGCGCCGTACATGCCCGCGAGCACGTCGCCGACGGACGCGCCGACCCGGTACGGCTCGTCGGCGGACGGCCCGGTGAGGCTCATCAGGCCCGCCTCGCCCTGGGCGATCTGGTCGTAGCCCGGCCTACCGCCTTCGGGGCCGTCGTGGCCGAAGCCGGTGATGGACAGCACGACCAGGCGGGGGTTCAGCTCGTGCAGCCGGGCGACCGGGAAACCGAGGCGGTCGAGCACTCCGGTGCGGAAGTTCTCGATCAGTACGTCGCCGTGCCGGACCAGCCGCTCGATCAGGGTCCTGCCCTCGGGGGTCTGCAGGTCGGCGGTGATGGACTGCTTGTTGCGGTTGGCCGCCAGGAAGTACGTGGATATGTCGTGGTCCGGTCCGACGAACGGAGGTCCCCAGCCGCGCGAATCATCGCCGCCCGCCGGGTGCTCCACCTTGATGACCTTGGCACCCATATCACCGAGCATCTGCGCGGCATGCGGCCCCGCAAGGGCCCGCGAGAGATCGAGCACGACGATGTCGTCCAGAGGTCCCTGCAAGATCAGCCTCCCATGGTGGTCGCCGAGCCTAGCCCACGCGTTGGTGGGGCTTGCATTCTGCCCGGTACGAGGCACATTGCGAGGCAGGGCCGATGGCCGGGAAGGTACGGTCGGCTGAGCATTCAACCAGCTCAACGACTTCCAGAGGGCCGCCTGCCGACTGTGTCGCCATCTTCCCCGAACGGTCGTGTCAGGGGGCGGCGTCCATGTCGTCCATGCGGGCGGCGAGCTGGGCGCTGTCGCCGTCCACCAGGGCCGACACCGCGCGCCACCAGCCGAACCACTCGCCGCTGCGCCACATCCAGTCCACCCGCTCGATGGCGGCGATCACCTCGCCCTTGCGCCGCCACGGGTCTCCGGTCGCCTCCACGCTCGCGCCGTGCCGCAGCGCCCAGGTGCGCAGCGGCTCAGCCGCGCCCTCCTCGACCGGCTCGGCGTAGGGGTCGGGCCGCTCGCCCGCGAGCGGGTGGGGCCCCAGCCCGGCCGCCACGCCCCAGCTCCACTGCGCCTCGGCGGGCCGGGAGTAGCGCAGGGTCGAGAAGTCCAGGTCGGAGCCCAGCTCGCCGCCCTCCCGCCGTACCACCATGGCGTCGAGCCGGCCGCCCGCGTCGAACTCGACGACCAGCCGCTGTCCCGGCCGCGCCTCCCCGGAAAGCTCGATGCGGTCCTCGGCGTGCCAGGAATTGAGGTCGGCGGAGGCGACGGCGGGGCCCCACATGGCGTCCGCCGTGTCGTCGGCGATCCAGGCGGCGAGCATCTCCAGCACCGTCAGGTCGGTCCACGGATCGATCGCGGCACTGGTGGACAGCGCCTCGTCCGGAGAGGGCAGCTTGCCGCCCCTGGCCCGCTCCCACCAGCCCGTACCGAGGTCGCGGGTGCCGATCAGCAGCCCGGCCAGCGCGGCCAGCTCCGAGGACCTGCGGGTCAGCGGAGCCCAGCGGGCCAACTCGACACAACGTGCGGCCCGTTTGTCACCCAATACCCGCACTGCGTGGTCGACCAGCGCCCGGGCGGTCGGGCGATCCTCTCCCAGGAGATCGCCGATCAGTTGCCTGGCCTGGCTCCGAGCATCCTCTGCACGCGCCTCCCGCATACTCGCCACGTTACGCCTGGAGATCCTCTTCCGCGAGACTCCGTCACATCAGCACGAACGGGGAACACCCACACGACGACCGGCGGCGCAGGCGTACCCCCGGTTTCTCCTGCGGTATTCCGGCGGACGGCACCTCCACCACCAGCCGAGGAAACCCGTGCCAAATCAGCGATGGGTCAGCGGCGGCGGGCGGTGCGGCCGAGGAGCCAGCCGATGACGGCGCTGCCGAGGGCGATGCCCGCGCCGGTGCCGAAGGCGGCGATCAGGGAGCGGTCCGGAACGCCTGGGCGGCGGG
>NZ_POUA01000391.1 GCF_003236385.1 Spongiactinospora gelatinilytica
GTGCGCTGTGTGCGTCAAATGGGGCTTTGGGTGGATCGGCGTCCGGGGGAGGGCCGCCGCCGGGCCGGTGTCCGTGAGTGCCGTGGCCCTGATCGCGTGCGCGGCACTGGCCGGGTGCGGGGCCAGGACGGCGATCTACGCCGACGTGTCGGTGGCCAGGGAACAGGCCAGGATTCGCGAACTGCTGCGCGACCTGCCCGGGTTGCCCGACGGGTTCTCCGCCCGGCCGAGGGAGGGCTGGAGCCCGCCGTTCCGGCTCGGCGACACCGACTGCAAGACCCTGCTGGACGCCGTCGCCGGACGCCCGCCGTCCGCCGGTGAGCTGCGCACTCACGCCGAGGCCACCTACTACGGCGACCGCGTCGGCGAACTCGCCGGCGCCAGCGTGGCCAGCTACGCCGCGGGCGCGAACGCGAGCTTCGACGCGCTCGGCGACGCCCTGGACGGCTGCGCCCGGATGGTCCGCCGCAACCCCGCAGGCGGTACCACTCTGGCCCTCGCCGACCAGCCCTCCGCCGTCGACGAACTCGAACTCGGCGACGGCACCGCGGGCACCCGCCTGTCCGGCAGGCTGAACGGCTACCCCTATGACATGCACGTCGTCTTCGTCCAGTCCGGCCAGACGCTGATCTCGATCGTGCACGCCGCGATGGGCAGCGCCGACCCCGCCCGCACGGAGGCGCTGGCCCGTGCGGTGACGGCCAGGATGACCGGCGAGGCTGAGTAACCTAGAGCACGTGACTGAGGCGACGCTCGACCCCGAAGACTCCAAGATCATCACGTTGGCCCGTGCCGCCCGCGCGCGCACGGGGGCAGCGCAGGGCGCCGCCGTACGCGACGAGACCGGCCGCACCTACTCCGCCACCAACGTGGCGCTGCCCTCACTGACCCTGTCGGCCCTGCAGGTCGCGGTGGCGATGGCGGTCTCCAGCGGGGCCGCCGCACTGGAGGCCGCCGCCCTGGTGACCGCGGACGGCGGGCCGAGCGAGGCCGACCGCGCCGCGGTCGCCGACCTCGGCGCGGCCACCCTGCTCACCGCCGGCCCGGACGGCACGCTTCGATGAGCGGGGCCGAGCCCGACTTCCGCTCCGGCTTCGCCTGTTTCGCCGGGCGGCCCAACGTCGGAAAGTCCACCCTGATGAACGCCCTGGTGGGCACCAAGGTCGCGATCACCTCGGCCAAGCCGCAGACCACCCGCAGGGCCATCCGCGGCATCGTGCACCGCCCCGCCGCCCAGCTCGTCATCGTCGACACCCCGGGCCTGCACCGGCCCCGCACCCTGCTCGGCGAGCGCCTGGACAGCCTGGTGCTGTCCACGCTCACCGAGGTCGACATGATCGGGTTCTGCATCCCCGCCACCGACCCGGTGGGCAAGGGCGACCGGTTCATCGCCGAGAAGCTGGCCGCCGTCAAGAAGACCCCGGTGGTGGCGGTGGTCACCAAGTGCGACCTCGCCTCGCGGGAGCAGATCGCCAAGCAGTTGCTCGCCGTGTCGGAGCTGGCCGACTTCGCGGAGATCGTCCCGGTGTCGGCGGTGTCGGGGGAACAACTCGACACGCTCACCGACATCCTGGTGGGCCACCTGCCCGAGGGCCCGCCACTGTACGCGGGGGGCGAGCTGACCGACGAGCCGGAGCAGGTCCTGGTCGCGGAGCTGATCCGCGAGGCCGCCCTCGAGGGCGTACGCGACGAGCTCCCGCACTCGATCGCCGTCGTGGTCGAGGAGATGCGCCCCCGCGAGGGCCGCGACGACCTGCTGGACGTCTTCGCCGAGATGTACGTCGAGCGGCCGTCCCAGAAGGCGATCGTGATCGGCCACCGCGGCGAACGCCTCAAGGACGTGGGCACCCGCGCCCGCAAACAGATCGAGGCCCTGCTGGGCACCCGCGTCTACCTCGACCTGCACATCAAGATCGCCAAAGACTGGCAACGCGACCCGAAACAACTCCGCCGCCTCGGCTTCTACGACTGACGCAACCAAAGCCGCCCCCCGCCCGACGCCGGCCGGCGGTGGGCGGCCTTTTACGTACGGGACGGCCCCCGCCGTCTCGGCACCGGCTCATATTTCTCACCTGGTCTGTACGCGGGTGGGGAAAAGGGTGACACTTTCCTCGGGACTGGGCGGCCATCTACTACCCGACCTCCGAGGACGATGACGAGATGGAAAGCCGAAGGCACCAGCAGGCGCTCGCATCGCCGGAGATCGCCCCAGCCGACGGCGGCGCATCATGACCGCCGTCACCCGGGCCGCACCGCTCACCGCCCGAGCGCCCCCCGGCACGGAGCGCGCGCGACGTGGCCGGCCCGCGACCCGTGCCGATGCGCGCCGCACGCGTAATCACGACTCTGCGGATTATCAACACAACTTCATCAATCCTTGCAAATTTCATCAATGTGTCGATAGCGCCCCATTCCACACTGAAGGTTTGATTACTGGACAAGACGCCATCGGGGTGGCCGGGTGTGACTTCGGTATTTCCTGAATCGCGGCCATAAGATGGGGGGCTCCTTGTGAAGTGATCCCCCGGAGCGGCTATAATCGATCTTTGCGCGGTGTCGCACATTATGTCGCAGGTGCCTGCGATATATTGACCATTCCGGCGGGAGAGCGTAATATTCGCTCGTGATTGGGATGTTCGCCGAGCCGGCGAAGGTCCGAAGGCAACCGGTGTGGAATGAGGCTCCTTATGGCAGGAAAATGGGAGGCCGATCCGGCGGTGGGCTTCAAGCGTCGCCTCGGAAAGTCGGCTCACGACCTGGGAACGACCGGGGGCAATGCGAGCTGTCCCGATATCTGGGAGCTGGACAACGGGGATGTCGCAGTGATCGGCACCGAACTTTCCGCCGCATATCGCGACCGGCTCCCCAAGGGCGTTTCCGTGGACCCGGGGGAGAGTCTGGTGGTCATTCCGCGTAGTACGATTATGGCCGCAAAGGCGGACATCCCGGATGCATGATCTGCTGAATGGCGCCACCGGCCGGCGGATGGCGCTCGCGGAGTATTACTCCGACTTCGAGTGCAACTTCGCGACGGCAAGGGAGTTCTGGAAGCTGGAGCGCGGCCAGGCGTTCGCCGAGCCGGGCGACGCCAGTTGGGAGGCGTTCGACCGCGGTGACTGGGCCGAAGCGATACGCCTGCTAGAGGAGCGCCGGGCCGATCTGATCGCCTATCACCGCGAAGTCGCCGCGGCCGGCACGCAAACCTGTCGCATCCGGATCGTCGAGCTGCCGCTCACCCCTTACCTGCAATGGGAGCTCAACCTCCTGAACATCCGCGATGAAACGGGCGGTCCCATTCGCGTGCTCCGGGCGGACGATGTGCGAGACCTCGAAGCCCGGGCCCCGCTCCCGGAGATCTACACCATGGACGAAAAGGTGATGTATCAGGCGGTCTACGATGAACACGGCGTGCTGGAAAGCGCTCGCCGGTTCGACGACGTCGATTTGATCCGCCGTTGCCGGTCCTTCATCGTGGACCTGTACGAGCGTGGCGAGCCGATCGGTGATTTCTTCCGTCGCGAGGTCTCCCACCTCCCGCCCGCTCGCCCGGCTCACCGGTCCATCGCCGATGGTTATCTCCGGATCATGGGCCGACCCGGCCCGATCCGTTCGTGAGGCACGGCAGTGGCGGAAGAACATGAGAACCGGGCCGACCTGAGCGACGTCAGCGGCCCCATTATTCAGGCCCGGAACGTTACCGGCGGAATCCGCATCTACCGGGACGGCTCCGGCGAGCAAGAGAACAACGTGCCCCGGCAGCTTCCCGGCGATGTATCCCATTTCGTCAACCGTGCCGATGAACTGAGCGCACTGACGGCCCTCCTGGACACACAGGACGGCACTGATCAGGGCGCGGCGAAGGTCATCGTGATCTCCGGCTCTCCCGGCGTGGGCAAGACCGCGCTGGCCCTCCGTTTGGCGCACTCGATCCGGGCGCACTTCACAGCGGGCGACCTGTACGTCAACCTGCGCGGCTACGATGACGGGCCGCCGCTTTCCCCCTCTTCGGTATTAGATCGGATGCTCCGCGCACTGGGGGTTCCCGGCGGCGAGATCCCCGCCGACGTCGAGGACCGATCCGCCGCCTTCCGGAGCGTCACGGCGAATCGGAAGATCCTCTTTCTGCTGGACAACGCCGTCTCAAGCACTCAGGTGCGGCCGCTGTTGCCCGGTTCGGCGGGTCCGCTCGTCATCATCACCAGTCGCAGCGCATTGCCCGCATTGGCGGTCAGGGACGGTGCGAAACGCATCCACCTGGACATCTTCCAGGAGGGTGACGCGCTGGCACTCCTCAAGACCATTAGTCATGGCTGGAGAGAGGACGGCGAGGCGGATCTCCTGGAACTGGTGAATCTGTGCGCGCGATTGCCGCTCGCCCTGAGGATCGCCGCGGAGCGGGCCGTGTCCCGGCCGATGATGCTGCTCACCGAGCTCATCGACGATCTCAAGGATGATTCACTTCTGTGGGAGACGCTGAGCCTGAGCGACGACTCGGCGTCCGAGGCCGTCCGCACGGTGTTCGCGTGGTCGTACCGGGCGCTCCCCGAGGACGCCGCCCGGACTTTCCGGCTGCTCGGCGTGAATCCCGGCGCGGACGTCGGCCTCACCGCGGCGGCGGCGCTCGCCGGGGCGCCGGTCCGGGTGACGCGGCACGCCCTCGACCTCCTGGTCGGTGCCTTCATGGTCGAAGTGCCGACGCCTGGCAGGTTCCGGTTGCACGACCTGCTGAAGGCATACGCGGTCGCCGAGGCGCAGGCCACCGATCCGCGACCCACTGCAAGTGCGGCGATTCGCCGGTTGGCGGCGTGGTACGCGTTGACGCTCGAACAGGCCGTGAAGTGGCTGGCGCCGGGGGATGAGATCCGGCTCTCCATCCAGGAGACCGAGGTCCCCGCGCCACTGCAGTTCGCGAACTCCCTGGCGGCCTACGAGTGGTTCGAGGTCGAGCGGGGCAACATCGTCGCGACCGCCAGGGCGGCGCTGGAGCGCGAGGAGTTCGACAGCGCGTGGTGTCTCGCCATGGCGGCGAGCCCGATCCACATGCACTACTTCACCTTCGACGACTGGGCGCTTCTGGGCGAGGTGGCCGTCACGGCCGCGCGCGCCCTCGACGACCCTGCGCGGCACGCGAGCGCGCTGACCAACCGAGGCCGCTACCTGTTCAGGAGGCGATCACTCACCGAGGCGCGCGACGAGTTCCACAACGCCCTTCTGATCAGGGAGGATCTGGGAGATGCCCGCGCGGTCTGCGAATCGCTGAACCTGCTCGGACTGGTCTGCCTGCGCACCAGGGAACTGGATGACGCGGCCTCCTACTTCCAGCGGGCCGCGACGGGCTTTTCGGAGCTGGCGGATCTGCGGTGGGAGTCTCTGGCGCTCTCCAACCTCGCCGAGGCGCACCTGGAGGCCGATGCCGCCGAACGCGCCCTGGCCATCCTCAGTCCCCTTCCCGAGGTCTTCGCCCGGCTCAACGACCCCGCCATGCGGGGGAACTCACTGTGGCTGATCGCCTGGGCGCGGCGGTTGAGCGGCGACCTCGCCGCGGCCGCGAGTGCGATAAACGGTGCTCTCGGGATCGCTGAGGAGGACGGCAACCGCATGCAGGAAGGCTTCTGGCAGATCGAGGCGGCCCGCGTCCACCTGGCCTCCGGGGCGCTGGAGAAGGCGATGGAGTGCTGCGTGGTAGCGGCCTCGTTGCAGCGGCAGATCGGCGACACCAGCCGTGAGGCCATGGCTCTCGACTGCACCGGCGAGGTCCACCAGGCCCTGCGGAACTTCGAGGAGGCCGCGGCCTTCCACCTCCAGGCGCTTCGCATGCACGAGGCGGTGGGCGACAAGTGGCTCGCCGCGCTGGCGTTGCGCAACCTCGTGGACTGCGAGATCGGCCTGGGCCGTCCCGTGGAGGCCCGGTCCCTCGCGGTACGCGGACTTGAACTCCTGGCCGCCTTCACCGACCTCCGTGCGGCGGAGGCGCGAAGGCACTTCGAGTCGCTGGCGGCGACGTGAATTCAGGCGGGCGCGTGATCGCTGATCCAGAGCGGGCCGTCCGCACACTGGACGACAGGTCCACGCCGCTCACTCAGGCTGGTCCTGAGAATCTGGATCCGTCGTCCGTCCAGTTCCACCACCGGACCGGCCGATCCGTGCAGGAAGCGGAAGACGCGGATCTGGTTGTGCGCGTCCCGCCGGCTCTGATCCCAGGAGAGCTGATTCCATTCAGCCGGTGGGAAAGGCGCATGGCTCACCGCCTCTTCCCGTTGCGGGACGCCCTCGTCTCCTTTCAGCACCCGGGAGATCGCGTCACTGAGCAGCGCAGGAAGGCCGGATTCGAGCATGCGCCAGGTATCGGCGTGGGAAACGACCTCCGGAAGGTCGCCCACCGACCCTTGGGTGAGGATCGGCCCTCCGTCCATCGTTTCGGTCATGCGGTGGATCGTCACCCCCAGCTCCTTGTCGCCATTGCGAATCGCCCAGGGAATGGGGGACGGGCCACGATAGCGCGGTAGCAGGGAGGGGTGAATGTTCAGGGTGCCGAATCGTGGTGCGGAGATCACGTCGGCCGGAATGCGCCAGTTGAAGCCGAAGACGACCAGCAGGTCGACGGCGAAGCCGCCCATCATCGGGTGGAGGTCTGCGGGCCCGCTGGGCAGGAGGAGCCCTATTCCGGCAGGTATGGCGGAGATCGTCGCGGTTATTCCGTCGAAGACGTCGGATTCCGGCGGACTGTTCGGCCGCATTGACCGGCTCATGAGGTAGACGGCCGGCTCGTGGCCGAATGCGGCGAGGGTGGTGGAAATCAGGGCGAACTGATTTGGGCCATATGAGGCTATGGCCACGCGCAGTCTCGCACTCATGTCGCGATCCTAGCGCGAGTATGTTGTTTTGCAAGCCTCGCGTATCATCCCAAACAGGTTAGTGGCCTTAGATATACTGCCCTGGGTGTCGCGCTATTAATGAGTGGTCAATATGCACAGAATTCAGGTCTGAGTCGGAAATATCCCGCCGGAACCGGACGCCGGGTGTGGTGGTGGGTTCTGGTGGTGTCGGCGGCTCGGCCGTTTCGCCGTACTGCTCCCCCGGACCGGGCGCCGGGCCGGGGT
>NZ_POUA01000392.1 GCF_003236385.1 Spongiactinospora gelatinilytica
GGACGGGGGCAGGACATGGTGAGGAGCGGCGTGGCGGCGAGTGGAAAGTGTGCCGCGCAAAAAGAAGAAGGATCGTATAGAGGCGATTGGGGTCCTCGGAGAAGAAGCCCGGACGGCGGGCATAAGGGCATGCTGAGGAGCGGTGTGGCGGTGGGTGGAAAGTGTGCCGCGCAAGAAAGAGAAGAATCGTATAGAGGCGATTGGGGCTCTCGGGGAAGAAGGCCGGGCGGTGGGTATAAGGGCTTGCTTGAGGAGTGCTTCGGCATGGGCGAGGAATGCCGGTGTCGGATATCCGATGAGAAGGAGTTCGGAGACGCGGCGGCCGGGTGAGGTGGGACCTCACCCGGCCGGTGGTAGGTGGTGCTGGTTATGGAGAGTGCCTGGGTCAGCCCAGGCGGAGCAGGGCGTGGCGGAGGCGGGCGGAGGCGCGTTCCGCGTCGCGGCGGGCGCGGCGGACGCGGATCACCTGGCGGATCATGCGTTGCTCCTCGGCCTCCTGGTGGAGGGACCGTATTCGGTCACGCACCAAATCTTCATACATCGAGGGGATCTCGTTGCTCCGTCCGGTGAAGCCGCTCATTTCGGTGGTCCTTTCGTGGTGATGATGAACTCGCGGGAAGGGTCAGGCTGCGACCGGGGTCTTGCGCGGGCGACCGCGGGGCCGCTTGCGCGGGACGATGGTGCCGCGCAGGATCAGCTCGCCGCCCCAGACGCCCCAGGGCTCGGCGCGTTCGAGCGCGCGGGCCAGGCAGGTCTTCTGGATGGGGCAGCCTCCGCAGAGCGCCTTGGCGAACTCGACGTCCTCCGGGGACTCGGCGAACCACAGGTCGGGGTCGGAACGACATGGGATGTCGGCTTCGTCGATCAGGTCCATGATCGGCTTGGCCCGCATCAGGGTCACCTCTCTGAAAGTCGTGTTGATCTTCTTGGGCTGTACCTCTTGAGGTGGACGGGCTGCGGAAATAACTAAGGCCGCGGATCCTGTCTGCGGATCCGCGGCCCTGGAGGTCTTCAGCCGGTCAGGTCGTGACCGGATCTCTCCAGGGATGCGAACCACGCAGGCCACCATTGGCGAACGGGTCGTCGTGCTTGGTCTGCCGCTGTTCACGGACGGTCATGAAGACCGGGGCGCCCTTGACGGTGGGCAGGTAGCCGCCCATTGCGGCGCCCTTGAATCCACTGCGGACGGGCATGGCCAAGTGGGCAGAATTCTGCCGTCGCGCTCTTGCCGGCCCATCAGCGAGCAGCCCGGTGATCGGGGCGCCGAGGAACACGACATCGCAGCGGCGTGCGGACGCGAGCCACACCGATGGCGTCTCGTTGATAATCACCGGGGACTCACCTCCGCTCTCAGATCTGCTTCACTATCGGGTGAAGTCGGCCGGACAGGAGCGTCCGACTCGCATGTCCATGACCCTAAACCCCAGCACCGCGACCCGGCAACACATTTTCTACCTGCAGTTTTACGTGTCGGTCAGGCGGATCATGCACTCCTGTACCACCGACACCACGAGATCACCGGAGGCGGTGAACATCTGTCCGCGGGCCAGGCCGCGGGCCGAGCCGGACCAGGGCGACTCCTGCGCGTACAGCAGCCACTCGTCGGCGCGGAACGGCCGGTGGAACCACATCGCGTGGTCGAGCGAGGCGCCCATGATGGGCGACACACCCCAGGCGAGGCCGTGCGCGAGCAGGACCGTGTCGACCAGCGTGTAGTCGGAGGCGTAGGCGGCGAGCACGATGTGCAGCAGCGGGTCGTCGGGCAGGTCGGCGTCGTAGCGCAACCACACCTGGGTCTCGGAGGAGATCAGCGCGGGATCGCGGTGCGCCTCCCAGGTCAGCGGGGTGACGTAGCGGGCGTCGACCGGGCGCGGCGCGGACAGCCCCTCGCGCAGCTCGTCGACGTCGCCGAACTGCGCGCGCAGGTGGTCGAGGACGGGCGGCAGGCCCTCCGGCCGGGGCACGGCCGGCATCGGCGCCGCCTGGTGGGCGATGCCCTCCTCGTGGAGGTGGAAGGAGGCCGACAAGGTGAAGATCGGCCTGCCGTGCTGGATGGCCACCACCCGGCGGGTGGTGAAGGACCGGCCGTCGCGCTGGCGATCGACCTCGTAGACGATCGGCACCGAGGGGTCGCCCGGCCTGATGAAGTAGGCGTGCAGCGAGTGCACCTGCCGTTCGGGCGGGACCGTACGGCCGGCCGCGACCAGCGCCTGGGCGGCGACCTGCCCGCCGAACACGCGCTGGATGCGCTCCCGGGGGCTGCGGCCGCGGAAGATGTTGAGCTCGATCTGTTCCAGGTCGAGCAGGTCGAGCAGCTCCTTGAGGGCCTCGTTCACCGCGCCGCTTCCCTACCCATCCTGCTCGAAAAGCTCAACATGCTCGCCGTACTCACCGTGTGAGTGCTGTTCGTCCGCCTCGCCGCCCGCCGCGCGACACAGCGCGAGAACCATCTCACCGTACCTGTCCAGTTTGACCTGCCCAATACCCGGGATCATCAGCAGATCGGCCTCGGACGTGGGGACGCGCTCCGCGATGGCCTGCAACGTGACGTCCGTGAAGACCACGTAAGCGGGAACCTTGGCCTCCTTGGCCGTGGCGCTGCGCCACGTCTTCAGCTTCTCCAGCAGCGCCTCGTCATAGTCGGACGGGCAGGTGGTGCACCGGCCGAGCTTCTGTTCCGCCCCGGTGACCAGAGTCTTGGCGCAGATCCGGCAGCTCACGGGGGCCGCCGCGGCACGGCGGTCGCGGCCGGAGGAGGCGGTGCGGGGCGGGGCGACGGGGCGGCCGGTCAGCCCGTCCAGAAAGCGGGACGGGCGGCGGCTCTTGCGCCCGCCCGCCGTGCGGGCCAGCGCCCAGGACAGGTGCAGATAGGCGCGGGCACGGGTCACCCCGACGTAGAGCAGCCGGCGCTCCTCCTCAACCTGGTCGGGCGTCTCGGCGTAGACGATCGGCATCATGCCGTCGGTGAGCCCGACCAGGAACACCGCGTCCCACTCCAGGCCCTTGGCCGAGTGCAGGGAGGCGAACGTCACCCCTTCGATCGGCGGCGCGTGCTGCTCGGCGGCCCGCCGCTCCAGCTCGGCCACGAACGCGGGCAGGTCGGCGCCCCGGGCCGCCATGTCCTCGGCCAGCTCGGCCAGGGCCTTCAGCGACTCCCAGCGCTCACGGGCCCGGCCGCCGTCGGGCGGCTGCGGGGTGAACCCCTTGCCGCCCAGGATGTGGTGGACGGTCGGCGCGAGCGGGTCGTCGGCCGCGGCCGAGCGCGCGGCCCCGCGCAGCAGGACGACGGCCTCGCGCACCTCGGGGCGCTCGAAGAAGCGCTCCGCGCCGCGCACCAGGTAGGGCACGCCCGCGGTGGTGAACGCCTGCTCATACGCCTCGGACTGGGCGTTGATCCGGAACAGCACGGCGATCTCGCGCGCGGACACCCCGGAGTCGATCAGCTTGCGGACCGCCTTGGCCACGCCTTCGGCCTCGGCGGGCTCGTCGTCGAACTCGGCGAACACCGGCACCGGCCCCTCGGGACGCTGGGCGATCAGCTCCAGCCGGTGCGGTGACCGGGCCTTCTCCAGCACCTTGTTGGCCAGCCCGACCACCTGCGGTGTCGAGCGGTAGTCACGGACCAGCTTGATCACCGACGCGCCGGGGTGCTCGACCGTGAAGCCCGTGAGGTAACGCGGGGTGGCGCCGGTGAAGGAGTAGATCGTCTGGTTGGGGTCGCCGACCACGCACAGGTCGTCGCGCCCGCCGAGCCAGGTGTCCAGCAGCAACTTCTGGAGCGGGTTGACGTCTTGGTACTCGTCGACCACGAAGTAGCGGTACTGCTGCCGGATCTGGGCGGCGACCTCCTGGTGCTCGGTCATCACCGCCGCGGTCAGCTCCAGGATCGTCTCGAAGTCGACCAGGTGCCGCTCGCGGCGGATCTGCTCGTAAGCCTCATAGAGGCGCGCCACCTCTTCGCCGGGGATCGGCGGGGTGCGGCCGGCCTTCTTGGCCGCCGCCGCGTAGTCGTCGGCGGCGACCTGGGTGACCTTGGCCCACTCGATCTCCGAGGCGATGTCGCGCAGCTCCGCCCGGTCGGGATTGCGCCTGACCCGGCGGCACGCCTCGATCAGCACCGGCAGCTTGGACTCGATGATGGACGGCGGGTCGCCGCCGATCACCCTGGGCCAGAAGTAGGTGAGCTGGCGCAGCGCCGCGGCGTGGAAGGTGCGGGCCTGCACGCCCGGCGTGCCGAGCGCGCGCAGCCGCTGCCGCAGCTCCCCCGCCGCGCGGGTGGTGAACGTCACCGCCAGGACCGCCTGCGGCTCGACCACGCCGCTGTGCACGGCGTAGGCGATGCGATGCGTGATCGCGCGGGTCTTGCCCGTGCCGGCCCCCGCCAGGACGCACACAGGACCCCGCGTGGCCTCGGCGACCGCGCGCTGCTCGGGGTCGAGGCCATCCAGAACGTCATAGGGCTCCACGCGATCTCCTTACGCGCGTCGAACAGGTTTGCCGCGACCATCCTTTCAGCCGCCGGCCGCACCTCGCTCCGCTTCGGGCACGCCTGTGGATAACCCGCAATGCAGGCAAGATGCGAAAACCAAGGGATCTACCCCAGAATGTTGGCGACCATGCCCAGGGAAGGATGAGATCTGTGCGGACCGTAGTGACTGTGGGTGCGCTCGCTCTGGCCGCAGCAGTGTTCCCGACCGTCCTGGCGCCGGCCGCGGCGCAGGCGTCCCGTCCGGTGCCGCCGCCCCCGCCGGTGTCGGAGGAGCAGGCGGAGCCGACGGCCCCGCCCGCGTACACGCCGACGGTGTACCCCGAGGTCCCCGACGCGCTGACCAAGACCGTCGCGTACGGCAGGCACCACCGCCAGCGGATGGACGTCTCCTGGCTGCCCGGCCAGGGCCGCAGGCCCGGCGTGTTCGTACTTCACGGCGGCTGGTGGTCCTCCGGGGACAAAAGGTCCACGACCGCCATCGCGCGGGGCTTCGTGGCGCAGGGTTACACCGTCTTCAACGTCAACTACCGGCTGTCCGGCCAGGCCACCTGGCCCGCCCAGCGGGACGACCTCCTCGCCGCCATCGCCGCCGCCAAGCGGTACGCCGCCCGCTACTCCTTCGACGCGGCCAACTACGCCATCGTCGGCTTCTCGGCGGGCGGGCACATCGCCGCCGCGGTGGGCACCTACAAGAACGGCCAGACGGGCCTGAAGGGCGTCGTCGGCATGTCCCCGGTGATCTCGCCGCTGACCGCGTTCGCGGACGGCGCGGCCGAGGCCGTCAGCCTCCACGGGCGCAAGCTGCGGCAGGCGGCGATCCAGTTGGCCGGGGGCTGTCAGCCGTACGGCCTGTGCGAGAAGATCTGGGCGAGCATGGAGGTGCCGTGGCAGGCGAGCCGCGGCGACGCGCCCATGCTGGCGATCCACTCGCGCGGGGAGTTCGTGCCGCCGCTGCACAGCCAGTTGCTTCAGGAGCAGTTGCGGCAGGTCGGCGTGCCGATGACGGTCCGCGTGATCCCCGGCGCCCGGCACTCCTCGGCCCTGTACGGCGACGCGTCGGTCTCCAAGCAGGTGTACGCGTGGATCGCCGGAGTGCTCAGGCCGTCCGCGAGATGACATGATCCGGGAAGATGAAGGACCCTCCGCTTGTTGCCAATGGACGGCCGATCTTCCACCCCCCGAGGCTCCACTAAACGAAGGGAATCTCCGGAATGGCGCTCACAGTCTACACGACGAGCTGGTGCGGTCCCTGCCGACGGCTCAAGGGCCAGCTCACGCGTGAGGGGATCAGTTACCAAGAGATCGACATCGAGCGCGACCCGAAGGGCGCGGAGCTCGTGATGAGTGTCAACAACGGCAATATGACCGTTCCTACCGTGCTCTTCGAGGACGGTACGACGATGACCAACCCCTCGGTCATCGATGTCAAGGCCCGGATGGCCGCCATCACGGCCTGACCGGCACCGACTTCAAGGTCATCACCAGTCGCCGGTGAGCCGTTCGCCGTACCAGGTCTCGATGAGGCGGCGCGCGATCGAGACCTCGGGCGGCAGCCGTACCTCACCGGTACGCAGCGCGGCGGCGAGCTGGGCGCGACTGTACCACCGCGCCTCGGCGATCTCCTGAGGATCGAGGGTGATCTCGGTCGCGACGGCCCGCGCGAAGAACCCGAGCATCAGGCTGCGCGGGAACGGCCACGGCTGGCTGCCCAGGTACCGAGGCCCGCTGACCGGCACGCCCACCTCCTCCGCGACCTCGCGGATCACGGCGTGCTCCAGCGACTCCCCCGGCTCCACGAACCCCGCCAGCACCGAGAACCGCCCTTCGGGCCACTGCGGCCCCCTGGCGAGCAGGCAGCGGTCGTCCTCGTCGTGGACCAGCATGATCACCGCCGGGTCCACGCGCGGGAAGTGCTGACTGCCGTCGGCCGGGCAGACGCGTACGTGACCGCCCGCCCTGACCTCCGTACGGCCGCCACAGCGCGGGCAGAACTCGTGGGTCGCGTGCCACGCCTCCAGCGCCACCGCGTAGACCATCAGGCCCGCGTCGCGGTCGCCGAGCAGCATGCCCACCTGGCGCAGGCCCGCGGGCACGGCCAGGCCGTCCTCCAGGTCGCCGGCGCCGAGCGGCGGCAGCGTGCGGATCTGCCGGGCATCGGCGTGATCGACGCCGCGGGACGCCACCCCGGGCAGCGGCGCGGCCACCGCGAAGTAGGCGATCTGCCGCGAATCGACGCCGAGCAGGTAACGCGCGCCCGGCGGGCTCTCGTGCGGGGAGAAGTAGACGATCTCCGTGTCGTCCCCGGTACGGCGGACGAGCGTGCGTCCCCCTTCGATGATCAGTACGCGGGTGGCGGTGTCACCCCAGGCCCGGTCCAGCCATTCGGCGTCGTCGCGCTGCAACGCCGATCTGTCGATGGCGCTGCGCGCGAGCAGTAACGGTCCCAGGAGTTGTTCTTCGGCCACATGCCCCACGTATTTCCACCCCTTTTACGGTGGACATCCTACTTCGCAGAAAATGATCCCTTGTATCGCGGAGTGGGGGGACGCCCCGCCGGGGGGC
>NZ_POUA01000393.1 GCF_003236385.1 Spongiactinospora gelatinilytica
GGCGGGCTCGCCGCCCGCGTCGTGTGGCTCGCGGCCCTCCCGGGGGTCTGGTGTCTCGCCGCCGTCGCTGGTCACCCCATGACTGTTCCCCGCGGCGCGCGGGTGATACTCCTCAGCGCGTGCCCCAGGAGTAGGTCTGCTTGTGCAGCTTGAGGTAGACGAACGTCTCGGTCGCGCGCACCGCGGAGATCGCCCTGATCTTGCCGAGAATGTCCAGCAGGTGCTGGTCGCTGCCGCAGACCACCTCGGCCATCAGGTCCAGCGACCCCGCGGTCAGCACCACGTAGTTGATCTCCTCGATGACCGCCAGCTCGTCGGCCACGGCGGTCAGGTCCCCCTCACAGTTGACGCCGATCATGGCGCGGCGGGGGAAGCCGAGGGTCAAGGGGTCGGTGACGGCGACGATCTGCATCACGCCCGCGTCCAGGAGGCGCTGCACGCGCTGGCGTACCGCGGCCTCGGACAGGCCCACCGCCTTGGCGATCGCCGCGTACGGCTTGCGGCCGTCCCGCTGCAGCTCCTCGATGATCTGCTTGGAGATGTCGTCGAGGACGATGGCCTTGGGCGGCGTCGCCATGCGGGGCCTGCTCCCTTCCTGCGGGGGTGGGTCCTGCGGGTGCGCGGAACGTCGCGCCCCTGCTGCGCCATGCTGTCAGGTACGCCGGGCGTGTCAAGCGAATCCGTGGCGATTACCGGTTTTCGCCACGAAATCCCGCGTCGAGTACCCTTTGTTCGGACAGCGTTCTGGCAAAACCGCAGATCAGAGGAGGTCGGCCCGTGACCATCCGCCCGCAGCCGCTGCACAACTTCGTCGACGGCGTGTTCGTCGAGGCCGCGAGCGGCCGGTACTCCGACGTGATCGACCCCTGCACCGGCGAGGTCTACCTCAGGGCGCCGATCTCCGGGCCCGCCGACGTGGACGCCGCCTACGCGGCGGCCGCCGCGGCGTTCGAGACCTGGGGCCGGACCACCCCCGGCGAGCGGGCCGCGCTGCTGCTGCGGATCGCCGACGCGATCGAGACCAGGACCGATGAGCTGGTGGAGGCCGAGTGCCGCAACACCGGCAAGCCGCGCGTCCGGATGGCCGAGGACGAGATCCCCCCGGCCGCCGATCACTTCCGCTTCTTCGCCGGGGCCGCACGGACCCTCGCCGGTCCGACCTCCGGGGAGTTCCTGGCCGGCCACACCTCGATCGTCCGGCACGAGCCGATCGGCGTCGTCGGCCAGGTGACGCCCTGGAACTACCCGCTGATGATGGCGGTGTGGAAGATCGCGCCCGCGCTCGCCGCGGGCAACACGATCGTGCTCAAGCCGTCCGACACCACCCCGGCCGCCACGCTGAAGCTGGCCGAGATCTGTGGCGAGATCCTGCCGCCCGGCGTGTTCAACGTGGTCGCGGGCGACCGGGAGACCGGCGCGCTGGTGGTCGGGCACCCGGCCGCGCAGATGGTCGCCATCACAGGGTCGGTGGGCGCGGGCGTGCAGGTGGCCAAGTCCGCCGCCGACGACCTCAAGCGGGTCCACCTGGAGCTGGGCGGCAAGGCCCCGGTGATCGTGTTCGACGACGTCAAGGACATCAAGGCCACCGCCGCCGCCATCGCCGAGGCCGGTTTCTACAACGCGGGCCAGGACTGCACGGCCGCCTGCCGGGTGCTGGTGCAGGAGAGCGCCCACGAGGAGTTCACCGCCGCGCTGGCCGCCGCCGCGGCGGCCACCCGCACCGGGGACCTCGCCGACGAGGACGCGCTGTACGGGCCGCTCAACAACGCCGACCAGCTCGCCCGCGTGACGGGCTTCATCAGCCGGGTCCCCGCGCACGCCGAGATCGTCGCCGGCGGCGAGCGGATCGGCGAGGTCGGCTACTTCTTCGCCCCCACCGTCGTGGACGGCCTGCGCCAGGACGACGAGATGATCCAGAACGAGATCTTCGGCCCGGTCATCACCGTCCAGACCTTCACCGACGAGGCCGACGCCCTCGCCAAGGCCAACGGTGTCCGGTACGGCCTGGCCAGTTCGGTGTGGACGTCCGACCACGGGCGCGCCATGCGGGTGTCCAACCGCCTCGATTTCGGCGTGGTCTGGGTCAACACGCACATCTCGTTCGTCTCGGAGATGCCGCACGGCGGCTTCAAGCACTCCGGCTACGGCAAGGACCTGTCGGTCTTCGGGCTGCACGACTACACCCGCGTCAAGCACGTCATGCACTTCATCGGGAAGTGACCCGCCCCCCGCGGTGCTTGTGGCGGGCGGGGGCGGGCCGTGATGATGGCCGCATGACCGCTGAGAGCGGGCCGGTGGAGAACGGGCCGGTGCTGGTGGAGTGCGCGGACACCGACGAGGAGCTGTTCCGCCGCTTCTACGACACCGTGCTGGCCCCGTCGTTCCCGCCCGCCGAGCTGGTCGGCCTGGACGCGGCTCTGTCCTACTACCGCGCCCCCGCCTCCGGCGCTCTCGGCACGATCGCGCTGGTCGACGGCGAGCCCGCGGCCGGCGCGCTGGGCGGCCACTACCAAGCGAGCGGCATCCTGCTACTGGACTACCTCGCCACCCGCGCGCAGGCGCGAGGCAGGGGGCTGGGTTCCGCGCTGATCGCCCACATCCGCCGGAACTGGGTCCCCAGGCAGCGGCCCGTGGCCGTGCTCGCCGAGGTCGAGGACCCTGGCCTGCACCCGGTGACGCCGTTCGGCGACCCGGTCGCCCGGCTGCGGATGTACGAAAGGACCGGATGGTCGCTGCTTCCGCTGGCCTACTTCCAGCCGGCGCTCGCGCCCGGCCTGCCCCGGGTGCGGGGGATGCTACTGATCTGCCTCGCCCCACCGGGGGGCACCGTCCCCGCCCCGGCCGTCGCCGCGTTCCTCGACGCCTACATGACCGGCTGCGAGGGCGCGGGAACCGTGCGGTCGGACCCGGAGTTCCTGGCGCTGCGGGGTCAGGCGACGGCATTCGGCGCGGACATCCCGCTGTGGCCGCTGTCCCGCGCGCCCGAAGTACACCGCCGCTGACGCCCGCGTCTCAGCTCAGCGTGTCCAGCCCGGCCATCGGGTCCGGGGCCATCGTCTCCTGGAACTCGGTCCACTCCTCGAAGAACGCGGTCACCTCCGATCCCAGCTCATCGGCCGCGGGACCACGGGCCAGATGGCGCTGCCGGATCAGCGTCACATCGCGCGTGAAGGGCCTGCCCGGCCCCCCGGCGCAGCACCGCGAGAAGGGCCACCGCCTCGCTCCCGGGCCGCTCCGCCATCCGCGCCTCCGCCTGGATCTCAGCACGTTGAGATGAAGCGCCTCAAGACGCGCCCGGCGCGTTGTGGTCCGGCCGCCCAGGTCCGTGATGTTGCGGCCCTTACCGGAGTTTTCCGATTTCGGCGGCGATGAATGGGGTTTCCTTTCGCGGAGGAGAGCATGCGGACGACACAGAGCAGGAACATCATTCCCGCGATGGTCCAGGCATAGGGCCTGCCCTGTTCCGGAACGAAGAGCGCGATGATCGTCAGCAGGATGCCCGTGCCCATCCCGGCGAGCAGCACCGGCTCGCCCTGAGGTGCCGGATCACCTCCAACGGCGCCCGCAGCAGCGACCCCGCCTGGGAGGGCGGTTCCGGGGAAGTTGCGTCATCACTTCACGATCGCGCGATGCTTCGGTAATGCCAGAAGGGTCGTTGAAAGAAGCGGAAACGTTATGGCGTCCTTCTCTCATCCGGGCCGTACATACTTCGGTGGCGGGCGCGGTCCGACTTTGGATGCGCGGCGTACATCTATCTGTGTAGGCCGTAAATGGCTCGGCGCGACGATGTGGCGGGCGGATGGCGCGGCGACGCTTGGGGTATGAGGCGAATCGAGGCACTCGACGTCCTACGCGGCGTGGCGATCATGGGCACGCTGGGCACCAACATCTGGTTGTTCACCGCCCCGGGCGGGCCCGGCGCGGGGGTCGGGGCCGGCACGGAGCCGGTGGAGACCTTCCTGCGGTTCCTGGCCAACGGGAAGTTCCTCGGGTTGCTCACCCTGCTCTTCGGCGTGGGCCTGGAACTTCAGTACCGTTCCGCGCTGCGGCGTGGTGTCCGCTGGCCCGGCTGGTACCTGTGGCGGGCGGCGTTGCTGTTCGCCGAAGGGCTGCTGCACTACATGCTGATCTTCGAGTTCGACGTGCTGATGGGGTACGCGGTCACGTCGATGCTGGTGGCCTACCTGATCGGGCGGAGCGACCGGGCGGTACGAGCCTGGATGATCGCGCTGGGCGCCCTGCACGCGGCCGCGGCGGCGCTGATCACGTACGTCCTGCTCACCGTCGATCTCCAGGTCGGCGGGCCGGTCACGCCGGTCTACACCGAGGGGTCCTGGCTCGACCAGGTCATCGCCCGGCTTCAGCTCATGCCGATCTACCGGATCGAGTCGATCTTCATCGTCCCGATGGCCACGGTGCTGTTCCTGGCCGGTTCGCGGCTCACCCGGGCGGGCGTCTTCGAGACCTCGGCGCGCGGTTCGCGGCTGCGCGTCCGCCTCATGGTCATCGGGCTCGGCGTGGCGCTGCCGCTCAACGCGGTCACCGCGTTCGCCGGGCCCGCCTGGTTCTTCGTGGACCGCTACATGCTGCCGCCGTTCGTCGCCCTCGGGCTGCTCGGGCTGGTCACCACCCTCGTCTCCCGGATGCGCGGTACGGCCGGGCGGCTCAGGAGGGGCCTGACCGGCGTCGGCCGCACCGCGCTGTCCTGCTACGTGCTCCAGAACCTGGTGGCCTCGGTGATCTGCTATGGCTGGGGGTTCGGCCTGGCCGCCAGGTTCGCCGACCTGCGCCCGTGGTGGGTGGTCGGCGCGTGGGCCGGGATCTGCGCGCTGTTCATGGTCTCGTCCACGCTGTGGCTGCGCTTCGCAGGCCGGGGCCCGCTGGAGCTGGTCTGGCAGTGGGCCTACCGCCTGCCCCAGCGGGGGCGCGATCAGGGGAGCGGGTCCGCCGCGCAGGGCTCGCCGCCGCAGACGTCGACGACCGCCCCGAGCCTGAGGAAGTGACCCTTCTGGACCCGCGCCTCACGATCGTTGCGCGGGTCCGAATGGGGGTCGCGGCCGTACTCGGGGCCGCTCGGCGGGATGTTGGTGGCCGGCGGCGCGGGGGTGCCGCTGTCCCAGACGACCAGGGCCGAGCCCCGGTACGGCCCGCGCGGCAGCGACCCGATCCCCCAGTACGGCGCGACGTCCGGGCTGCGTCCGGCGGCGACGGCGGGCCGGTGGATCTTCGCCCCGATCGTCCGCGCCGCCACCTCGGCGGTCACCGTGGCGACCTGGTGGTCGCCGAAGGCCACGTGCATGAGCACCCGGTGGCGGGGCGTACCGGGCAGCGGGTCGCCGCCGAGGTGGTGGGCGTAGCCGTTGGTCTCGGCGCGGTCCCACAGCATCTGCATCAGCGCGAAGCAGACCTGCTGGGTGAGCCGGTCGGGGTAGGAGCGGTCCATCATCGGCCGGAAGGGCGCGAAGGCCACGCTGCGGTCGAGCAGCGTGGAGTAGTTCATCCCGGTCACGCCGAGCACCGCGTTGCGCACGTCGGGGGAGAGCGCGACCAGCGCGCCCCCGGCGATGCCGCCCTGGCTGTTGCCGTCGTAGGCGAGCGCCGCCCCGTGGTCGATCAGCGGCCTGCCCCGCTCGTCCTGGAACGCGGGATGCCCGGCGAGGCCGTCCGGGGTGACCATGGCCCTGCCCAGCGCGATGAAGCCGAGCAGGCTCTGCTGGAGCCGGTCGGGCACGGTGCCGAACGTACTGAGATCGCCGAACACCGCCGCCACGTGCGGGATGTCCTCCTCCGACATGCCGATCCACCGGGTGGCGCAGAACAGCATGCGGTGCTCGGCCGCCATCGCCCGGACATGGCCCGCGCGGACCTCGGCGTCCCTGCCGAGCAGGCCGTGGCCGTACAGGGCGGGCGGCGCCGGACGCCGGGCGGCGGCCGACCTCGGGATCACGCAGGTGAAGCCGGCCCGCACGGAGTCGCCGAGCGGGCGGGGCAGCCCGTCGGGGCCGCGGTTGAGGTTCGATCCGGGCGGGCCGCCCGGCTTGTCGAGGTAGTTCGGTACCAGCACCTCGCCGGTGACCTCACGCGCCACCCGCGGGTCCTGCTCGGGGGTGAGGTCGGTGACCGAGGTGACCGTGAACTGCGGCGACCGGCCGCCCAGCCCGCGCAGCGTCTCATCGCGCATCCGCAGCGCCGGGCCGGCGATGCCCTGCTCACTCGCCACGGTGAAGTCCCACGCCAGATACAGGCCCCGGGTGGAGACGCCGGCCGCGCGCAGCTCGGCGAGCGTACGGTGCAGCGCCCGTTGCCGCGCGGCCAGCGGATCGCCCGCAGGCAGGCCGGGCTCGGCCAGCCGGGTGAACACCTCGGGGGCGGGCAGAACGCGGCCCTCCGTGTCTCTCAGGCCGCGCAGGGCCACCGCGTAGCGGTGCCCCTCCCGCAGGTTCCGGGCCGGCCGGACGATCAGCGCCCGGCGGTCCGGCCCTGGGGCCTGGGCGTCGATCTCGGCCCAGTACGGCAGGCGCTCACCGGTGCGGGTGTCCACGAGCACGATCGGCGCGTCCCGGCGCAGCGAGCGCCCCACGTCGGTCACCGGCGCGGCCCCCGTCGCGGCGAGGTCGAGCCCCGGCACATGGGCCAGCAGCATGGAACCGGGCGAGAACCCGTCGGCCAGGTTCCACAGCGCGGGGTCGATCGGGGTCCCCGCGGTGTTGCGCGGCATGGCCGTCGCGTCGAAGGCCACCCTGCGGCCGGTCGGCGTCTTGGCGGGGGTGGTGAACCAGTCGTTGGGGAAGGGCAGCAGGCACTCGGTGCCCGCCAGGGGGTCGCATCCGGATGCCGGAGCGGAGTGCGCGAGGGCGGGGGGTGTCACCAGCGACGTCCCGGCCAGCGCGAGCATCGTCAACGCGATACGCAGGCGCACGGGGGTTCCTCCTACCGGTCGCACCGCCGGACGGGCGGTGTGATCGGTAGCAGATCGCATGCCGGCGAGATGGTCAACGACCCATGCCAGG
>NZ_POUA01000394.1 GCF_003236385.1 Spongiactinospora gelatinilytica
CCCCCAGCCCACGCCGGGCGGATCACACGACCAAGCCGCAGGGAAGGACCGCAGCGGTTGCAAGTTGCGGGTAGTGACACCGACGCCGGGTACTGACCGCCCGGTCAACCGCGCGGTCTTGGCGGAGCGCTTCGCCAAGACCAGCGGGACACATTGACATTTGCTCACCTACCACGGTGAGGCTACTCCTTGACGACTGCGGCCTGCAGGAACCCATCTCGAATCAACCGGAACCCGGGCGGTAGCGTGGGCGAGTAGAGACCGTCCAGTTCGACCGAGAAGTCCATATCAATCCCCACATGGCAATTGGCGAAATTGACCACGGCGTCAAACCTCGCCAACTCGAAGCAAGCTTCTGCCTCGAAGCGTACCCCCGCAAAAATGGCATCGCTGTGAACATGGACATTAGGAAAAAGGGCATCTCGCTTGAAGACAGTATAAAGAAAGATGGCTTGGTTGTCGAATGTGGTGCCACTGAACCCGGCGACATGCGAGAAGGCGGCGTAGCTGAAGTCGGCCACCGATTGGAAGCGGGCATAAGCGAAGGAGGCGTGGTCCCGGAAGGCGCATCGCTCAAAAGCGGCAGGGCCTGCAAATTCAACCCCGTGAAAATCGACATCTTCTTCGAAGGTTGATTCGTTGTATATGGCCTCGTCGCCGAAGCGGACTCTATTGAAGCGCGTATAGCCGGAGAAGCGACACCCAGTAAAGTCGGCACTCAGGACCTCGGCCCCGGTGAGGTCCAGATTGACCAGATGGGCTCCGGCCAACTCCAGTCGGATGTCACTCCAGAACTGGCCCTCGCCGCCGGGAGAGAGATGGTCGGTGAGGATTTTCTGCGCGACTTTTCGAGTGTCGTCGTCGATGCGTCCATCGTGACCGTGACGTAGATAGTGGCAGACCCTGCCGATCACCCGCTGTCGCCACTCCGGGGTGGTGTCGCCGACGCTCTCCAACAGGGACAATGCTCCAGCTCGCACGTTCGCGTTCTCGTGGTTGAGGCGGGTGAGTGCTTCGATGAAACGAGTCTCCGGGGTTGATTGTGTGGCCATCGTGTTGCCCACATTGTGAGAGCGCTGAAGTAGGGCATGCAGATCATGGCCCTCCCAATATTTGATTCGGAAGGCGGGCCTATTGCTCCGGTTGTACTGCTCGAGACGATTCTTAGCACTGTTGGACAGATAACCGCTGACCATGAACAGGGCAACATCCACGCCGTTAGCTTGCGCTGCCCCCAGCAAATCGTTCAGATGCCCCGCGGACACCGCTTTCGCATGGTGCTTACACTCAATGAACCAGCGCTCGAAAAAAATATTTCCGTCCGGATCCACGCGAGGGTAGAGCGCTTCAATGTCCCGCCCATCGTCGCCTGCATTCACTCCACGGATAGCGCCTTTGCGCCAATTAATGTACTGAAAACCCAGCCTGCTCAGCAGGTCTTGACAAAAGTTCTCGAACTCTGCGTCGTCGAGGTCCGAGAAGGTAGGCAGGTCCATGGCGATATCCTAGGATGCGTTGTTTCGTTGCGGCTCGTCGTATTCGCCCGCAGGAGGGAACGAGTGCCACGTGTCGCCCTCTGCCGGATCACCCTTCTCCCACGCGGTAGTGAAGCAGTGGACCCTATTCATCTCCGGAGGGCCCGGCTGGTCGCAGCAAGATCGTGGGTCCGACAGAGACCCGACACCCTAGAGAAACCCCTGGTAGCCGATCGATCACCACACCACATCCCTCAGGCCAGGGGCCCCGCATGCTGTTCTAACGTACCGCCGTCGATTGGACCTCCGGCACCTTCAACCACATCGCTGGCGGGCACCGCGAGGCGATCCGCTTGCCCTGGCGGTGACTCACCCGGTAGATAAACCGCGCTGGCCGGGCCTATCTACGCAGAGGCGAGACCTACCACATGGTCGGTGCCGGTTCGGCGATTCAACCGCCACCGCCTGACGGCACGTAGAGGAGACAGCTGATGCTGCTGTCGGCCCGCTTGTGCAAGCTCGGCCGGGCACTGAGCAAGGCCCGCCGCAACAAACTGCACTACCATGAAGACTCGTTACGAACCTGAGAGAGGTCACTCGCCGGGCCCGCTAGCTGACCTGGGATCGAAACGGAACCCCTGGCCCCATTGGACGAACGCCGCCCGTGGAGCACGGCCTTACCGCCGGCTTACGGGACTGCGGGGCACAATTGAACGACCTCGCCGAACCCCGGCCACGGCAGCGACGTCGCTTGACCTGCACGCGACTCCGACGCGATGCACGGCGACTTAACGATCTACCGTGTGCCCGGGCCGTGCCCAAGAGCAGCCCGCGAGCGGCCATGCGAGATCAACTTCTCGCCGCAGGCGCTCCTCTGGCGAGGATGCGCAGGTCAGATGGGGTGTGAGTGGTGGGGCGCCAGGGGCTCGAACCCTGAACCTACAGATTAAAAGCGCCCTTGATCGCTGCCGCGCCATGTCGGTACATGCCGCACTCTACGATTTCAGCCACTATGACACCCGCCGGAATGTCCGGCCGTGACCATTCCCGCCATGCCGTATCGCGAACGCGCGAGCAAACACCGAGCGGTCCATCCGCCCCGATGGGAGAAACCGCTGCAGCTTCTCCCAGTCCTCATCGGTCAGCTCATGACACCGGACCACGCCAGAGATGATCCCATCCCTAGATCACTTTGAAGACACGACCTAGTGGTGTGCTCCGGTCAATCGCGCGTTGCGGGGTTGTCCGGATCGACATGCTTAGGCCGGTTCTCGAAGATCTTGACGATCACCCAACGCTGTCCCCGCCATCCGGCCTGCCGGCCGGGATAGATCTGGATGTCATAGTTGTCTGTGCGGTATGCCTCGTCCGCCACTAGCCCGAACATCAGGCCGAGGTCGTATCCGTCTCCCTTGAACTTCCGCTTATTGCAGCCGTTGATGCGAGGGCTATCCTCGAACACGTCAGGCATGACGTTTTTGCACAACCCGGCCATAAACTCAACCGACGGTGGCCGCCTTCCCTCCACCAGCACAATCACGTGCACCAGTCGCTTGTTCAGGTGTGGGGTCTGGTTGGTTCGCTGCCGGCCGTTCGGTGGAGGTGCCGCGTCCAGTGGACGGCCGCAGCGCGCGCAGTTGAGGACACCGTCGGACCTCTCGGCTGGCAGATGCCTCCGGCAGAGGGTGACCTCGCAGGACTCGCAACGAGCACCAAGCGGATTGCGGATCAGCGCCCCAGCAGAGCCCTCCAACATGTGGTAAGCGCTCACCCAGGAAGCTTCGCACCCTGGTGCATCGCATGCGCAGAAGATCGGGTTGAGACGGTTGTCGAATAGGTGCTGCGGTTCCAGCGCCTCGTCGGGCCCCGCATCCGTTATGCGCCCGGAACCAAGGCGGACCAGGCTACTGGCCAGCTTCAGGGCCTCCGGCTGATCCGGATAAACGTCAAGGATCACCAGCAGCTTGCTCAGAGCTGACCGGTAATTGCTCGCCTGCGTCAGTGAGTGCGCCTCGTCGAGCAGTTCCTGCGTCCACGTCGTCACAATTGCGGCACCTCATTGGTCTTAAAGCCTTATGGCCCACAGTCCAATTCGATGTCGATTGTATGGGGACCGGTCCCCGCAGTTGGCGCGTTCGCCACACTGGGCGGAGTTCCTGCGCGAGTTCGGCACAGAAGCACCCACAAGGACTTGGCCTTCCCATGCCCGCGACCGCATCGACGCTAATGAGGTGCACTGAACCGCCCCGGGTTTGATGGAGACCTCAGCGGTTGATTGCTAGGACTTCGTTGGAGTGGTGTTGAGCGTAGTAGATCGCCTCGAACTCCTCGGGCGGGAGGTGTCCGATGGCCGAGTGCAGGCGGGTGGTGTTGAACCAGGCCACCCATTCGGCGGTGGCCAGTTCCACGTCGGCAAGGCTGTGCCACGGGCCACCGGGCTTGATCAGCTCGGTCTTGAACAGGCCGATCTGCGATTCCATCAGGGCGTTGTCGAGCGCGTCGCCGACCGTGCCGATGGAGGCGTCGATGCCGGCCGTCAGCAGATGGGTGGTGAACCGGAAAGACGTGTATTGACTGCCGGCGTCCGAGTGATGAATCAGTCCCGGCCCGACCGGGTGGCCGGTGCGCTCTCGCCGCCACAGGGCCATGTCCAGGGCGTCCAGCACCAGGCCGGTCTGTTTGGTGAGCGAGGCGGCCCAGCCGACGATCGCCCGAGAGTAGATGTTGACGACGAACGCGACGTAGACCACCCCGCACCAGGCGGAAACGTGGGTGAAGTCGGCCACCCAGGCGGCGTTCGGCCGCTGGGCGGTGAAGTCGCGCCGCAGCCGGTCGCTCGCGCGCTCGTGTCCTGGATCGGAGGTGGTGGTGCGGATCTTCTTGCCGCGCCGGGCGCCTTGCAGGCCCAGGGCGCGCATGCGCCGCTCGACGGTGCAGCGGGCCACCCGGTGCCCCTCGCGCTGCAGTTGCTGCCAGACCTTGCGGGCGCCGTAGACGCCGTAATTGGCGGCGTGGACGCGCGCGATGTGCTCGTCCAGTTCCGCGTCGCGCCGGGCGCGGGCAGAGGGCGGACGGTTCTTGGCGGCGTAGTAGGTGCTGGTGGAGATGGGGCGGCCGTGCTCGGTCAGGACATGGCAGATCGGCTCGACACCGAACACGCCGGCGTGCTGGTCGATGAAGCTCACGAGTGCGTGTGCGGCCGGTCGAGCTCGGCCGCGAAGAAAGCCGACGCGGCCTTCAGGATCTCGTTGGCGCGCCGGAGTTCGGCGTTCTCCCGGCGCAGCCGCTTCAATTCGGCCGACTCGTCGCTGGTGCGGCCCGGCCGGCTGCCCTCATCGATCTGGGCCTGGCGGACCCAGGTGCGCAGTGTCTCCGCGGTGCCGATGCCGAGCTTGGTCGCCACCGCGTTGATCGTGGCCCACTCGGTCGGGTAATCCGGTCGCACTTCGGTGACCATCCGTACCGCCCGGCGGCGCAGCTCGGCGGGATAGGGAGACTTACCTGGCATGGACTCGATCCTCTCAAGAGATCAAGTCTCCACCGAACCCGGGGCGATTCACACCAAGTCGCGGATCGCGAACGTGTGACTTGTGTCCCCAGAGAGCCGTGCAGCGGTGCTCAGCGTGGGGTCATTGAGCGGTTGCTGCCCTATGGTGCGCACGATCCCGACCAGACGACGGCCTGAGGCCCGGTGCAGCGGCAGACTCCGAGGGAGGATATCTGAGCCGTCGGCGGCTCGGCTCCCGGCGGCGTCGCGGGCGAAGACCTTCTCCACTCCCACCACGGCGACGGCCTACTCCAGCGGACCCCGCATTTTCGGCATCCATCGAGACCAGAACTGGCTGTATCCGGCTCGCCTGGCTGCGCTCCGGTTGCCCCCGTGACAAGCGAGTCGTCGGGCGACCAGCCGTCGGCGGTCCGCTCGGCGATGTCGTAATCTTCCAGCATCGGCAGGGCGGTTCCAGTGGAGGTGTATTCGGCCATCATGGCCTTAATGTCCTCGGCGCCCTGGTGGCCCGGTCGGGACCCAGCGCGACAGCGCCAACCGCCTCGCCCGGAGCTTCCCCGTACTTGGGACACATGACTCGAGGTCACCCTGATCGAATGCGAGCCCTAAAGCTAGGCGCCTGCTGGGGGCAGGTTGTAGCGGCTGACGGCCAGGTACGTCTCCGGCGTCGCCGCCTCGAGGAGCCCCTCGTCGCCTGCCAGATCTAGTTCTGGCTCCTCAGGACGGCGCAACAGATCACTCCAGTCGCTTGTCCCTCCCCGAGCATAAGCGTGGCGGAGCAGGGAGCGCAGCCGGGGGCGAGCTTCCTCCTGCCGCTCGCGGAAGATCCGCCGCTGGGTAAGTCGCTGTTCTTCCTGGGCGTCGTCACCGAGTTCCGGATCATCGGCCAGCCGGTCCTCGGCGCGCAGCTCCGGGGTGCGCTGGGCAATCGCGAGGTCCTCCTCGTGGAGGCGCTCACAGGCGGCGAACAGCTTCCGAGACATGCCGAGGTGAACCTCAGTTCCGAGGATGCGGCAGGTGAGGAAGTCGTCGAGGCCCATGGAACGAATCCTGGCACGCAGGGTGTACCGGTCGGTGTAGTAGTTCGCTGCTCCGCGGGCCTCAGCCCGCATGGCGCGGGTGAGGTCGTCGTCTTCCAGGGGCGTGGTCAGCCCGGAGCGCCGATGGCGCGACGCCCGGTCGGCGGGAATGAGCACGGTGCGCAGTTGTGAGGCAGGAGCGGAGCGTAGCGCCAGGTAGGTAAGCATTTGGGCGCGCGCCGCGCCGATGAGGGCGTCGTCGCTGTCGCCGAGATGGTCTTCGAGGGTGCCTGGCCGGACCGCTGACTCGTCGTCGATGCCGAATCCGGCTGGGGCGAGCGGCGGCTGTCCAAGGTGTAGGTCGTGGTCGATGGTGAGAAAGAGGTCGTCTCCGGGCCGCACGGACGCTCCAACCAGGAGGGTGCGGTGGGCGTACGAGCCGAGAATCTTGCTGCCAGCTGCCAGTTGCTCCCACCCCTTGCGGAGCGTGCTGAGGCCCACATCACCCCCCTTGGCCTCGATCAGCCAGTACAGGCCCTCTGCCTGGTGCCGCCCCCACAGGTCGGGCAGCCTATTCTTCGGGTTCTTGAACGTGTTGAGCAGCGCGGGGATCGGGCCACCGAGTTCGAGATGCTCGGTCTGACTGAGGCCCAGCAGTGAGCGGCAGGCCCACTCGGTCATCGTCATACCCAGCCGGTAGGCGGCCGCGTTCTTCGCGCTGCGCTCGGTACTGTACGCGTACACCGGGTTCAGCGTCAGGCGCCGGCCCGCGGTGCCTCGTACGGGATGCCGGGGCTTGACGGGGTGCATGCCAAGATAGGCATATAGTGGGGAAACCCGGGCGATGAGTTCCCCGTGCGCGTACTGCGGCTGGTTCTGTAAGTGCGGGGTGACGTCGCGGCCGACCTCAATGGCGGCTGACTCTTATACACATCT
>NZ_POUA01000395.1 GCF_003236385.1 Spongiactinospora gelatinilytica
GGTCACCTCACCGCCCCCCCCCAGCCCGCGCCGGGCGGATCATACGGCAAGGCCGTAAGGAAGGGCCGCAGCAGTTGCAGGTCGCGGGTGGTGACACCACAGCCGAGAATTGACCCGCTTACGTACAGGTCGGCATCGAAATGTCGGCGAGCACGAGCAGGCACGCCCGCACCGCATCACCGACTTGCTTCGGCGCGGCACGGGGGTTCCAGCCGCACGACATAGGGACCACTGCCGCGAAGATCCCCTGGATGCAGCAACCTCCGCAACTGGTCGGTGTCACGGCCGCGGGGCCCGTGCACCGCCGGTGAGGGCGAAACGCGGGAACCCCACCGCAGTACAGGCGAATGTCCAAGCCTCGAACGGCGCTCCCCCAGCCGCAACAGCGCCGCATCGACCTTGGAATTCTCAGTGCGTGTTTGAGAAGATCATTCATGTTCGGTGTGGCAGCGTGACGACGAGCGTTGACACTGCCAAGGTGGCCCGATACCCCCGGATCGCTACCCCTCGGACCTGACCGACGCACAGTGGGAACTCATCGAGCCCTTACTTCCCGAGCCGAACACCGGCGGGCGTCCGGAAAAGCACCCACGCCGGGAGATCGTCAACGCCATCCTGTACGTGGTCCGCTCGGGATGCCCGTGGCGGTACCTGCCCACCGACCTGCCGCCCTGGCAGACCGTGTACTGGTACTTCCAGCAGTGGGAGGCCGCCGGCGTCACCGAAGCGTTGCTGACCGAGCTGCGTATCAAAGCCCGCCGCCAGGCCGACCGCGCCGATGAACCCACAGCGGGCATCATCGACTCCCAGAGCGTCAAGGGCGCCGACACCGTCGGCCGCGACAGCCGCGGCTACGACGCGGGCAAGAAGATCAACGGCCGCAAGCGATTCATCGTCACCGACACCACCGGCCTGCTCGTGACGGTCGCGGTCCTGGCCGCGAGCTGGCAGGACCGCGATGGTGCCAAGACCGCCCTGTTGTCGGCGTACCTGACCACCCCGATCCGGCACGTCTTCGCCGACCAGGGCTTCGCTGGACGCCTGGTGGACTGGGCCCGTGACACTCTGCGCACCACCTTGGAGATCGTGCGAAAGCCCTCTGACCAGCGCGGCTTCAGCGTCATCTCCCGCCGTTGGGTGGTGGAGAGAACGCTGGCCTGGCTGACCGCTTGCCGACGGCTTGCCCGTGACTATGAACGCGACCCTGCCGTCTCGAGGCGATCATCCGCTGGGCTGCCATCGCCGGCATAGCCCGCCGCCTCACCCGGGAGCGGCCCCGCTCGGCGCCAGGCCAAAATCGTCTGCGCCTAAGCAAGATCGTCGATCTCAAACACTCACTCAGAGATTCACACGCAGGTCCGCTACCTGGCCTTCGGTACCAGCGCGCTGCGCTGGATCCACTTCGACCTCTACTTCGAACTCGCCGGAGCTGCTGATCGTCACCTTCCTGTTGCGCCTGGGTGAGTTCCGCGCGTATCTAACGCATCGTCTCCGTCAGCCCGATCGCTGTGCTTCTTGATATCGGCGCGCACCCGCCCTTCTATGACATCCGATTCGACGTCACCTGACCGGGCAACAGCACGCACGCGAACCGGTCTGATTCCGCCCCTGCGGTTCCACCGCCACTCGGCCGCGTGAACTGCGGGGGAGGCCAACTGCCCGATGTGGATGGGCTCGCTTCCCGGCGGCCGCAAGCGGCGTCGCCCAGGATCGTAAGCCAGGAACCGCTGGGCACCGCGCGAGCGGTTGACGGTGCAGGGCTCGGGGCGAGGGTCAACCTGCTCGGATCGCCATCGCGCGAACTGGATGCTCATCGATTGCGAATCCCCAGATGTCCGGACTCATGGGGGCGCGTTCTTCCGGTGTCGCGTCAGCATATGGGCGCGGCAGAGCCCGCCTCCTAGGTACAGTTCGTCCAGCGGACACTAGGCCCCGAGGAAATAGACTTGCAGGCGGTGGGCATGACTTACTTCAGGAGCTGGTGCACGCTCAAAATTCTCGTGCCCGTAGGCGACCACCATGCCGGCATCATCGAGTCATACAACGATGCCGCGGGCGTTGCAGCCCTCGCCGCAACTCTCCCGAAGGCGTACGCCGAATCCGAGTCCCTCGTGCAGATCGCGGAGCGACATGGCAAGCATGCGGTGGCCAAGTTCCTCCGCAACAAACTTCCCACCACAGCAAGCGCCCGCTCCGGGGACATAGGCGAGATCTTTGCGACGGCTTACCTCCACGAAGAGCGCGGGTATGTGGTTGGACCCAGCCGACTCATTCAGCGCGACCATCAAGAGTGGGCGATGAGAGGGGATGATGTACTCGGGGCAAGGCTCGACGCCGACGGCAAGCCCCACATCATCAAGGCCGAAGCGAAAAGCCGCGTCACGTTGAGCAGGCGTACCGTCATGGAAGCTCGCAAAGGTCTAGCACGCAACGATGAGCTGCCCTCGCCGCACTCGCTCACCCAATTCGCCGAACGGCTCCTGTCCACGGCCGACAGCGACGTCGGCGAGGCTGTGCTCGATATGCAACTTCTGGAAGGCGTTCGTCCTGGCCGCGTTGGTCACCTGATGTTCCTCTTCACGAGCAGTGACCCGAGTATGCACGTGACAGCAGATCTCCAGGCGTACCCGGGCACGGTGCCGCAGTTGACGATCACGCTTCGAGTCCAAGGCCACCAAAAGTTCATTGAGAACGCCTACGAAAAGGTGACCGCCAATGGCTCGTGAGGCGCGAGATCTAGCAGAAAGCCTTCTCAGAGCCACAGACGCTGGCTTCCGTAGGCGCCTACTGGCCCGTGGGCAGGCCCAATCCATGATCCGGCGCGAGGGCGTTCTGCCTCAGGATGCACCCACGTTCAGCCCCTTTCTTGACACGGACCTGCTCAACTACGGGTACTCGTTGCTGGCCACGAGTCTTGAGCTGTTGGAGTCCGCAGACGGCGACACGACCGAGCAAATCCTCATCGCACAGCAGGGGTTCATCCAGAGCTCCTACGCTCTTGAGGCTGCAACCCGGAACGCTACGCCCGAAGCAGATCTGGTCTTTCATAGGCTTGTCGCTGGCGCGGCCAGCCATCTCGGTGGCTACGCCGCGCGGGCGTTCTCGCTGATCCAGGCGAGCCGACAGTCGGGGCGGTTAACGCCGATGGAGCAGGCGCTGGTGGACCTCATACTGCGCGACTTGAGTTCGATCGAGCAGCGAACCCGGTCGCTACGCTCCTCTTCCCAGCTCGCCGATGACGCTCTGTTGATGAACCTAACCGCAGCGGGCAGCGACCCGGAGGAGGACACATCTCCGGACCAGGTCGGCCCCATTATTCTTCTCCTCAGCGAGAACTATCTTTCGGCGGTCTCGGCCGCCTTGTTCGCGATCGAGATCGGCAGCCGGGACCTGCTCGGGACCGCCCTCGAAGAGCTGCGGCTCGGCGAGCAGGCATCGTCGGACGTGAGCGTCCCTGGCCCCTGGTGGGTCTACCGGCTCACCCGGCATTTACTCGGAGGCCTGTTCGACACCAGCCTTGAGACAAACATCCCGGACGAACCACCGCCAGGAGCTGCTGACAACGTCGAACAGTGGCGCTATCTCCGGCGCACCTTCATTGAGTCGCTCCTAGCGCGGGAACGGTCCGAGATAGACCTGTGGCCCTCCCAACTCCACGTCGTCGGCAGGATCTTCCAGGACGTAGGGGATCTCGTTGTTGCGCTGCCGACCAGTGCTGGTAAAACCCGTATTGCCGAGCTGTCGATCTTGGCGTGTCTTGCACAGGGGCGGCGTACCGTGTTCGTCACCCCACTGCGGGCCTTGTCCGCCCAAACCGAGCATGTCCTCGCACGCACCTTTTCGCCGCTGGGCATCCGCGTCTCGTCCCTTTACGGCAGCATGGGGACGAGCGACGTCGACGAGGAAACCCTACGTTCCAGCGCAATCGTCGTGGCGACCCCGGAAAAGCTGGACTTTGCGCTTCGATCCGACCCGTCTGTGCTCGATGATGTCGGCCTCATCATCCTGGATGAGGGGCACATGATCGGGGCCTCCGAGCGTGAGATCCGCTACGAAGCCCAGATCCAGCGGCTTCTGCGTCGTCCAGACGCTTCGACGCGCCGCATCCTGTGTCTCTCGGCCGTGTTTCCGTCCGGAAGCGAGCTTGACGACTTCGTCGCATGGATCACTGACGAGAACCCGAATGGCCTGCATCGCGAGGAGTGGCGTCCAACGCAGCAGCGCTTCGGTCTTGTCGAGTGGCGCAGAGACCATGCGCGGCTGACCATCACTCTCGGACCCGACCAACCATTCATCCCGCGTTACTTCGAGGCAAAGGAACCGAGCGGCCGACGCAGGAAGCTGTTCCCGGCGGACCAACGTGAACATGTCATCGCCACCGCGTGGCGTCTGGTCGAAGAAGGTCAGACGGTCCTTGTCTTCTGTCCCCAGCGGAACTTCGTAGAACCGTACGCCCGCGCGATCGTCGACCTCTACAGCAGACACCTTATCTTCTCCGTCCTACCCTCAGAGGTCGAACTTCACGACGCGCTCGCTGTGGGCGCCGAGTGGTTCGGTGCCGATCATCCGATATTGAGGTGTCTTCAGCTGGGGGTGGCCATCCACCACGGAGCGCTCCCCGGCCCCTTCCGGCGAGAGATCGAACTCCTCTTGCAGCGGGGCAGCTTAAAGGTCACTATTGCCTCACCAACTCTCGCCCAAGGGCTGAACCTATCCGCCTCGGCGGTACTCTTCCACGGCCTTCGCCGCGGCAGGGACGTGCTTAAAGGTTCCGAGTTCGCGAATGTGATCGGGCGTGCGGGCCGTGCTTTCGTTGACACCGAAGGGCTTGTTCTCTATCCGATCTTCGAGCCAACTCCACTACGTCGTCGGGAGTGGCTTGCACTTACGCAGGGAGGCAGCGGTAAGGCCCTGCAGTCAGGACTCATCGAAATCGGCGTTGAACTCCTGAAAAGGATGTACGCATCGCAGAGGCCCGCTTCGGTGGAGCTCCTCCTCGAATACCTCACCGGCGGCCCCCACTGGTCCCTGCCTATCATGTCCCAGGAGACTGATGAGGGACGGGCCTCCGCTGCCGATAGTTGGCAGTCGAACCTCGCGTTGCTCGATATCGGAATTCTGAGCGTCGTCGGAGACAGCGACGTGGACACCGTCGCCGACGCCGCAACGCAGATTGTTGCCGATGCCCTGCGCGATTCGCTGTGGGAACGACAACTTCGCCGCTATGACGACACGTCAGCCTCTGCCGCACGAGAACTGGTGTACAGCCGGACCAGGCACTTGTGGCAAACGTCCACACCGTCGCAACGCCGCGGCTGGTTCTTGGCTGGGCTAGGGGCCGACGCCGGATCCGAGCTCTCCCAAGCATCTGGTCGCATCATCGCCTTGGCGGGCCAGGCCGAAGCCGCCATCGTCGACGCGAACCACGAGGCGGCCGCCGACTTGCTCGTGGCGATCGCCGACACTGTGTTTGCGGTGGAAGTTTTCGCTCCCGAGACAGCGCTCGGCAACTGGCAGGAGGTATTGAGGCACTGGGTTCACGGTCTGGCCCTCGGCGACCTTTCCGGCGACCGCGTCGCGATAGCGCAGTTCATCGAGGCCGATGTAATATACCGGCTCGTCTGGGGAATGGAGGCTGCCAGGGTCTACGAAACTGCCCAGGGAAACTTTGAGGCCGACGCCTTGTCGGGAACGGCAGTAACCGCGATCGAGACGGGAACGTTCAATCGGGCAGCTTCGATCCTTATACGCTCTGGCTTCGACCATCGCCTCGCAGCCATATCGGCAGTCACGAGCACCGGCGCCACATTTGACTCGGCTGCTGAAATGCGCCGGTGGATCGACAACCTCGACCCTGCGAAGGCCCTCAGTAAAAGCTGGCCGACAGCCGAGTCACGGTCGGCTTGGGAAACATTCGTGAATCCCTCGCGGACACGGAGCTCGCTTCGATGGAGCCACATGACCGAGGACCTGCAGGAGGTCACCTGGTACGGGACGGCCCCCGACCCGGGTACGTGGCTGCGCGTGACTGATGCTGGACCAGACAAGATTGAGATCTGGTCCATCGGTTACGACCTGCTCGGAGAAGCTGCCGTCCCACTCCAGCGTGAGCGCCAGGGCGTGTTGCGTGCTCAACGGCTTCGCACTGGCAGCGGAGTCCGTCTGCTCTATCGGGGCCCAGGTGACCTGCTCTCGAAGGCGCCTTAGGCCTGAGCGTTGACTCGTGATCGGACCTCCGAGGTCCGATCGCGCGGTAGGAATCGCGGAGTCCGCTCCTCAGTTCCCTGGTGCGGTAGAGCCGGCATTCATGGTTGCGGACCGGACCGAAGGTGCGGCGATGATCGTCATCGAGGGCCGGCGCCGACGAGGAAGCGAGTGCGCCGCTCGTCTGCTTGTATGGACATCCCAGCGACGGGCGGGCAGGTGGTGGACATGAGAGAAATTTCAATTCGCCACGCGGCCCTGAGCGGGCAACCAACCAACCGATCGCGCTGGCCCACGCGTCAACCGCGCCCAACCCAGCGAGCGCGAGCCAGGTATACCCCAACCCCGCCGACATCCCAACCGCATCCCGGGCTGCCCCGAACTTGCAGCCCTGCGCCGCCTGATCGACGACGAGTTCGCCTTCGCAGAAGTGGAGCACTGACTCTACATCGAATTGGGGCTGATTGGGGCGCAATTGGGCGAACTGGGGCGTCCGAGCCACGGCAGCCATGCCAGCTTGACCTGTACGCGATCCGGACGCGAGGCTCGACGCCTAAATGATCTACCGTGTGCCCGGTCCGTGCCCATGAGCAGCCCGCGAGCGACCATGCGAGATCAACTCCTCGCCCCAATCACTCCTCTGGCGAGGATGCGCAGGTCAGGTGGGGTGGGAGTGGTGGGGCGCCAGGGGCTCGAACCCTGAACCTACAGATTAAAAGTCTGCAGCTCTACCATTGAGC
>NZ_POUA01000396.1 GCF_003236385.1 Spongiactinospora gelatinilytica
ACCTGGCGGTGGCCGCCCCGTACGCGGCGGCCGGCGGGAAGGCGCGGGCGGGTTCGGTACGGGTGCTGTACGGCATGCGCAGGCCCGCGGACCTCACTCAGGGCCCCGGCGAGGCCGAACTCGGCGACGCGTTCGGCTCGGCGCTCGCCACCGGCGACTTCGACGGCGACTCCTGCACCGACCTGGCGGTGGGGGCGTCGGAGGAGTTCGCGGGCACCCGTCGTCCCGGCGCGGACGGCAACGGCGTCGTGCGGGTCTACCACGGCTCCCCCGGCGGCCTGCGCCCCGGCGCGGAGATCGACATCACCGACCTGGGCGGCAGGCGCGGCAGCGACCGGTTCGGCGCCGCCCTGGCCGCGGGCGACCTGGACGGCGACGGCGACGACGAACTCGTCATCGGCGCTCCCGGGCACGGCACCGGCGGCGCGGCCGGGATCTACGGGATGAAGGGCCGCCGCCCGTACCTGTTCACCCAGAAGACCCGCTGGGTCGGCCAGCGGGCGCTGCCCACCGACCAGTTCGGCGCGGCCGTGGCCACCGGCGACTTCGACGGCGACGGCAAGGCGGAGGCGGTGGTCGGCGCGCCGGGCGACACCGTGCGCAAGGACGGCCAGGGCTCGGTCACCGTGGTCGACCCGCGGCGGCGGCGCGCCACCCTGCTCACCCAGAGCAGCCCCGGCATCACCGGCGCGGCCGAGAAGTGGGACGGCTTCGGCGCCGCGCTCGCCGCCGCCGACTTCGACGCCGACGGCCGCGACGACCTCGCGATCGGGGTACCCGGCGAGGGCCTGACCGGCAACCAGCGGGCGATGGACTACGGCGACGGGACCGTGCACACGGTCTACGGCTCGCCCTCCGGCCTGCGCACCGCGCGCTCGGAGTCGTGGTCGCAGAACACCCTCACGGGCAAGCCCCGCTACTACGACCGGTTCGGCGCGGCGCTCGCCGCCGCCGACTTCAACGGCGACGGAGACGCCGAGCTGGCGATCGGCATCCCGGGCGAGAACGCCGTCCAGGTCCTGGCCGGCACCCGCTCCGGCGGCCTGACCAAGATCGGCAACGTGCTGATCCCCGGCCCCAAGGGCGGTTTCGGGACGGCGCTGGCCACCGTCCCGACCGGCGCACGGGTGCGCGCCGCGTCCGCCCGGCATGTGCCGTACGACCTCGTCGTGGCCTCCCCGGGCACCGGGCGGCTCACCTTGGTCCGCGGCGGCCTCAAGTCGTCCGCGAGCGGGGCGGTCACCGGGGTGCGCCCCGGCCGGACCGGGCGGCTGCCCGCCGGCGCCTCCCGCGACCTGTACGGCTACACGATGGCCGCGGGAGCGCAGCGCGGTCGCTAGGCTGAGGACATGATGTCGGGATCGAAGCAGCGGATCATCATTCTGGTGCTGATCGTCGCGCTGGTCGCGACGAGCGGCCTCAGCGTGGTCCTGTCCTGGCTGTCCGGCTGACCCCGGCCGCTCCAGCCAGGGCCGGGCCCCCGGCCTGGCCCGCGGGCACGGTCACGGTGTGCGTGGTCTTCGCCGGAGCGCCGCGCCGGGAGACGTACTCCAGGGTCCGGAAGTCCGCGCGCAGTTCGTCGGCCGCCAGGCGGCAGACGATGTAGCCGCGCCGCTGGTCCAGGTAGGAGATGTGCGGGTTCTCCGCCACGATCTCCTCCACCCGCGCCTGGTCGCGGTATCCGTCGCCGTCGCTGGTGACGCTGGAGGTGACCAGTTCCACGCCGACCTTGGGCGAGTCCGGGTCGTCGAAGTCGATCCGCAGGTCGGCGGCGTGGTGCATGTGGGCGTCGCCGGTGAGCACGACCGGGTTGCCCGCGCCGGAGTCGCGCAGCGCGGTGAGCAGCCGGGTGCGCTCGGCGGCGTAGCCGTCCCAGGAGTCCATGCTGACCTCGCGGCCGGGTCCCTGCCGCCAGTCGCGCTGCGCCATCAGGATCTGCTGGCCGATCAGGTTCCACCGGGCCGGGGAGCGGTGCAGGCCGTCCAGCAGCCAGTCCCGCTGGTCGGCGCCGAGCAGGGTACGGCCGGCGTCCAGCCGTTCGTCGCAGCCGGACCGCAGGCCGTCGGCGCACGCCTGGTCGTCGCGGAACTGCCGGGTGTCCAGCAGGTGGAAACGGGCCGCGCGGCCCCAGTCCACCCGGCGGTGCACGCGGATCGACGCCCCGCCGGTGACGCTGGTACGTCGCAGCGGCATGTTCTCGTAGTACGCGCGGAACGCGGCGGCCTTGCGCCGGGCGAACACCGGGTCGGCGGTGCTCGACACCTCGCCGGCCCAGTTGTTCTCAAGTTCGTGGTCGTCGAAGGCGACCAGCCAGGGCGCCACGGCGTGCGCGCGCTGCAGGTCGGGGTCGCTCTTGTACTGCGCGTGCCGCATCCGGTAGTCGGCCAGGGTGCGGCAGGTGCCCTCGGTGTGCCTGCGGACCCTGCCCTCGATCGCCTTGTAGCCGTCCGGCGCGTACTCGTACATGTAGTCGCCGAGGTGGACCACCAGGTCGGGGTCCTGCTCGGCGAGGCGGCGGTAAGCGGTGTAGTAGCCGTGCTCGTAGTGCGCGCACGCGGCCACGGCGAAGGTGAACGCCGCGGTGTCCCCCGCCGGGGAGGTCCTGGTACGGCCGGCCGGCGACATGTGGCGGCCGGTCTTGAAGCGGTAGAAGTACTCCCGGCCGGGCTCCAGCCCGGACAGTTCGACGTGGACGCTGTGCCCCCGGTCTGCGGCGGCGGTCTCGGCCCCCGAGCGCACCACCTTGGAAAACCGCTCGTCGGTGGCGACCTGCCAGGCCACCTCGACGTCACGGCCCGGCATCCCGCCGAGGCCGCCGCCGCCCAGCGGATCGAGGGCGAGCCGGGTCCAGAGCACGAACCCGTCCTTGGCGGGGTCGCCGGAGGCGACGCCGAGTGTGAAGGGGTCGCCGGCAAGGGCGCGTGAGCGGGCCGCCGCGGGCGTGGCCACCGCGGCGGGGACCACCAGGCCGCCCGTCATGGCGGCGGTCGCGGTCATGAACACTCTGCGTGATGGGTTCGGCTCCACGCTCCAAGTGCAGAAGATCCGATTAGCCCCGTTGTGACCTGCGCTGCACACCGAAGTGAACAACCGTTGCACAGGCAAGCGGATTACCCCAGGTGGCTGAACGCCGCGCCAACGCCAGACGGCGATCCGGCCGCTATCGGGCGACCTCCGGCTCCTCGTCGTCGTCCTCGTCGCCGCCGGGGTCCCAGTAGATGGACGCGAGAATCTCGGCGGCCCGGTCGGCGGCCTCGTTCGCGCCGATCGAACGGAACCCCGCGATGGCCTCCATGCACCGTTCCCTGGCCTGGGCCTGCTCGCCCAGCCAGTCCAGTGCCTCGGCCTCCTCACAGCCGATCCGGCAGCTCTCCCACACGACGTCGGGGTCACCGGGGGGCAGACCGGCCAGCGCGGCGCGAGCCTCGGCGAAGATCTCCAGCGCCGCCTCCTCCTGGCGGTCGAGCTTGTAGACGGCCATTCCGCGGCGGCGCAGCAGCCGGGCGGTGAGCAGCGGGTCGCCGTCGCCGAGGCCGGCCGCCCTGGCGTAGGTGTCGGCCGCCTCCTCGTGCCTGGTCAGCCGCATCAGCAGGTCACCGGCCGCCTCGGCGGCGGACGCCGCCTCCGCCCACCGGCCCGCGGCCAGCAGTCCGGCCTCGACCTCCCGATAGTCGGCCAGCACCGCCTCCAGGTCGCCCGGCCCGGCGAGGTCGCGCTGCGCGTCGGCGCGGACCCACCGGGCGGCGAGCCGTTCGTCGGCGAGCTCCTCCGGCAGCATGGCCAGCGCCTCCTCGGCGGCCTCGGCCGCGTCCAGCGGGCGGCCGGTGGCCAGATAGGCCCGGCACAGATCGACCCGCACCACCGCGGCCTGCTCGTTCGCGCCGACGGAGGTGAGCGAGGCCACGGCCTCGATCAGGTCGTCGGCGGCCTCGGCGGCACGGCCCAGCGCCAGCAGCGCCTCTCCCCTGCCCTCGTACGCGAACGCGCGCAGCGCGGTATCGGCCCGGGGCGCGACCGCCAGCGCCTCCCCGTACGCCTGAACCACCTCTCCCAACGCCCCGTCATCCCCTGTTCGTCCAAGGGACCCGGCCTGGTCGCGTTGGAGGCGGGCGTGCAGGAGGCAGGCGGTGGCCAGGCGGATGCCGCCCGTGGCGCGCAGGGCGTTTCGGGCGCGGGCGGCGGTCGCCGTGGCGGTGTCCAGGGCGGTGGGGTCCTCGGCCAGGATCTCGGCCAGCCGCAGCAACGGCCGGCCGGGGCCTTCGGACCGCTCGGCGGTGCTCTCCAGCAGCCGCACGGCGTCGTCCGGGCGGCCCGCCTCGTGGTAGGTCTGCGCCAGGCGGACGGCCGCCGCCGTGTGTTGCGCCGCGGTGCCGTGGGCGTCCAGGTACGCGGCGGACTCCTCGGCCGCTGCCACCCAGTCGCCCTCGTCGCCCAGTGTCGCCCGCAGCAGGGCCAGGCGGCTCAGCGCCGCCTGGCGGCGAAGCTCGTCACCGGCGCGGGCGTACCCCAGCACGGCCCGCTCCCACTCGGCGATCGTCTCCCGGGGCCGGTCCTTCCCCGCCGCGAAGCCGCGCCCCTCGTCCCGGCGCGCTCGCTGGACCTCCGAGAGCCCCGCGCCGCCCGCCTCGCCGTACAGCTCGTCGAATCGCGCCCAGGTGGCCAGCGCGGCGCGGAAGTCGGCCTGATCCCAGGAGCGTTCGGCCAGGTCGAGCAGGGTGTCCGGGGTGGTCTCCGCAGGCTCGGGGAGCTTGGGCCGCACCGGCGCGGGGGCCGGGACGCGCCGCGCGTGCGGGGTGAGCGGCAGGTGCTCCACCAGCGGCTCGGCCGCCATGGTCTCCTCCACCCGCCGGGACTGCTCGTCCGTGCCGTTGCGCGCGTCGAACCTCGCGGCCAGCTCACGGGCGGTGGCCTCCATCCGAGGGCGCAGCGCGCTCGCGGTGGTCTCCTCGCCCGGCCGCCGGATCACCGTGTCGCCGTGCCCGATCTCCTCCAGCCTGCGCAGCAGCAGCCCCGCCGCCGAGGCGAACCGCATCGCCGCGCGCGGGCTGGCGGCCCGGTCCAGCAGCGGCGACTCGCGCTGCAGGATCTCCAGGCCGCGCGCCTCGTTGCCGGTCAGCGCGCAGAACTCGATGTGGTCGCCGAAGTCGTCCACGTAGTTGGCGTCGCCGGCCACGATCCGGTAGGCCCGCCGGTGCGCGCCCGCCGCCTCCCGCAACCGCCCGGTGCGCAGGTAGGGCACCAGCAGCCTGGCCAAGATGCCCTGCGGCTGCACGTGGCAGGTCAGCTCGCCCGCGACGACGGGCGCGGCCAGCTCGACCGCCTCCTCATCGCGTCCCAGCCATGCCAGGTGCCACACCTTGCCGCTCGGGTCGCACCCCTCGCAGTCGGACAGGGGGTCGCGCGGTGTCGTCCGCCACCGGTGGAACCACTCGTCGGCCGCCTCCTTGTCGCCCAGGTGCTGGGCCAGGTAGCAGCGCTGGGCGTACACGGCGTGCAGCCCGGCCCCCGCCTTGTGGTACCTGCTCTCCATCTCGGTGAGGGCGTCCTGGGCGCGCCGCAGCGGCACCTCCGGGAAGCGGATCATGGAACTGGTGATCCACTTGAACTGCCAGAGCAGGTAGTGGGTCTCCCACTCGCCGAACCTGCCGGGCTCGGCGTCGTACTCGGCCAGGCAGCGGGTGAAGGTCGCGAAGGACTTGGCGGGCTCGGCCCCGTGCTGGTACGCGGAGGTGAGGTCCAGCCGTACCTGCAGGGCGAGGTCGCGGTCGCGCAGCGCCTCGGCCAGCCCGAGCGCCCGCTCCAGCACCGCGGTCTTGGCCTGCCCGTACGGCGTGCCCGCGGCGCGCTGGATCAGTTCGTGTACCTCGTCGGCTCCGCCTGCCATCCTTGCCCCCTCTACTCCTTGCCGAGGACGGCCCAGTCGAGCAGGCCGAGGAACGATCGGTTGAGCGCGGCGGTGTCGGCCGCGCGCAGCGGGTGGTGGCCGTGCAGCAGCGCCATGCCGTACAGGGCCTCCACCGCGGTCCCGGCCAGCGCCGGGGTGGGCAGCGCGACGATCCGCCTGACCAGCGGGTTGCGGTGGTTGAGCACGAGGCGTGGGCGGTCCGTGGCGACCACGTTCTCGATCGCGCCGAGCACGTCGGCCCACAGCGCGTCGCTGTTCTCGCGGGCCTCGCGCAGCTCGGCCTGGTGCTGGGCGGCGCGGCTGGTCAGGTAGAGCGCGGGCAGCGAGGCCGGATCGAAGTCGCGCAGCACGACCTCGCAGCCGAGCCCGTCGAGCGCGTTCGCCGCCGCCATCAGGAACGGCCGGGCGGCCAGCTCGGCCTCGGGGTCGACCGGCGAGAGCCGGGTGGCCAGCTCGGCCGGGTCCAGGCGGTCCAGGCGGGCCTCGGGGTCGATCCGGGGCAGCCGCTCAAGGATGTCGGCGTCGTAGACGTATCCGGCGTTGATGAGCCCGACCCCCTGCGCGCCCGCCACGCCGGAGAGCTGCCGGAACTCGTCCACGCCCGAGGTGTAGCGCCCGTTCGGGTGGCGCAGCCGGAACTGGGCGAGCGTCATCGGGCCGTCGCTGGTCTCGAACTCCAGCCAGCGGTCCACCAGGCGCAGCATGTCGTCGTCGTGCAGCGCCAGCGCCTTGACGCCCAGGTGGTGCAGGCGTAGGAAGCCGCGCAGCCGGGCGGGGTCGGTCTCGGCCAGCGTGACCAGCCACTCGCGCAGCCGCGTACCGAGCACCGTGCGGGTGTGCTCCAGCAGGTCGTCCTCGTACAGCGCCTCGCGGCTGGCGGTGGGGCGGAGTTCGCCCGCGTCGACCACGCACCGGGCGAAGAACGCCCACTCGGGCAGCAGGCCCTCGGCGCTCTCGGCCAGCAGCATGCGCTTGAGGTAGACCCGGTGGGCGGCGCGGACGGCTGTCTCTTATACACCTCT
>NZ_POUA01000397.1 GCF_003236385.1 Spongiactinospora gelatinilytica
GGGGCGGGCGCGGCGGTGTGGTTCCTGGGGCTGCTGGAGCCGTACCAGGTGGCGAGGTTCACCGCGTTCGTCAGGCCGTCCACCGATCCGCGCGGCGTCGGCTACAACAGCACGCAGGCGCTGAACGCGATCGGGTCGGGGCAGATGTTCGGCAAGGGGCTGTTCGGCGGCGGGCAGACCACCGGGCGGTTCGTGCCCGAGCAGCACACCGACTTCATCTTCACGGTGGCGGGGGAGGAGTTCGGGTTCGTCGGCTCGGTGACGGTGGTGCTGCTGATCGGGGTGGTGCTGCTTCGGGGGGTCCGGATAGCCTGGCAGTGCGAGGACCGGTTCGGCACCTTGGTGGCCGGCACGATCGTGTGCTGGCTGGCCTTCCAGTCGTTCGTGAACATCGGGATGACCGTGGGGATCATGCCGATCACCGGGCTGCCCCTCCCCTTCGTCTCCTACGGCGGCACGGCGACGTTCACGAATCTTGTAGCGGTCGGACTGCTTCAGGCGATTTACATCCGTGACCGGCGGTTCTAGGGCGTTTTGGGACTGAGAGCCATTCTCATGGTGTGAACATGTGACTCTCACTACCGGCGCGTGCGTCAAGCGAACATCCTGGGAACATACCCGGGTCGGGGGATGAACGCTCGATGACCTAGGAGCCGTGATGCCGGATCGACCGCCCCTCCTCACTGAGGGGCAGGAGGCCGCACTGCGTAACCGTGCGCTGGAGCTGCTGCGCATCGCCTTTCCCGACTACCGGATCGTGTACGGCGGGGGCCGCTGGGCGGCCGCCGCGGCCGGCGACCCGCCGCAGGTGTGGTTCGCCGAGACTCCGGGCAGTCTGTGCGGGCAGCTCTTCACCGCGCAGTTGCACGGAGGCGGCACGATCGTGCCGATGCAAAGTCCACCACCGGAACCGAAGGAGCAGGCATGACGGTGCGCGGGCACGAGCGGCGAGGAGGAGACCGGTCCGTGCAGACGTGCGCCGCGATCGTCCGCGAACGCGCGCTCGCCGACCTCCGTGGCGCACCACTGACCGCGGAGGTGGCGCACCGGATCGCCGAGGAGGTGTACGCCTGCTGCCCGCAGGCGTCCAGGTTCAAGTGCTTCAGGCTCGCCTGGGGCTGGACCGTCGAGGAGGCCATCGAGCAGTTCCACGCGATGTGCGACCGCGACGGCGTACGGCGGCGCGGGCTCACCGAGCGCTCGTGGCGGGAGTGGGAGGCCGGGGCGCGTCCCGATCGGGAGTACACCGACCTGCTGAGCCGGTTGTTCGAGACCGGGCCGGTACAGCTGGGGTTCGCCCGCGACTACACCCCCGACCATGTGCGCGCCGCCACCGCGGCCCCGCTCGACCCCATCGCGGCGGCGGCCGACGAGGCCGGTGAGCACGCCGAACGCGCCGAGACCAGCGAGCTGGGCCCGGCCGCGCTGGAACGCCTGCGCGCCGAGGTGACCTGGCTGGGCAGACGCTACGTGTGGGAGTCGCCGCTGCCGCTGTTCGTCGAGATGCGCTCGCTGCAAGAACGCACCAGACGGGCGCTGCAACGCCGGGTCCACCCCGGCCAGGCCATCGAGCTGTACTTCCTGACCGGCGCCCTGTGCGGCCTGATGGCCAACGTCAGCATGGACCTGGGCCGCCGCGGCCCGGCCGACACCTTCGCCAGGGCCGCCTGGACCTACGGCAGGGTGTCCGGGCACGGGCCGCTGATGGGCTGGGCGCGCGGGATGCAGGCGTCGGTGGCGCTGTGGGACGAGCGTTACCACGACGCCGCCGGCTACGCCGAGGACGGCCTGTCGCACCTGCGGACCGGCTCGGGCGGGGCACGGCTGCACATGCTGCGCGCCCGGGCCAGCGCCATGCTGTCCCAACGCGACATCGCGGTGGAGTCGCTGGACCGCGCGGGCGAGGCCAGGGAGTCCGGCACGGACGAGCTGCACGACGAGATCGCCGGCGAATTCGCGTTCCTGCCCGCCAAACAGCACTACTACGCGTCCGTGACCTATTTGCACCTGGGCGACAGCGAACGCGCGATCCACGAGGGCGAGGCGTCGCTGGCCGGCTACGCCACGGTGGTGGACCAGAACCGCTCCTACGGCTGCGAGGCCATGGCCCGCGCCCACCTGCTGATCGCCCACCTGCTCGAAGACGACGCCGAGGGCGCCGACCGCGTGGTGGCCCCGCTGCTCGCGCTGCCGCCCGAGCGCCGGATCAGCAGCCTGGCGGTCACACTCGGCACCGGCGGCGAACTGCTGGCCGGACGTCCCGGCGGCCAGAGCACGGCACGCCGGATAGCAAGCTTCTGCGCCTCCGGGCTGCCCCAGGCGGCCCCGGCGCTCAACGAGGGAGTCAGTCGATGACCATAAGCGCTGGGGACGGCGTACTGACCGGTGCCGTCGCGGCGCTGCAACGGGCCTGCCGAGCCGCCGGCCTGGACCCCACGGGGGCCAGGCTGATGCGCAGCTTCGCCAGCACCGTCTACCACCTGCCCGAGGAGCGCGTGGTGGTGCGCCTCGCCGAACCCACGCCGGGCAAGTACGACAGGCTGGTGGCCTCCCTGCGGGTGACCCGCTGGCTGGCCGAGCACGGCTACCCCGCCACCAGGCCGCTCGACGTCAGGCAGCCGGTGGCCGAGGAGGGGTCCCTGGTCACGTTCTGGCACCACGAGGAAGACGAGGGCGACCGGCACGACCCGGCCGCGCTCGGCCCGATGCTCCGGCGGCTGCACGACCTGCCGCCGGTCCCCTTCGAGTTGCCGGTGTACGACCCGTTCGGACCAGTGCGGGCGGCCATCGCGGCCTGTCGCGTGCTCGGCGTCGGCGATCGGGGCTGGCTGCTCGACCGCTGCTCCGCGCTCGCCGAGACCTACTACGAGCGGCTTCGGTTCACCCTCCCGTACGGGTTGATCCACGGTGACGCACACCGGGGGAATCTGATTCGTGCATCTGGGCGGCTGTTGCTGTGCGACTGGGATTCGGTGAGCGCGGGGCCGCGTGAGATCGACCTGGTGCCGACGTTGCAGGGCGCGCGGTTCGGCTACACGGCCGCGCAGCGCGCCGCGTTCTGCCGGTCCTACGGCCACGACGTGCGCGAATGGGAGGGGTACGGCGTGCTGCGCGAGATGCGGGAGCTGCGCACGCTGACCGCGGTGCTGCGCAACGCCCACCGTGACCCGGGCGCGGCGGACATCCTGTCGTTCCGGCTCGCCTCGCTGCGCGCCGGGGACGACCGCCAGTGGCAGCCGTTCTAGCCGTTACGCTTGTGGCATGTCCGTCGAGTCACTGTTTCCGCGCCTGGAACCGCTGCTGCCCAAGGTGCAAAAGCCGATCCAGTATGTCGGGGGTGAGCTCAACTCGACCGTCAAAGACTGGGACGACGCCCAGGTCCGCTGGGCGTTGATGTACCCGGACGCCTACGAGGTGGGCCTGCCCAACCAGGGCGTTCAGATCCTTTACGAAATCCTCAACGAGCTGCCCGGCACGCTCGCCGAGCGCACGTACGCGGTGTGGCCCGATCTTGAGGCGCTGATGCGCGCCGAGGGGGTGCCGCAGTTCACCGTGGACGCGCACCGGCCGGTGCGGGCCTTCGACGTGCTCGGCGTGTCCTTCGCGACCGAGCTCGGGTACACCAACCTGCTGACCGCGCTCGACCTGGCGGGCATCCCGCTGCACGCCGCCGAGCGCGGCGAGGACGACCCGATCGTGCTCGCCGGGGGCCACGCCGCCTTCAACCCCGAGCCGATCGCCGGGTTCCTGGACGCCGCGGTGCTCGGCGACGGCGAGCAGATCGCCATCGCCGTCACCGAGGTCATCAGGGAGTGGAAGGACGAGGGCCGCCCGGAGGGCCGTGACGGGCTGCTGATGCGCCTGGCCGAGTCCGGCGGGGTCTACGTGCCCAAGTTCTACGACGTGGAGTACCACCCGGACGGCCGGATCAGGCGGGTCGCGCCCAACCGTCCCGGCGTGCCCTGGCGGGTCCACAAGCACACGGTGATGGACCTCGACGAGTGGCCCTACCCGAAGAAGCCGCTGGTGCCGCTGGCCGAGACCGTCCACGAGCGGTTCAGCGTGGAGATCTTCCGGGGCTGCACACGGGGGTGCCGGTTCTGCCAGGCCGGCATGATCACCCGCCCGGTTCGGGAGCGGTCGGTCACCACCATCGGCGACATGGTCCAGAACGGCATCACCGAGTCCGGCTTCAACGAGGTCGGCCTGCTGTCGCTGTCGTCGGCCGACCACTCGGAGATCGCCGAGGTCACCAAGGGCCTCGCCGACCGCTACGAGGGCACCCAGACCAGCCTGTCGCTGCCGTCCACCAGGGTCGACGCCTTCAACATCGACCTGGCCAACGAGCTGTCGCGCAACGGCAGGCGCTCGGGCCTCACCTTCGCGCCCGAGGGCGGCTCGGAGCGGATGCGCAAGGTGATCAACAAGATGGTGACGGAAGAGGACCTGATCCGCACCGTCACCGCCGCCTACGGCCAGGGCTGGCGGCAGGTGAAGCTCTACTTCATGTGCGGCCTGCCCACCGAGACCGACGAGGACGTGCTCGGCATCGCCGACCTCGCCAAGAAGGTCATCAAGGCGGGCCGCGAGGCCACCGGTTCGCGTGACGTGCGGTGCACGGTCTCCATCGGCGGGTTCGTGCCCAAGCCGCACACGCCGTTCCAGTGGGCCGCCCAGTGCGACGCCGACGTCGTGGACCGCCGCCTGTCCGCGCTCAAGGCCGCGCTGCGCGGCGACAAGGAGTACGGCAGGGCCATCGGCTACCGCTACCACGACGGCAAGCCGTCCATCGTGGAGGGCCTGCTGTCGCGGGGCGACCGCAGGGTCGGCGCGGTCATCGAGGCGGTCTGGGCCGACGGCGGGCGCTTCGACGGCTGGAGCGAGCACTTCTCCTACGAGCGCTGGGCCGCCGCCACCGAGGGGGCCGGGATCGACCTCGACTGGTACACCACGCGCGAGCGCGAGGAGAACGAGGTCCTCCCGTGGGACCACCTGGACGCCGGCCTCGACCGCGAGTGGCTGTGGCAGGACTGGCAGGACGCCATCGGAGAGGGTGAGGTGGAAGACTGCCGCTGGACTCCGTGCTACGACTGCGGTGTCTGCCCGACCATGGGAACGGAGATCCAGATCGGTCCCACCGGCCGGAAGTTGCTGCCCCTGACCGTCGTGTGACCCCTCCCGGTCGCACCGGGCGGGAGAGTTTCCGCTGTCAAGCGCTTATCCTGGGATGACAACCAGACCATGGATTGTTGTAAGAAGGGACAACAGCACACTGAAACCTGTTCCTGAAGGGCCACCGCCCGCGCCTGTGGCGCAGCGCCTCCGAGTGCGCTACGCCAAGCGTGGCCGGCTGCGCTTCACCAGCCATCGTGACATCTCGCGTGCCGTCGAGCGGGCGGTGCGCCGTGCCGGTATTCCGGTGGCGTTCAGCGCGGGGTTCACTCCCCACCCGAAGATCTCCTACGCGGGTGCGGCCCCCACCGGGGTCGCGAGCGAGGCGGAATACCTGGAGATCGGCGTGACAGCGCCGTGCGAGCCCGAGCGGATCCGAGCGGACCTCGACGCGTCCCTCCCGCCCGGCCTCGACATCCTTGACGTCGTCGCGGCGCACGCCGGCTCTCTCGCCGACCGGCTGGAGGCATCGGCTTGGGAGATGCGACTTCCCGGGGCCGACCCCGGTCTCGCCACCGCGGCAGTGGAGAAGTTCCTCGCCGCCGGGCACGTGGAGGTCGAGCGCCTGACGAAGAAGGGCATTCGCCGTTTCGACGCGCGAGGCCCGGTGCTGGTGCTGCGGATGGCCGATCCGGTGATGGGCGGGTCCTCCGAGGGAACAGGCGGAACAGCAGGTCAGGCCGCCGGACACTCATGTGTCATACTTCACATGGTGGTACGGCACGCGAATCCTGCCGTTCGACCCGACGACGTTCTCACGGCTCTTCGACGTGTGGCAGATTTCGCGCCGCCGGCGCCCCCCGAGGTGACCAGGCTGGCGCAGGGGCCGCTCGACGAGAGAACCGGTGAACCCGCCGACCCGCTCGGCCTTGACCGCGACATTTCGCGCGGCGGCGAGGCGGGACCGGTCGGGCATGTCGTCGGCGACCTATAGGACTTTGCCGTCGGCCCGTAAGGGCGGGCGGCCAGCAGCGACGAGAGCTCCTGCGCGGCGCGGAGACGCGCCCGGGAGCTGACGGGAGATTGCCCGCATGCTCGACAACGAGCCCGGCGCCGAGGCCAACCGGCCCGACGGCGATACAACAGAACACCCATCGACTACGACACCCCGCCGCCGCGCGGCCAGCCGCCCGGCGGGCCCGCCGCCCGAGCCGGAGGAGTCCGGCCTGAGCGCCGCGCCGCGCACCCTGCCGGCCTTCGCGGCCGAACCCGCCGCGTCGGCCGCGGTCCAGGAAACGCCCGCCGAGGCCCCCGCCGAACCCGCGGCCGAGGACGAACCGGTCAAGCGCACCCGGCGCAAGACCACCTCGACGGCGACGACGGCGCGCCGCCGTACGACCAAGAAGACCGAGCCGTCCGCCGAGGTTCCCGCCGAGGAGACGGCGGAGATCCCCGAGCAGCCGGTCAAGCGCAGCCGCACCCGGAAAAAGACCGAGGAGCAGCCGGCCGCCACGGAACGATCCACCGAGGCCCCGGCCCCCGCCGCAGCCGCGCCGACCGAGGACGAACTGCTCGCGCTGCCGGAGAACGAGCCACTGGACGACGAACCGGCCGGCGAGGACCTCGACGTGGAGCCGCGCGGCGAGGCCGCCCTTGACGCCGATGACGACTCGGCCGACCGTCGCGGGCTGCTCGCCGACCCGTTCGGGCTGACCGCGCACGAGCGGCTCGCGGCCGGCCCGCCCGCGGTGAGCTTCCAGGCGCCCGCCGCCGTGTTCACCCCGCTCTTCCGGGCCCCCGAGCCCCATACC
>NZ_POUA01000398.1 GCF_003236385.1 Spongiactinospora gelatinilytica
CCACCAGGTCCCACCCCTGCGCGCCGTACCAGCGGCGCAGCAGCGCGGGCTTGGTCCAGGCGGCGAAGACCAGCCCGCGCGGGGCGGCGAACTCGCGGGTCACCACCACCGCGCGGTCGCTCGGCGTGTGGACCGCGACGGCCATCAGCGGCGTGCCGGGTCGCGGCCGATCATGCCGAGCAGCCGGTCCTGCAAGGGGGCGTCGGCCGGGACCTTCACCTCGGGGCCGAAGACCACGACGCCCGGCCCGAACGCGCCCGGGGTGCGGAACTGCTCCAGCAACTCGGCGGGCAGCGAACTGGTGCCCGCCCACAGGCGTTCGACGTCCTGCGGGTCGATCGTGTCGTCCTGGTCGGTGGCGCGGGCGAGGTCCCACCCGTGCAGCGGCAGGTCGTCGCTGACCACGCGGTCGACGTGCCCCTCGGCCGACACCCGCCCGCCCGGGGTGTCGCACATCGTGGCGGCCACCGCCGGGTCGGCGAGGATCGCCTCGACGTCGGCGCGGGCCGCGCGGAAGGCCGCCGCCGGGTCCTCATCGACGCTGGGGGCGGGGCTCAGCGTACGGCCGAGCGGGGCCAGCATCACCGCGTGCATGTCGATGATGTGGCGGACCACGTCACGGGCGTCCCACTCGGCGCAGGGCGACGGGTCCGCCCACAGCTCCGGCGCCACGCCGTGGATCAGGCGCTCGAAGGCGTCGGCCCGCCGGCGGTAGCGGTCGGCGATCTCGGTCATCGTTCATCCCCTCCAAGGGACTGTATGTCGTGCAGCAATGAGTCCAGCCCCTGGTACCGGACCTCCCAGAACTCCCGGTAGTCGGCCAGCCAGTCGGTCGCCGCCTTGAGCGCGGCCGGTTCCAGGCGGCACGGCCGGCGCTGGGCGTCCCGGCCCCGGGAGACCAGGCCGGCGCGTTCGAGCACCTTGAGGTGCTTGGAGATGGCCGGCTGGCTCATCGCGAAGGGGGCGGCCAGCTCGGTCACGGTGGCCTCGCCCGACCGCAGCCGAGCCAGAATCGCCCGCCGGGTCGGGTCGGCGAGCGCGGCGAAAGTGGCGTCGAGCGCGTCAGGGTTCATTCATTGCCTCTTAGTTAAATAACCACTTAGTTTTATACACGTCCGGCAGCCCCCGAGGCAAGCCCGCCGTAACTTTCGTTGACGGATGCCTGCCGCGCTTGAGAACGTGCCGAATGTGGGCAAATGCTCTGGATGGGGGTGGCGGATCGGGGTTGTCGCGGTGGTCTGGTCGGCGGGCTTCCTCGTACTGGGAAGCATGCTCGACCAGCACCGCCTGCTGGGCGCGCCGGACTGCGGGACGGAGGACTTCGCGCAGGAGTGCCTGCGGCCCGCCGACGCGCTGGTCAGCGGAAAACGGATCGACGAGACCAGCCGGAACGGGACGATCCTCCGATTACAGGTGCGGGTCGGGGAGGAGTCCGCCGAGTTCAACCCGCCCCCCGAGGTGTTCGACCGGCTGGACGCGGGGGACACCGTGCAGGCCCGGCTGTGGCGCGGCAGGCCCGCCGTCCTGGTGGTGGACGGCCGCCAGGTGGGGGGCGTGGGTGACGACGCGCGGGCGACCTCGCTGCTGGGGTTCACGCTGGTGATGGCAGGGGTCTTCCTGACGGTCCACCTGGTGGCGAAGGCCGTGCGGGGGCGGCGGTATCGCGCGGAGGACGCCTTCGGGGTGTTCCTGGCGGGGTGGTTCGTGCTGGCGGTGCCGGCGGTGTGGGGGCTGAGCGTGACGCCCGACCCGTTGCCGGTGCTGGTGACCCTGGCAGCCGGGGTACCGTTGCACGTCCTGGCGTACGTCGCGGTCCTCTATGTCCGCCACGACCGGACGGCCCAAGGCCGCGAGGATCAAGGTGTGCCCTTCGCGAGCCGGGACCGGCCGGCCGCCTGATCGCCGGCACCGCTCGCGACCTCGTGGTCCTCACCGAAGAAGACCCGGTCGCGGGCCTGTCCGATGCCGATCAGCAGCGCCCCGCGCACCACCGGCCCGCCCGGCACATCGGAGGCCACCACGCGCGGCCTGCCCAGGCACATGCCCGCGACCGCGCGTTCGACCCGCCCGGCCAGCGCCGGGCCTCCCGTCGAGCCGACGTCGCTGCCCAGCACCACCAACTCCGGATCGAGGACCGTGCAGATGGAGGCGACGCCCAGCGCGATCCGCCGGGCCAGCTCGTCCAGGAAGGGCGCCCCGGCCGGGCTCGCGACCGCCGCCGCCACGCTGTCCCGGACGTGATCGGCCCGCAGGCCGTGCTCCCCGGCGAGTTCCTGAACGGCCTGCCAGCCCACCAAAGTCTGGAAGGCGGCCCCGACGCCGCCCCGGGCCCGATCCACCACGCCGTCGCTGACCGGTGCGCCGGGGACGGGCATCCAGCCCAGCTCGCCCGCCGTACCGGTCGCGCCGCGCAAAAGCTGATCGCCCACCATGACGGCCCCGCCCGGCCCGAGCCCGATCCACACCAGCACGAAGCCCCGCACGTCGCGGGCGGCGCCGAGCGCGCGTTCGGCGACGGCCGCGAGGTTGACGTCGTTGTCGATGGAGACCGGCACGCCGAGCCGCAGGCGCAGCCGGTGCAGTACGCCGGGCTCCCAGGCGGGCAGGTCGTAGCAGAAGCCGACGTCGCCGGTCGCGGGGTCGATGACGGCGGACACGCCGATCACGCAGGCGCGTACCTGCGACAACGCGATTCCCGCTTCGGCGGTGAGGCGTCCGGCGAGGTCGTGTACCGCCGTGACGGGGTCTTCGGCGACGTCGGTCGGCACGGTGACCTCGGCGAGAGCCCTGCCGGTGATGTCGGCCAGGATGGCCCGGGTCGTCTCCATGTCCACGGCGAGGCCGATCACGTAACCGCTCGCCGGGTTGAGCCCGTGCAGCGCCGCGTTGGGGCCGCGCCCGCCCGCCTGCACCCCGGTCTGGACGATCACGCCGCGTTCGGCCAGCCGGGCCAGGACGTGGTTGATCGTCACCTTGGACAACCCGGTGGCCTCGCTGATCTGCGCGCGGGTCAGTATGCCGGACGACCCCAGCAACTCCAGCACGGCGCGGTCGTTCAGCTCCCGCAACAGACGCGGGCGCCCGGGGTTCGCGTTCATGTGCACATCCTGGCGCGGACCAGGACGGAGCGCGACCCGTACGGTGTGCCGCCCGGGAGTACGGGCGGCACGCCTTCTCAAAGGGGTCGTTACGGGTGGAATGTTTTGAAGTAGGACGGCGGCAGCCTGTTGAGCCAGGCATGGGTGACGCCGGTCCAGCCGATCAGCAGGTAGTCGTCGCGCCCGCCGCCGGTGACGTCCGCGAAACGGATCTGGGTGGGCGGGACGATCTTCAGTGTGCCGTCCTTCGCGTGGACTCCCGCGATGCCGTCGTACTTCTGCTCGCACATCCGCTGACCGGACGGCTGCGTCCCGGCCACCAGCACGGCCACGGGGGGCGTCCGCGCTGACCTGCCTGATGAGGTTCTCCAGCCGATCGATCGCGCCGTCCATCCTGTTCTGCATGACGTCGTTGCCACCGGCCGTGAGGGTGATGAGGTTCGGCTGGTAGGTCTTCACCGCGCATTTCGCCTTGTCCGCGATCAGGTCGATCGTGTACCCGCCCCAGCCTTCGATCTCCCGGTCGGCCATCGTGCCCACCTGGACACTGCCCACCCAGTCCACCAGCGGGGTGTCGTCTTTGGCGCCCGTGACCTGCGCGTCCGAGGCGCCGGACGTGCGGTGCTGGCTGATCAGCCGCTGGAAGCCCTGGTCGGCGGAGTCGCGGAAGCCATTGCCGTCCGAGCTGCCCTCACCGTACGCGGAGGACGATCCCAGCCCCATCGGGCGAAGGGTCCGGGCCACTTCCCATCCTCTGCTCCTGGCCAGTTCGATCAGCCTGTCCACCATGGAGTTCGTCATGTTCTGAAGGAAATCGGCCGCGTCCTTCCACCAGCCCCTGATGGCATCGCAGATCTTCAGAGAGGGGTCGTGCCTGGGTCTTCGCCCACGCGTTGAGCCCCGACTCCCAGGCGAGCGCGCCCGCGGCGGCGAGAACCCCGTAGGCGAACGCCTCGCCCCAGGCCTTCGGGTCCCCGAGTTTGTGGTCGATGACCATGAGGATGAACTTTGCGACGAACGTGCCGACGAACGCCCCGACAGCCGCGCACACCGGCCCGGCGATCGGGGCGCCCTCCGCGAAGAAGGCGTAACAAGAGGCGCGGACGAGGAGCAGCACCAGGATGCCTGTCGCGGTCGCGAGAAACTGTTGCCAGAAGGTGGAATTCGGCGTGATGTACTCCGTCGGCACGCGCAGCGAAATACCGGTGGGCTCCGCGACCAGCTCGCCGTCGAAGTCGATCCATTGGGCGGGCAGATCCCAGGTGAAAGCACGGTGCGGCCAAAGCGCGGAAAGGGTTGGCCTGCGATGACCGCGGAGATGTACGCCGAGTTCGCCGTTCGGGAGGCGCGTGAAGTGTCGCCGGTTTATGAACGGCTGGCGTCCGCCGTGTCTCGCGACGAGGTTCTTCTGGGACTGCTGGCCGGGCTTCCGGCGGCCAAGCGGCAGCCGAACCTGTTGTTCGGGGTGGTCCGGCTGCTGGGCGGGCCGGTGGAGCATCCGGCGGAGTTCCATGACTTCGCGGTGGCGCACTGGCCCGAGATCGAGGCCGAGATGCGGGTCCGCATCACTCAGACCAACGAGGCGGGGCGCTGTGCCGTACTGCTGCCGCTGCTCGCCGCGCTGCCGCAGCCGCTCGCGCTGCTGGAGGTCGGCGCGTCCGCGGGGCTGTGCCTCTACCCGGATCGGTACGGCTACCGATACGGGGACCGCGCCGTCGGTACCGGCGAGCCGGTGCTGACCTGCGCGGCCACCGATCTCACCCTGCCCGCCGAGCCGCCCCGGGTGGTGTGGCGGGCCGGTCTGGACCTGAACCCGCTGGACGTGACCGACCCGGCCGACATCGGCTGGCTCGACGCGCTCATCTGGCCCGAACACGAACACCGCCGCGCCCGGCTCCGCGCGGCGGCGGCCGTCGTCGCCGCCGAGCCGCCCCTGCTCGTGCGTGGCGACCTGGTGGACGCCCCGCCCGCCCTGGCCGCCCAGGCCCCGGCGGGCGCGATACTCGTGGTGTTCCACACCTCGGTACTGCACCTCGTACCGGAGCCACGGCGGGCGGCGTTCGCGGCGGTGGTCAGCGGCCTGCCGGGGCACTGGATCGCGAACGAGGGCGCGGGCGTACTGGCCTACGACGCGCTGCCACCGCCACCGACAGCCGGCTCGCTTCACGTACTGGCCCTGGACGGCCGGCCGATGGCCTGGACCCGGTCGCATGGCGAGGAGCTGATCTGGTTCTCCTGAGGTCACCCGCGGTGCTGACGCATGAGGCGTCGACGGGCGTGGGGTGATCGTCGCCCTGGCCCGGCTGTTGCGTCGATGCCCGTTGATGCCCCCCATCCCGGGCACCTCGCCTGTCAGGCCGGTCGGGTCCGCGCAGCGACACCGAGCCCCTGAGGAGACCCACGAGAGCGGCGAGGTGGGCGGCGCATAGCTCATCCGGACAGTCGCGCCGCTGGATCCGACGGCTTCCCATCCCGCGGCCTGGCCTGCTGTCGGCCGTACGGCCTGTTCATCTCGTCGATCGGGCAGCGCCTTCCCCGAAGTAGGCGTCGGTGTCGGCCCTCCTCATCCGCCCCGACGGCCACCTAGCCTGGTCCGGCCCCAACTCCGACGCCGCCTCCGCCCTCCGTGACTGGCTAGGGTCGGCTGCGGGATGATTTCGGCGCGGCGACTTGGGACCGGTACGTCACCGGGTGCGGCGAGCGAACTCGTCAGCGAGTGCCTGGCCGAGCGGCACTGTCCGACCTTCACCTGCTTCGGCCTCCTCGATCGCCTCGTAGTAGCCGGGGCGGTTGGCCGCTACCGTGACCAGGCGCCAGTGGCATAGCAGCCTTTGCAGATCCCGGTAGTGAGAGGCATCGCCACGAGCGGTTCCCGCGGCGGCCCGATACTGGCGCAGGAACTCCGGCCACTCCCGTTCCGGAAGATCCCACAGGATGACCTGCGGATCGCCCGGATTTCCCTGGTCGCTCACCTCACCACGGTATGGCGAACGCAGCTCTGCCCGGGGCCGAACCACACGGTATGCCCAGACTCTGAACGCCCGCCCACTCGCCGACGCGGTGATCCACGCCCACGACTGGCCTGCGCCCGCTACAAGGTGCTCAACGTTCGCCGGAGCGGTGATCACCACTCCGGCGGGCGCGATCTCCGGCGACGTCGGGCGGGTTCAGTGCCACGTACGGCTGCGCCTGGTGCGGAGTGCTTCGCCCTTGCCGGGGCGATCGGCCTCGGCTTGCCGGGCGGTACCACACCCGCCCAAGGCAAGGGTCGAGGCAAGGGCCAGGATGGCGGTGATGCTTGCGCGCTTCACGCTCAGATTCTCCGCCAAAAATGACACAAGTCTTTCTGTCATGATGGGCTCGATGGGGCGGGCGTTGCTTTTTCTCGATGTGGACGAGCCGCTCATTCCGTTCGGTGCGCCGCCTCCTGGCGGGTATCCGAGTTTTCCGGCCGCGCGAACTTTGGCCAATCCTCTGTTGGACAGGATCGATCCGGCGCACGGGGCGCGTCTGGCGGCGTTGCCGTACGAACTGGTGTGGGCCACGACCTGGCTTGATGACGCGAACGACTGCGTCGCGCCGCTGCTCGGGCTGCCGCCTCTGCCGGTGGTGCGGTGGCCGGAGGCGTCGGGGCCATCGGGGCCGGATGAGGTGGCAGGGATGCACTGGAAGACGCCGGCGCTGGTGGAGTGGGCGGCGGGGCGTCCGTTCGCGTGGGTCGATGACGAGGTCGGGGACGCCGATCGGGAGTGGGTGTCTGCCTACCACCCGGGGGGTGCGCTGCCGCATCGGGT
>NZ_POUA01000399.1 GCF_003236385.1 Spongiactinospora gelatinilytica
GCACACACGAATACGACCATCCGCCCCGCCACCGGGCGATCATAAACCCGCCCCCGAGCCAGACTGCTCAGCCGACCGTCTGGGGCGGTTCGTTCACCTCCTGGAGCCTCACCGCTCGTAGATGACCTGGTCGCCGCCGACCTGGACCACCCGCCCGTTCCCGTACACCACGGCCTTCATCCGGACGCCGCTGGTCCGGTCGCCGGTGTGGCGGTCTCCGGCGACATCGCCGCCCGCCGTGCCCGAGCGATCATCAGAGCCCGGGATACCGGGCCCGAAATGGGCGTCACGAGCGTCGTCACGCCCGTACACCGCCGCCCCGAGCCCGAGCATCGCGACGAATACCCAAGCACGCCGGCCAGTTGGCCCGCCTCCTTCAGTCCGACCCGGGCAAAGTACACGGCCAGGCCGATCAGGGCCGCCACCGCCACCGCGACCGCGGCCCCGCCCCGGACCAACGTGCGCCTGCGCACGACGAACATCATCGACCTCCGATAAGTCATCCAACGCACTCTGTTCACGAGCTCCCACCGGTTCGAGGCAGGCCGGCAGATAGGGCTGGTCCGGCAGATATCTGGCCCACTGACGAGGTGTGAGCGATCCGGCGGTGATCGCGCACACCTTGGAGAACTGGTCGGCGGGCAGCCGGACGTCGTGCAGCCGGACCGCCCCGTCTTCGTCACCACCGGCCAGCATGGCCCCGTGAGGAGTCCAGGCGATCCGGTAGCCGTAGCCCCGGTCTGTTCGCCTTGCCCGGGTTCATGGCGGGCCGCATGATCAGACCCCCACCTCAGCCATGTACGGACTTGGGCTCGTGCATGAATGGAACGCGCTCAAACCCGCGGCGGACCCCCTCGTCCCTGAGCCGAAGCCTCCGCCCGAGGCAGAGGTGTGCAATCCCAAAGCTGACACGGCAGTGAACAGCTGGCCCAACGCCCGTCGCCACACTGTGGGCGCCGAGCCTTCTTGGCGGAGTCTTGGGACTCAGGCCGCCAGGGGCCACCTAGGCTGGAATGCATCCGCAGGTCACACCTCCGGGGAGGAAGCCATGGCGAAGTTCATGGACGTGCATCACGGCATGAGGGGCATCACCGACGAGCAGTTCAAGCAGGCGCACGCCGCCGACCTCGCGATACAGAGCGAGGAGGGGGTGACCTTCCAGCACGCGTGGGCGGACCCTGACGAGGGCGTGGTCTACTGCCTGTCGGAGGCGCCGGACAAGGATGCCGTCCAGCGCATCCACCAGCGGGCTGGACACCCGGCCGATGAGATCCACAGGGTGTCGCTGACCGTTTGACCAGTGGTCGATGCGATCTTTTGGCGGGTTTCCCGTACGACGAGAGCAGCCGCTCGTGGTCATGTCCGTGTGACGAGAACAAGATCCAAAGCGCCCCGCGTGCGCGGGGGGGGACGGCGCCCCTCCGAACTTCCGGAAGGGGCGTTCGCGTTTCTGCCGCAGAATAGATCAGGTGCCCCCGTCGCCGTCCCCTCCGGTCGCACTGCACCCCTGCCCGCACACGGGCGATCTGTGGCTGTGCGCCTACGGCCGGCTGAGACGGCTCACTCCACCGCGCAGCCAACGCCGCCGCCAATGGCCGAAGAGCCACGTCGATCTCCTCCTCGGCCGTCTCGACGACCTCCGCGCTGCGGTCGTCCCAAAAGTCGCGGCTGGCCTGGAGCTCGCGCAGATGCGGGCCCGGGCTGGCCAGTAGATCGTCAACCACAGCGAGCCGATCTTGCAGAGGCATCCCACGAGGATAGTGAGCTGACTGTCGGACCGTCGTCTAGGCTTCGGGCAGCCGGCTCCCCCTCTACGGACGAGGGGCGGGCAATCCTCGCCTTGCGCCACCTTCCGTAGCGCCTCCTGGGCCGAGTACTGCGCGCCCTTGACCGTCTCCCACCACGATGGCCGTACAGCACGTCCAGATGCCGGCCACGCTCAGCGCGCGCTTCCGCCAACGCCGTCCGCTGCTCTGCGGGGATCGTGGCCTCGCCGGCGGCGACCGCTGTGCGGGCGGGCATCGCATCGGCGATCTCTTGGCACCGCTGCTCGGCGGCCTCATATGCACGACGCGTGGCGATCAGGTCTTGCGGGAAGTCGTAGTCGGCCATGCTGTCCCCGCGTGCTGTCGGTGCGGGGAGATCCTACGGATACGACCCGTCCCGGCAGCGATGAGGGCTTACGTATCGCTTGGGTGTTTTGCCCGTCCTTGACCGGTTGCTGCCTATGCTGCGGTCATGCGGTGGGTCGGCCCCGGTGAGTGGACAGTCGAGTACGTCGTCCTTCTGGGCGAGCGGCCCTTCCTGCGCGTGAAGCAGCACGGCTACATCGTCCGGGAGTGCCGCAGCGTGGCCGAGGTCGCATCCCTAGTGGACCTCGCCGACCTGGTCGAAGTCACCGAACTGCGGCCAGCACGCTCCAAGAGCCGCTAGCGGTTCACGTCCCGCTGTGCCGTCATTCGACGCCACGTCACCTTCGGGGCATCCCAACTCGGGGAATAGGTCCCCCTCAGCCGCTGCTCAAGATCCCGTCACCAGCCGGTCCCCGAAAGAAGGAGTCATCCGTGTTGGATGCTCAGCAGGTACTGGGCAAGCTCACGGGCGCCCTGACCGAGAGCGGGTCCAGAGTCCACGAGAACGACGATGTCATCCCCGAGCGTGCGCCTTTCCCGGGCGACGCCATCGCGTACATCTTCCACGACCAGGTGGAGCTGTACCTGCTCGATGGCACTCTGCGGGACGAGCTCAGCCATGTGCTGGCCGCCGATCGCGTTGCAAAGGCGATCGACGCTGCGGGGCTACAGGCTTCGGAGGATGCAAGTACTCACCTGGTCAACGGCAGGGTCGTGGTCACCACGGCCTGAGAGGCGGCACGCCGAAAGCCCCGTTCCCCCGGAGGAGCGGGGCCGTCAACGCCTCAGGCCAATAGGGGCCACACACGTCCTGGACCCAAGTGTCCTGCCCGCCAACCCTCGCTGCGCGCGAGACCGAGGACGCCGGAGCGGACGAGTGCGTCCTCAGATTCGATACTAAGTGGGCGGGTGCAGCAGGGCCCGGCGGAGGTCTTGCAGGATGCGCAGGCCCGTGCTGGTCATGGTGAAGCCGCGCCGACCGCGGGCGGCGCGGTCGAGCACGGCCCACACGAGTGACACGCAGCTGGTCTCGCCGGGGAAGCGGCCGATGACCTTGACGCGGTGACCAGGCCGCACCGTCGTTTCTCCTTCACTGCCGTCTGCGGAGATGGCAGCGGCGCGTTGGTGGCGAGCGCAGCCGAGGAAGGTGTCCACCTCGGCCTCGACGGCAGTCTGAATGATCAGGCGGGCGCCGGGCCGGGCGATGTCCTCGATCACTTCGACCAGGTCACGACCTTCGGTGAACAGGGCGTCGATCTCGGAGCAGATGACCACCGCCGCCGAAATCTTCGCCAACGCGGTCAAGGATCCGGCCACGTAGTGCCGCCCCTGTTGGCAAACCTGTTAGCAAGAGGCCCCTGTGATGATCACAAGGGGCCTCTGAGCTGCGAGCCGACGAGGGGAATCGAACCCCTGACCTGCTGTTTACAAGACAGCCGCTCTGCCGATTGAGCTACGTCGGCAACGATCACCCAGTCTAGTCGCGATGAACGCTGAGCGTAACCACATAATTCATGAGCGGCGGCGGGAGACCTCGTACAGGGCGATGCCGGTGGCGACGCCCGCGTTGAGGGATTCGGCGGCGGCGCGCATGGGGATGCGGGCCACGGTGTCGCAGGTTTCGCGGACCAGGCGGGACAGGCCCTTGCCCTCGGAGCCGACGACGAGGACGAGCGGCTCGGTGACGAGATCGACGTCGGCGAGGTCGGTGCGGGCGTCGCCGTCGAGGCCGAGGACGAACAGGCCCGCCTCGCGGTAGGCGCGCAGGGCGGCGGTGAGATTGGCGGCGCGGGCGACCGGCAGGGTGGCCAGGGTGCCGGCCGAGGTCTTCCAGGCGCCCGCGGTGACTCCGGCCGAGCGGCGGGAGGGGACGAGCAGACCGTGGGCGCCGAAGGCGGTGGCGGAGCGGGCGATGGCGCCGAGGTTGCGCGGGTCGGTGACGCCATTGAGGGCGACGATCAGCGGCACCTCCGCGGCGTCCTGGGCCACGGCCACGAGGTCGTCGGGGTGGGCGTAGTCGTACGCCGGGATCTGCAGGCCGACACCCTGGTGGACGGCGCCCTCGGTGAGCCGGTCGAGCTTGTCGCGGGAGACCTCCAGGAGCGCGATGCCCCGGTCGCTGGCCAGCTTGATGGCCTCGCGGATGCGGTCGTCGTTGTCGACCCGCTGGGCGACGTAGAGCGTGGACGCGGGTACGCCCGCGCGCAGCGCCTCGACCACCGGGTTGCGCCCGCCCATGACCTCGGGCGCATCGTCGCGCTTGGGCCGTCGCGCCCGCGCCGGGGCCTCAGTGCCGCCCGGATGCTCGGCCCGCTCGCCGCGGTCGCCTCCGGCGGGCTTCTGCCGGTCCTTGAACCAATGCCGCATCTGGGCGGGCGGGGTCGCCCCCCGCCCCTTGAGGCCGCTACGGCGCTGCCCACCGGTGCCCCGCGTGGGACCCTTCCTCTTTCCGCCACCAGCCATGCGCACAGCCTAGCGGGGGTTCAGCGGGCGATTTCCCACCGAGGACCGGCGGGGGTGTCCTCCACGATGATGCCGGCGGCGGCGAGCCGGTCGCGGATGCCGTCGGCCGCCGCGTAATCCTTGCGGGCACGCGCGGCCTCGCGCTGCTCAAGTGCGACGGTGACCAGGTCGTCGACGGTCTGCCGCAGCCCGGAGTCGTCGCCCGAGGAGCGCCACTGCTCCGAACGCGGGTCGAGGCCGAGCACGTCGAGCATGTTCTGGGTCTCGGCGAGCAGCCGGGCGACCTGCTCCTTGTTGCCCTGGGCCAGCGCGACGTTGCCCTCGCGGACCACCTCGTGGATGATCGCCAGCGCCTGCGGGACCCCCAGGTCGTCGTCGAGCGCCGCGGCGAACTCGACCGGCAGCGGGGCGTCGGCGTCGACGTCGTGGATCACCTCGGCGGCGCGGGTGACGAACCCCTCGATCCGCCGGTAGGCGGAGGCGGCCTCCTGCAGAGCCTCGTCGGAGTAGTCGATCACGCTGCGGTAGTGCGGCGCGACCAGGTAGTAGCGCAGTTCGACCGGGCGGACCTTCTGCAGCATCGCCGGGATCAGCAGGGAGTTGCCCTGCGACTTGGCCATCTTCTCGCCGCCCACGGTGAGCAGCGAGTTGTGCATCCAGTAGCGGGCGAAGCCGTCGCCGGCCGCCTGGGACTGGGTCAGCTCGTTCTCGTGGTGCGGGAAGATCAGGTCGACGCCGCCGCCGTGGATGTCGAAGGTGGGCCCGAGGTACTTCGTGGCCATCGCCGAGCACTCCAGGTGCCAGCCGGGTCGGCCCGGGCCCCACGGCGTCGGCCAGGTCGGCTCGCCGGGCTTGGCGCCCTTCCACAGCGCGAAGTCGCGCGAGTCGCGCTTGCAGCCCTCGTTGTCGGTGTCGGCGGCGGGGCGCATGTTGTCGAGCCGCTGGTTGGACAGCGAGCCGTACCGGTCGGCGTAGGACATCACGTCGAAGTAGACGTCACCGTCGGCGGCGTAGGCGTGGCCGCGCTCGATCAGCCGCTGCATCAGCTCGATCATCTCGGGCACGTGCCCGGTGGCGCGCGGCTCGACGGTCGGCGGCAGGCAGCCGAGGACCTGGTAGGCCCAGGTGAAGGCGCGCTGGTTGCGCTCGGCGACCACGAACCACGGCACGCCCTCCTGGCCCGCCACCCGGATGATCTTGTCATCGATGTCGGTGACGTTGCGGCAGAGCGTCACGTCGTACTCGCACCGCGTCAGCCAGCGCCGCAGCACGTCGAAGTTGACCCCTGAGCGGATGTGGCCGATGTGCGGCGGAGCCTGCACGGTGGCCCCACAGAGATAGATCGAGACCCGGCCGGGCTCGATCGGGACGAATTCGCGAACCGTTCGCGTGCTGGTGTCGTAGAGGTGCAGGCTCACCTAGCCAGGCTAACGCCTTCGCCCCACCTCACATGCCTGATTACGCGACGTTGAGACACCGGTCTGCGGCACAGAATCCGGCATGCGTGTCATTTACCCCATACGTCCCGCCGCGTAACCACCGTCCGCGCGAAGCGCCTTCTGTAGGCTCGAAGGGTCATGGACGTTACTCCCCCTGTGGCGGGCTCGCCCGCCGCCCATCCGCATGCGTTCACCGAGCAGTCGCCGCCGGACACGGCGGCCCGGCCCGCCGGGCGCGCGGGCCGGGCGAGACTGACGTTGCGTCACGTCGCGATCGCCGTCGCGGGAGTCGGAGTGGTCGCGCTGGGCGCGGCCGCGTGCGTGCTCTCCTTCGACGAGCTGCGCGCGCTGGCCGTCACCGGCCGGGCTCGCCCCGACCTCGCCTACCTCTACCCCGCGGGGTTCGACGCGCTGCTGGCCGTGGCGCTGATCAGCGTCCTGCTGCTGCGCACCGGGCGGGCCGTGGTGCGGGTCCAGGCGGGCGCGGTGCTGGTCCTGCTCCTGGTCGCGGCGGGCGCGGCCGAGGTGGCCACGGCGGTGGGCGCGATAGACGTACGGCAGGCCGTACCCGCGCCGACCGGCGCACTGACGCCCGACGCCCCTATCGGCATGGTCATCGGCGTGGCGGTCGCGCCGTGGGTGATGCTCACGGTCGCCCTCTGGCTCTGGCTACTGATGATCAAGCACGCCGGGGCCCGCCGGGACGCCGTCGCGCACCTCACCGGCGCCGGGGACGACATCGTGCCCTTCCACCCGCCGTACCGCGCCGAGCCGGCGTACGAGGGCGCCACCCCACCGC
>NZ_POUA01000039.1 GCF_003236385.1 Spongiactinospora gelatinilytica
CCCCCCCACAACAACGCGAATTCGCCTCTCAATCCCCCCCTTGTCCCCCACTGGACCAGACAGTCCAACAGAGTGGTCGAACTTCCCCGCAGCCGGCGTGGCCGCCCTTCGCGAAACCTATTTCAGCGGGCTTCGTGGAGTTGTAGAACGAGGATGGCTTTGACGAGTTGACCTCCGTGGAGCAGACAGCAGCGGAGCTTGCCCAGGACCCGCCAGGCTTTCTACATCGCGTTGGCGCGTTCGCCGTGGCCTTGGAGCATGGCACGCGACTGCCGCTTGTCGCGCCCCTTTTGCGCGGCACAAGTACTCCCTCACCTGCGCCGACGTACGCCATGTCCGCAAGCGTGATCAATCCCCGGCCTACACGCGACGGATGATGTCCCAGATACGGGCGGCCCTCAGATCGTGTACCGAGCCGGGCAGTGACCCCAAGGCCCCAGCGGAGTACCGTCCGGAGCGGTCGGCGGCCAGGCGGTCGATCGAGATGAGGGACCACGAACGCGTATCCGGCCCGTTCGGCCGCACGGATGGCTTGATCCAGGCGGGGCGAACGGCGGCCGAGCAGGGTGACGGCCTCCTGTACGTAGCGCCAGACGGTCGCCGTGCCGACGTCGACCCCCGCGACGATCTCGGCGAGGGCTCCCCTTCGCACAGGTGGACCAGCACGACCATGGCCTGTCGGCCGGGCGTGAGGCGACGCTTGGTGGACTTCAGCGCCCGCGGTGCCGGCGGAGTATCCCGGCGAGAGGGATCAGCGCCTGGGATGACAACGGCAGCGCAGCACGGAGAACAGCACTCAGACCCCTGGCGGCGATGATTGATCTTGGCCGCCCCACAACGGGCCCGTGACCTGCCGGATCACGGTGAAGTGGACTCACCACCCCCGATTTCCACGCTCCCGATCACACCACCCGGCAGGACATCCCCGCCGTAGACCGCCCCATGTAGCACGCCCGCACGAGGGGCGCACTCCCCAAGCGGGATGCCTCCATGGGCGGTGTTCGGGCACGGTGGATCTTGCGGCCGGGCCCTGGGGTGAGCGCCGGGGCGTGCGCGGACGTGATCTCACCCGCCGCCGCCCTCTCCGAAGATGGACATAACGCCCCCGAGGGTGGGGTGGGATGGCATTGGCGGGGGCCTCGGAATGGCGGGGTGGCATCGTCTGTTCGCCGCCGCCGGGCCGACGGAAAAGAGGGCTGATGGGGAGTCCTCTGGCGGGTTTGATCGTTTTTTGGATAGCCGCCGCGAGCGGGCTTCCGTGGCACTAGAGTTTGCGGACATGGCCGCACGTCCGTTGCACGAAGTCGTCGAAGCAGGGTGGGCGCAAGCCCTTGAGCCGGTCGCGGATGCGATCTCCACGATGGGAGACTTTCTGCGCCAGGAGATCGCCGACGGGCGGTCGTACCTGCCTGCAGGAGCCCATGTGCTGCGCGCCTTCCAGCAGCCGTTCGACGAGGTCAAGGTCCTGATCGTCGGACAGGACCCGTACCCGACGCCCGGCCACCCCATCGGCCTCAGCTTCTCCGTGGCCGCCGACGTGCGCCCGTTGCCGGGCAGCCTGGTCAACATCTACAAGGAGTACATGGCCGACCTCGGCCACCCCGCGCCGTCCAACGGCGACCTGACGCCCTGGACCGAACAGGGCGTGCTGCTGCTCAACAGGGTGCTGACGGTGATGCCCGGCAAGCCCGCCTCCCACCGTGGCAAGGGCTGGGAGCAGGTCACCGAGCAGGCCATCCACGCGCTGGTCGCCCGCGCCAAGCCGATGGTCGCCATCCTGTGGGGCCGTGACGCGCGCAACCTGCGTCCGATGCTCGGCCAGGTGCCCGCCATCGAATCCGCGCACCCCAGCCCGCTTTCGGCGCGCAGCGGGTTCTTCGGTTCCCGCCCGTTCAGCCGGGCCAACGAGCTGCTTGAGCAGCAGGGCGCCGCACCGGTCGAGTGGAAACTGCCGTAGGCGCATTAGGGTTTCCGTTATGAACGGGGACCTTTCCCGCGTTGAAGCGGAACCGGACGGCGAGCGCCACCTGCGGATCACTCTGGAGCTGACGGTGGAGGTGCTCGATGTCGACGCACTCCAGGCCGCCGCTCTGGCCGAGCTGCGCGATCCGGACCACGGGTTCGACGAGTCGCAGCGCCAGGAGCAGTCGGCCGCGGTCACCGGCGACGAGAGCGGGGCGAGTGCGCTGCAGTGGCTCATCCAGCCCGACCATGTGCGCGCCCTCATCGAGCACATCGACGAGGTGGAGCCACGCGATGCGGTGCTCAGCGTGACGCTCGCCGAAGACCTCGACGAGGACGAAGAGGAGGAGGAAGACCAATGATCGTCGCCTTCTCCGTCACCCCGCTCGGCGTCGGCGAAGGTGTCGCCGAGCCGGTGGCCAGGGCCGTCCAAATCGTCCGCGACAGCGGCCTCCCCAACCGAACCGACGCCATGTTCACCACACTCGAAGGCGAGTGGGACGAGGTCATGGACGTCGTCAAGCGCGCCGTGGAAGCCGTCGCCGAGGTGGCCCCTCGGGTGAGCCTCGTACTCAAGGCCGACATCCGCCCCGGCGTGGACGACGCCATGACCTCCAAACTCGAATCCCTGGAGCGTCATCTCCCTCCTTCCTAGCCGTGGTGCCCCGCTTTTCGCTCTCCTGGAGGCCCGCGACCCTGGTGCCATCGCCATGACGCCTGGAAACCTCTCCGGTGGGGAAATGGTCCTTGCGTGATCGAGCCTCACTTCCCCTGAGTGAGCGAGGCCCGATCCCGAACCTGCGGCAGCAGCCCAATTGGGCGACGTGGCGGGTTTCGTGCAGAGCGGTCGCGAGGGCCAACTTCAAGGTCCACTATGTGTGCGTCGGGTGCCGCCGGTCCCGCAAGCTCCCGTGGGGTGGCGAGGTGCATTTCTGCGCCCAATGTCGCGAACCAATGATCTATGCGGGTCACGATTTCGCCGCCCCGCGTAGGGGCGATCGGCGCCGCTGGGCGGCGGTGACCGCCGTCCTGCAAGCCGGTCTGCGGTACGAGAATTTCGAGCTCTGCGGTTGCGGGCCGGGGCCGGCGTACCGCCCTCACACGAGCGCCCAGGTCCGTGCCCGTCTCCGAGCAGCGGCCCGCGAAGGTCTCACCACGGCCGAAGCCCTTGCGTTGCGCGATCTTCCCTCCCCCGTCCGGCATGGCGGAACGCGGTCTCACCCCCGGCGGCGGGCGCGTTGAGGGCGGCACGCGCGATATGGATATGGACCATGCTTTCCGGGGCCTGCAAGGCGCTGGCGGACGGTCAGGTGCCATAACGCACTCGGGAGGTGAAGAGAGCCGTGGACTCGGTCATCACGCACAGCCCGGCCGAGGGAGCCACGCTGACCTCCAGGCATCCGGCCGCAGCCTGCCCCAGACCGGGGGTGACGACGGGTTCCAGCCAGCCGAGCCGGATGTCCATGTCTTCGATGAGCAGACGGTCATCGATGGTGCGGCTCATGGCGATCGGGTGAGAGGTGAGCCAGTCGAAATGGGAGGTGAGCAGCGACTCGGCCACGGCGCGGACAAAGCCGGCCGTGCACAGGCCATGGCCGCAAGGCGAGACGCGGGCGACGATCTCAGGCAGCCCGAACCTTCGCAGCCCCCTGCTGACCACATGCGGACAGGGCGGCCGATCACCCGGCGGGCTGGAGCGTTGATGAGTTGTGGCCCTGGCATACGGATGTTCGGTGGGACGGACCTGCTGAACGCCGACCAGGCTGGATCGCCGATCGCCATATGGGTGAAAACGCCGATCGGCACCTGCATGGAATCTCTGATCGACCGATCGACCGTTCCTCTGGTCACCAGACCTATCGGAATGCCGATCACCCGGCGGTCCCGGCACCTGATCAATGAACAGGCCAGTCCTGGGGTCTCCATATGGCTGAGAGTCCCTATCACCGGGACGGTCGGCTCCCTGCGCGTCGAACGGCCAGAAGAGCTGATCATGTTGTAGGCGAGGATGCTCGTCAGCAGATGCACGTGAACCCGGATCCCTGGATACACGAGGACGTTGGTCACCTGGTGCTTCGGGCTCGCGATCATCCCAAGAGCACCGCTCTCTCCCCGAGAAAGAACGCGCACCACCTGACGACTGGGGTCCATGGTCGCCCGGTGGCCGCCCATACGGGTCACGGGGCGAGTTGGACCTCTGATCATGCACTAGCCGGAACCCTCGATCACCCCGCGAGCCGGAAGGCTGGTCAGCCGGGACAGGAATGTCCTGACCAAGCAGGTGAATCCCCTGGTCACTTGACGGACAGGGCCCCGAAGCGCCAGCTATGAAAAATCCCTGATCAACAGGTGAGTACGCAGCCTGGTCAGACGCCCGACGGGGCCTTCGATCTCCGAGCACGCCCGTTCCCCCATCACCACACGGCTGAGACCGCCCAACACCGCCCTTCTCATCGAGCGCACGAGGCTGCCGGCCATCTGATGAATGGGAGCCCCAGTCACCAGACGCCAGGCGGGACTCCCGATCGCCGGGCGACTGAGACCACCCGAAGCCGAGCCCCTGATCAAACACGCCATACTGCCCGCCATCCAGCGAAAGGAAGCCCCGATCACCAGGCGGGGAAAACCTCTGATCACCGGGAGGCCGCGATGGTCGGCTATACGGACCACCAGACGAGTACGCAGCCTCGTCGTATGCCAGATGGGGCTCCCGATCGCCGAACACGCCGGTTCCTTCATCGCCAGATGGGCGAGGCCGACCGACATCGACCCCCTCGCCAAATCCATCGGGGTGCCCGTCGGAGCCCCGGTCACTAGACATACGACGCCCAGGATCGCCTGATGACTCAGCTCCCTGATCGCCAGGCGACCGCGCCATACCGGGATACGGCGCAGCCAGGGCACCTGGTGGAGGGAGCCGTTCATCGCCCGGCGGGTCATCCGGGGGCCGCGAACGCCGTACGGTCAATAGACCAGCGGCCTGACTACCCCGCGGAGGAGAACGCCGGTCGTCAAGTGGATGGGGCTGGCGGGCGGGTGATAGGGCAAGGCCCTGAGAGGGGGCCGAGCGATCGTCCAGTATGCGTTCTGCATGTCCGGGGGGATGGTGGTCATCCGGCAGGTGGCAGGGGCATAAAGGGCCGGCGGGGCCCCAGGTGAGCCAGTCGTCGGTGAGGGTGAAGGATGGGCGTTCGCCTGGGCAGTCGTCGCAGTGGAAGACGGATGAGGCGGTGAGCGGGTCAATGATGAGGCCGTCGCACATGCTCGCGACCGCGCGGGCCGCGGCTCTGGCGGTTTGGGCCGCGGCCGGGTGGGCGGTGGGCGGGGCCAGGCTGGAAATGACGACGTGGCGGCGGGCGCGGCGCAGGCGTGCGTACTCTTCGCCGCCGATGAACCGGTCTTTCAGCTCGCGCCAGGGTGACGCCGCCGCCCGCCAGGTGGAGATCGAGAGGCGGCGGGTGCCCAGGGACTCCAGCACGCCCCTCCTGTAGGGCCGGCGCATCCGCCACGGCAGCATCGGTTCGAGGGTGCGCGGAACGCGGGCCGCCGCGACCACGAAGACCGACCTCGTCTCGGCCGGCAGCGGAAACGTGATCTTCATCGGTGTCCTCCTTGCAACGAGCTTGCGGTGCGGCGCCTTATGGCACCGATGCCGCAAGCATTCACGGAAACCACCCGCTCCCGCGCCGCCGAACCGCGTTCTGTGGACAACGGGCCGCCACTCCGCTCGATATAGTCGATCCTGACTAATCGGCTCTGAGGAGAAGCAGTGGCAAAGCACCGCAAAGTCGCCAATCCGCTGGCACTGGCCGTGCTCGCCGGGCTGCTCAGGGAGCCGATGCACCCCTACGAGTTGGGCAGGCGGTTGCTGGAAAGCGGCAAGAACCGCCACATCAGGTACAACCGCGGCTCGCTCTACATGGTGGTCGAGCAGCTCCGCAAGGCCGGGTTCGTCACCGAACGGGAGACCGTACGCGACACCCAGCGCCCCGAACGTACCGTCTACGCGATCACCGACGAGGGCCGCGCCGAGCTGCGTGACTGGATGCGCGAATCGGTCGCTCTCCCCCGCGCGGAGTATCCGCAGTTAGGCGTGGCCCTGTCCCTGCTCGGCGCGCTGGAGCCGGCCGAGGCGGCCGGGCTGCTCGACCACCGGTCGGAGGCGCTGGCGACGGAGGCTGACGAGGTGCGCGCCCACGTCGAGGACGCCGTCGATCACGGTGTCGCCTGGGTGCTCCTCGCGGAGGAGGAGTACCGTCTGACGCTGCTCGACGCCGAACGGCGTTTCGTCGCCCGCCTGGCGAAGTCGCTCCGGCACCCAGACCACGTCAGCGTCTCGCAGGAGTTGCTCAGGCCGGTTCCCGAGAGGACCCGGCAGGGACCCGACCGAGCCGATCGCGCTGGGTAACAAGCTGGCTGAGCCACGGCCGGGCCAACGCCTGACCGGACCGGACGGCAACCACCTCCAGCAGTCGGTGTTGCCGGCGTGTTTCCCGGCGTACTCCAGGTGGGGGCGGGCCGGTAGTAGGTGGTGATCGCGGGAGACGGTGGAAGAGGAAGGTCGCCCCCGCAGCGAACGGCTCGCGGGTGGCCACGGCCAGTGGTCCATCCGCCCCTGGACTGCGCGGCCCCCACCACACTGGTGCATCTGTTCCCCGGCCCTGGGTGCCGGGCAATGGACGCGCACAGCTCCGCAAGCGAGGCCGCCGACCGAGCCGCTGCCGATCCACGGCAGGCGATCACCTGTGCTGTAGCTCCTCGTCGATCTGCCGGAACGACCGGCCCTTGGTCTCCGGTACCGAGCGGATCACGAAGACCAGGGCCAGCACGCAGATGACCCCGAAGATCCAGAATGTCAGCGCCTGCCCGATCGCCGCCGCCAGCGGCAGGAAGGTCAGGCCGACGACGAAGTTGGCCAGCCAGTTGACCATCGTGGCCAGCCCCGCCGCCTGCGCCCTGGCGAACGGCGGGTAGATCTCCGAGTTGAGCAGCCAGAAGACCGGCCCCAGGCCCGCCGCGAACGCGGCGATGTAGACCAGCATCGAGCCCAGCGCCAGCGCGCTGGAGGCGTCCCCCGCGACCGGCGTGAACGACAGGCCGAGCGGCACGGTCGCGGCGGCCATCACGGTCAGCGAGATGATCAACAGCGGGCGGCGGCCGAGCCGGTCCACGACGGGCAGCACGATCGCGGTCAGCACCACGTTGATCGCGCCGATCAGAATCGCGTAGACCAGCGAGTTGGACGCGTTGAGCCCGGTCTTCTCCATGATGCTCGGCGCGTAGTAGATGATCGTGTTGATCCCGGCGAGCTGTTGCAGCGCGGCCAGTGTCAGCCCGATGACCAGCGCCGGCCTGGCCGAGGAGGCGAACAGCCGCCGCCAGGTCTGCTTGCCGCCCTGTTCCTCGCGCGACCTGGTGTAGCCGGGCAGGATGTCGTCCACGGCGTGCGGCGGGTGGAGCGCGCCGAGTACCCGCCTGGCCCGGTCGTGCCGGCCGTTGCGCTCCAGCCAGGCCGGTGTCTCCGGCACGGTGAGCACCCCGAGGAACATCGCCACCGAGAAGATCAGCCCGACGGCGAACATGCCGCGCCAGTTGGCGGTGCCCGCCAGCGCCAGATCGACGCAGTAGGAGACCAGGATGCCGATGGTGACCAGGAGCTGGTTGAGCGACACCAGCAGGCCGCGTATCCGGGTGGGGGCGATCTCGGAGAGGTAGACCGGCACGATCGCCGACGCGCCGCCGACGCCGAGGCCGAGCACCAGGCGGGCCATCAGCAGCAGCGGGTAGCCGGGGGACAGCGCGGCGAGCAGCAGCCCGATGGTGTAGACGACGGCGATCACGATGAGAGCGGGCCGCCTGCCGTACCGATCGGCGAGCCGGCCCGCCGCGAGCGCGCCGGCCATGGCCCCGAGCAGCAGGATGCTGACCACGCTGCCCTGCTGGAAGGGGCCGAGCCGGAAATCCTCCCTGATGAACAGCAGGGCCCCGGAGACCACCCCCGTGTCGTAGCCGAACAGGAACCCGCCCAGCGCGGCGAACGCCGCCCAGGTGGCCAGCCGCCGCCGCGCGTGCGGCGGGACGTCGTGGTCTCCGTGCTCGTGTGTGACCGGCCGCGCCGGGAACCCGTGCGTCACCGCCCGCTCCCCGGCCACACCTTGAGCGTTCGTCGCCGCACCTGCCGTCCTCCCCCGCCATGACCGTCCATGTCAGGGGGACTTCTCCGGGTCTACCCCGCCCCGCGCGCCCGCATCCCTGTACGACGCTCTCCCCAGGCAGACCCCCCGTCAGGGGGCTTTCAGGATGGCGAGACTCATGGCGGGAAGCGTGACGCGCGCGAAGTCGTGGGTGATGTCCTCGTCAGAGGCCAGCAGGACACGGGAGTGCGGCAGCGGCAGGTCCACCGGGTCGGCGCCCAGGTTGGCGGCCACGCGCAGCGTGCCGCGGCGGACGACCAGCCAGCGGGCGTCCTCGTCGAAGTCGACCGCGACCTCGCGCAGCCGCGGGTCGGTCAGCTCCGGCATGGCCCTGCGCAGCGCGATCAGGTCGCGGTACCAGTTGAGCAGGGAGCGGTGGGAGTCGTGCTCCAGCTCGCTCCAGTCGAGTTTGGAGCGCAGGAAGGTGGTCTCGTCCTGGGGGTCGGGGGCCTTCGCCGCCCAGTCGTCGTAGCCGTGGTCGACGAACTCCCGCCGCCGCCGGTCCGCCTCGCCCTCGGCGAGTTCGGGCTCCACGTGGTCGGTGAAGAACAGGAACGGCGTACGCGCCCCCCACTCCTCCCCCATGAACAGCATGGGGGTGAACGGCGAGGTCAGTAGCAGCCCGGCGCCCACCCGCAGCAGTTCGCCCGGCAGCCGGTCGCCCTCCGCGCGGTTGCCGATCTGGTCGTGGTTCTGTAAGGCCGCCACGAACCGGTAGCCGGGGATGTGCCAGGCCGGGCGGCCGTGGCCGCGCCCCCTGAAGCTGGAGTAGGTGCCGTCGTGCAGGTAGGCCGAGGTGAGCGTCTTGGCCAGCACGGCCATCGACCCGAAGTCGCCGTAGTAGCCGTGCCGTTCGCCGGTCAGCGCCGCGTGCAGGGCGTGGTGTACGTCGTCGTCCCAGACCGCGTCCAGGCCGTATCCGCCGGCGTCGCGGGGGGTGACCAGGCGGGGGTCGTTCAGGTCGGACTCGGCGATCAGCAGCAGCGGCCTGCCGAGCGAGACGGCCAGCAGGTCGGCCTCGACGGTCAGTTCCTCCAGCAGGTGGACGGCCCGCTTGTCGTGCAGCGCGTGGACGGCGTCCAGCCGCAGGCCGTCGATGTGGAAGTCGCGCAGCCAGGACAGCGCGTTGTCGATGATGTAGCGGCGGACCTCGTCCGACCCCGGCCCGTCCAGGTTGACGGCCTGGCCCCAGAAGCTCCCCAGCGACTCGTGGAAGTACGGGCCGAACGGTTGCAGGAAGTTTCCCGACGGGCCCAGGTGGTTGTAGACGACGTCGAGGATCACGCCGATCCCGGCACGGTGGCAGGCGTCCACGAAGATCTTCAGCCCGTCGGGGCCGCCGTAGTTTTCAGTGACCGCCCAAAGGTCGACCCCGTCGTAGCCCCAGTTGTGCCGGCCGGGGACCGGCGGGACCGGGAGCAGTTCGACGAAGTCGACGCCCAGCTCCACCAGGTGGTCGAGCCGCCGGACGGCCTCGGCGAAGGTGCCGCCCACGGTGAAGGTGCCGACGTGCATCTCGTAGATGACCGCGCCGCGCAGGTCGCGGCCACGCCAGTCGTGGTCGCTCCAGGTGAACCTGTCGTGGTCGTAGACCCGGCTGGGCCCGAAGACGCCCTCGGGCTGCCGCCGGGACATGGGGTCGGGGTAGGGCCCGTCGCCGTCCACGATGAACGCGTAGTCGGTGCCGTGGCCGGCGCCGGGGACGGTGGCCGACCACCAGCCCCGCTCGCCGGTCCGGCGCATTCGATGGCGGGTGCCGCCGATCTCCGCTTCCACGCTGTCGGCCCGAGGGGCCCAAACCTCGAAGGTCCAGCCGTCATTGCGCATCGATGACTTCCCTTTCCAGCAGTGCGACGGGGTACCTCGACAGCAGGTGGGCCAGCGGGACGCGGCCGGTGTGGAGGTGGCCGGTGAGCAGGTCGCGCCAGCGCCCGGCGGGCAGCGGGAGCCAGGTGCCGCCCCAGCCGCCGCGCCGGGACAGGCCCACCGGCAGGCGCGTGGCCACCGCCACCGCCACCGGCGCCGACCGCCTGCCGCGGGCGAAGGCGACGGCGTGGCCGGCCGCGGGCCCCTGCGCCCGAAGCGGCGCGTACGGCAGGCCGCCGCCCATCCGCCGCCGCAGCCCGAGGGCGGACCTGGTGAGCAGCAGCTTGGCCGCGTCCCACTCGCCGTGCGGCACGCGCGGGTACCGTACCGGCCGCCGGTTGTCCGGGTCCACCAGGGAGAAGTCGGTGACCTCGTTGCCCTGGTAGACGTCGGGGACCCCCGGCATCATCAACTGGACGATCTTCTGGCCCAGCGAGTTGGCCATGGCGTGCGGTTCGATCCGCCGGGCGAACGCGGCCACCGAGTCGCCGCACTCGGCCACCGCGCGGGCGGCGAAGTCGTCCAGGCCGTGCTCGTAGACAGGGTCGGGGCGCACCCAGGAGATGGCGGTCTTGGCCTCCCTGGCCGCCTTGTGCAGGTACGCGGCGAACCGCGCCGGATCGATCGGCCAGGCGGCCACGAGGTTCTGCCAGGCCAGGTAGTCGAGCGCCGGATCGAAGGCCACCCGCGAGGACCAGTCGTCCACCGCCCGCGCCCACTCGTCGGGGATCTCCGACAGTACCGCCAGCCGGGCCCGCACGTCCTCACTGCGCTTGGTGTCGTGGGTGGACAGCGTGGTCATCGTGCCCGGCGGGAGCACGGCGCAGTAGTCGTGGAACTCCTCGACCGAGCCGCCGAACTCGCCGGGCTCGCCGCCGACCTCGTTGAGGCAGGCGAGCGGGTACCAGCGGTACAGGGCGGTGTCCTCCACGCCCTTGGCCATGACCGGGCCGGTGGTCTGCTGGAAGCGCACCACGGCCTCCGGCGTGCCGTACAGGACCCGCTTGACGACCTCGGCGACCGCGGCCTCGTCGCCGAGGCGGGCGGCGGCCACCCGGCCGGCGTCCTCCACCAGGCGGACGGCCTGCGCGGGCGGCGGCTCGCCGGGCACCACGTAGGCGCGGTAGACGGGCATCGCGGCCAGCAGCTCGACCGCGGCGGCCCGCAGGTGCGGGCCGCCCAGGGCGGCGACCAGGCGGTCCACCTCGGTGGTGAAGAACAGGTCGAGCACCTCGCGCTTGGCCTGGTAGACCACGGCGGGGTAGTCGCGGGAGACCCCGGTACGCCGGGCGAACTCCGCCACGAGCGGTTCGCCGCCCTCCGGATCGACGAACAGGCCGGTGATCCGGTTGAGCGCGTCGTAGCCGGTCGTGCCGTCGCAGGCCCAGTCGGCGGGCAGCCGCTCCTCGCCCACGAGGATCTTCTCCGCCACCGTCCACACCCCGCCGGACCGCTCGCGCAGCCGGGCCAGGTAGCCGCGCGGGTCGGTCAGGCCGTCGGGGTGATCGACCCGCAGGCCGTCCACCAGCCCCTCCCCGACCAGGGACAGGATCACCTGGTGGGTGGCCTCGAAGACCTCCTCGTCCTCCACGCGCAGCGCGATCAGCGAGGAGACGTCGAAGAACCGCCGGTAGCCGGGCCCCTCCCAGTAGTAGCCGAGCCGGTAGTGGTCGGCGGGCAGCGGGAACTCGTGGTCGTGGTAGCGCAGCACCCCGCCCTGCGGGCGCGGCGGGTCGTCCTCCGCGCCGGGGCCGAGCACCGGCATGGTCATCCGCCCGTCCTCGCCCCAGTCGATGTCGAACCACGCCGCGTACGGCGACGCCGCGCCCTCCCGTAGCACCGACCACAGCTGGGCGTTTCCCGATTCGGGCACCGGCACGGTCATGTGGTTGGGCACGATGTCCAGCACGATGCCCAGGCCGTGCGCGGCCAGCGCGCCCGCCATGGCGCGGAAACCGGCGAGGCCGCCGAACTCCGCGCGGACCCGCGAGTGGTCGGTCACGTCGTAGCCGTGCTGGGACGCGGGCACCGACTGCAGGACCGGCGACAGGTAGACGTGAGTCACCCCCAACCCGGCCAGGTACGGCGCCAGCGCGGCGACCTCGGCGAACCCGTGCTCGGGCGTGAGCTGGACGCGGTAGGTGGACACGGGTGCGGAGGAGGTCTCAGACACGCCGCAGCACCCGCACCGAACGGCCGGTCACGGCCACGTCCTCACCGGCCCGGCAGGCCCGGGTGTCCAAGGTGATCGGCATCGCGGTGTCGATCTCGGTCAGCCACATCTCGCCGTAGTCCTTCGGAATCGTGAACTTGATGACCTCGTGGTGGGCGTTGAACATGAGCAGGAAGGAGTCGTCGGAGATCCGGCGGCCCCTGCGGTCGGGCTCGGTGATGGCGTCGCCGTTCAGGAAGACGGCGAGCGAGCGGGCCTCGCCCTCGTTCCAGTCGGCGTCGGTCATCTTCTCCCCCGCGGGGGTGAGCCAGACGATGTCGCTCAAGCCCTCGCCGGGCCCGTCGTCCGACCCCCGCACCGGGCGGCCGTAGAAGAACCGCCTGCGCCGGAAGACCGGGTGCGCGCGCCGCAGCCCGGCCAGGCTCTTGGTGAACTCCAGCAGCAGCCAGTTCTCCCGCACGTCCGACCAGTCGACCCAGGACAGCTCGTCGTCCTGGCAGTAGGCGTTGTTGTTGCCCCGCTGGGTGCGGCCCAGCTCATCGCCGTGGGAGAGCATCGGCACCCCCTGGGACAGGAACAGCGTGGTGAGGAAGTTGCGTTTCTGCTGCTCGCGCAGCGCCTCCACGGTCAGCGAGGCGGGGCCCTCCACGCCGCAGTTCCAGGAGCGGTTGTCGTCGGTGCCGTCGCGGTTGCCCTCGCCGTTGGCCTCGTTGTGCTTGTGGTCGTAGGAGACCAGGTCGCGCAGGGTGAACCCGTCGTGGCAGGTCACGAAGTTGATCGAGGCGGCCGGGCGGCGGGTGTCGAGCTGGTAGAGGTCGCTCGACCCGGTCAGCCGGGAGGCGAACTCCGGCAGCGCGGCCGGCTGGCCCCGCCACAGGTCGCGGATGGTGTCGCGGTAGCGGCCGTTCCATTCGGTCCACCTGGGCGGGAAGTTGCCCACCTGGTAGCCGCCCGGGCCGACGTCCCACGGCTCGGCGATCAGCTTGACCTGGGACAGCACCGGGTCCTGCTGGACCAGGTCGAAGAACGCCGACAGGCGGTCCACCTCGTGAAGCTCGCGGGCCAGGGTGGCGGCGAGGTCGAAGCGGAAGCCGTCCACGTGCATCTCGATGACCCAGTAGCGCAGCGAGTCCATGATGAGCTGGAGGACGTGCGGGGAGCGCATCAGCATGCTGTTGCCGGTGCCGGTGGTGTCCAGGTAGTAGCGCGGGTCGTCTTCCACCAGCCGGTAGTAGCCGACGTTGTCGATGCCGCGCATGCTCAGCGTCGGCCCGAGGTGGTTGCCCTCCGCCGTGTGGTTGTAGACCACGTCGAGGATGACCTCGATGCCCGCCTCGTGCAGGGCCTTGACCATCGCCTTGAACTCCAGCACCTGCTCCCCCCGGCGGCCCGTGGAGGAGTAGGCGTTGTGCGGGGCGAAGAAGCCGATCGTGTTGTAGCCCCAGTAGTTGGTCAGCCCCCGGTCGGCCAGCGCCTGGTCGGTCACGAACTGGTGGACCGGCATGAGTTCGAGCGCGGTGACGCCGAGGCCGCTCAGGTGGTCGATGATCTCGGGGTGGCCGAGCGCGGCGTAGGTGCCGCGGATGCGCGGCGGGATCTTGGGATGCCTGATGGTGAGGCCGCGCACGTGCGCCTCGTAGATCACGGTGTCGTGGTACGGCGTGGCGGGCGGCCGGTCGTGGCCCCAGCCGAAGAACGGGTTGATCACGACCGAGCGGGGGACGTAGGGGGCCGAGTCGGCGTCGTTGCGGCTGTCGTGGGCGCCGAAGCGGTAGCCGTACACCGCCTCGTTCCAGGTCACCTCGCCCTCGATGGCCTTGGCGTAGGGGTCGAGCAGCAGCTTCCTGGGGTTGCAGCGGCGGCCCTGGCGGGGTTCGTAGGGCCCGTGGACGCGGTAGCCGTAGCGCTGCCCGGGGCCGATGCCGGGGAGGTAGCCGTGGTAGACGAAGCCCTCGACCTCGGTCAGCCGGACACGGGTCTCCTTCCCCGCGTCGTCGAACAGGCACAGCTCCACCTTCTCCGCCATCTCCGAATAGAGGGCGAAGTTGGTGCCCGCGCCGTCGTAGGTCGCGCCGAGCGGGTAGGGGTCACCCGGCCATATCTCCGTCATCGCACCGCCCTTCAGCGGTGAGGGGTTATGCCCATTTACGGGTACGGCCATGCGCGGCCGGGCGGCTTGGGAGAAGAGAGCGGGATCCGGGCCGGAGGAGTAGGGGCGAGAATCCCCCCAATACATCAAATTCCTCATAATCCCGCTATTTCATGCTCTATTTGCCGACCTCAGACAGAACGGATGCCCCGCCGCTTCACCCGGCCATGGCCCCCACAGCCGCGGCACTTCGGCGCCGGCGTCGCCGGCCGTACGGCGGGGCCGGTGCGCGCCTCGCCGCTTCCCGCGCATCCGGGGCAGACGGTGAACGCCCGGAAGCGGGGATCGCGGTACGCGCGCGCGAACGGCGCCGGGCGGGCGGTCTCCCACCCGACGACGAACGCGAAGGAGTCGACCTCGCCGAACACCTCCGCGCCCAGGGCATAGGTCCACATCAGCACCCGCCGGCAGGCGAGTGCCCAAGGACCGCTTCTCCAGTGGTAATTCTCAACAAGCATGAATCCCCGTCATCTATTTTTTGGCTAGAAATTTCCGATTCATCGGGAAGCCGGCCCAATGACCACCGCACCGGCCCGGCTTTCGTGGATCGGCGACCGCGGGACCGGGGCGCACCCCCCGGCCCCCTCGCTCCCGGCCCTCCTTTCGATCTTGCTGAATCCCGGCAGGAGACCTACTTTCCTTTTACGCCGGATCGTTGCCAAAGACGACATGCCCCCGGCAATTGCCACAGGAATGTACCTGTGGCGGTCACCTATCGTGCCTGCCATACCGGGCTATCGTTGGCAGTCAGGATCGCTTCGCAGGCGGGGCAGACCGCCCGCGGACGACCGATTCCGCCAGGTCCCCGCGGCATCGTGATGAGGTGAGCGCCGATGGCCGCAGCCAATCCCACCCTCCGGCGCCGCCAGCTCGCCGCCCGCCTGCGCGAGCTCCGCAAGGAGTCGGGCCTCAGCATCGACGAGGTGGCCCAGAAGCTGCTCTGCTCACCCGCCAAGATCAGCCGCATCGAGACCGCCCAGCGCGCGGCGAGCCTGCGCGACGTACGCGACCTCGCCGCCATCTATGCCGCGGGCGACCCCAGCGAGACCCGGACCCTGATGACGATGGCGCAGGAGGCCAAGCAACCGGGCTGGTGGCAGCAGTACGACGACCCCGACGTACGCGGCTTCATCGGCCTGGAAGAGGCGGCCACCTCGATCACCGTCTACGAGACCTGCCTGGTGCCCGGCCTGTTCCAGACGGAGGACTACGCGCGGGCCGTGATCAAGGGCGTGCTCCCCCGCATCCGGCCCGACGTCCTTCAGGAGCGGGTCGAGACCCGGCTCAAACGGCAGGAACTGCTGTTCCGCGAGTCGCCGCCGCGTTACTGGACGGTGCTGGACGAATCGGTCCTGCACCGGCACATCGGCGGCCCCGGCGTGATGCGGGCCCAGCTCGCGCGCGTCGTGGAGCTGGCGGAGCTGCCGCATGTGGTGGTCCAGGTCGTGCCGTTCAGCGTGGGCGCGCACATGGGGCTGGACAACGCGTTCACCTTCCTCCAGCTTTCCGATCCGGCGGTGCCCGACACCGTTTTCGTCGAAGGTCTCATGGGGCTGATCTATCTCGAAAAGCCCACCGAGATCGAGATCTATCGGGAGGCCCTGGAAAGCCTCCGCGCGGCGGGGCTCGACCCGGCGAGGTCGATGGCCCGGATCGCGGAGATCAGCAGATCGTACGCGGAGTGATGGCGACCGGCCGGCGCGCCCGGCACGTAACTCGGCCGATGACAAGGAGAGTCGATGGAAAATCCGGGTGATGACCGGCATTCCGGTCTGCGGTGGAAGATCTCCTCCCGGTGCAACGGCGGCAACTGCGTGCAGGTCGCGGCGCTGCCGGGCGGCGGCGTCGCGGTCCGGGACGGCAAGCACGAGGCGGGGCCGGTGCTGGAGTTCACCCGGGCCGAATGGCACTCATGGATCGACCGGGTGAAGGGCGGCGAATCACCTACCGGTACTGGATGAGCGTGCGGAGCCGGTCGGTGTCGGCAGGGGTCCAGCCCTCCGGGGCGGCGACCGCGGCCCAGCCGTTCACCAGGTTGGGGCCGTAGCGGTGGCCGTGCCCGTCGGGCACTCCCAGGGCGATGGTGAGATCCACCACGACCTGCCAGAACGTCACGACCGGATACCACCGCATGGCCGGGGCGACGTCGGGGCCGCTCGGCTCGGCCAGCCAGGCCGGCTTGCGCCAGATCAGTGACGGGTTCCACCACACCACGGGATCGGACGCGTTCTGCAGGTAGACCAGGCCGGGCCGGCCGGCGTCGGCCAGGTCGTGCGGGGTCTGCCCGAACGCCACCTGCTTACCGCCCTGGTAGAGCGGCCGCCACTCGGGGCTGCCGAGGTCGCGCCGGGCCACGACCGAGCGCCAGATCGGATTGGCGTTCGGCGGCCCGGCGAGCAGCACCCCGTCGGTGGCGGTGAGCAGGTCGTCGAGGTCGCCGCCGAACCCCTGCTCGACGAAGTACGACCCCAGGCTCTCGCCGAACGCCACCAGTCGGGGCCTGCCGCCGGCGGGCAGCGTGGCCAGCCTGGCCTCCACCGCCGAGACCAGCGCCCGCCCCGCCTCGGCGGCCTTGGTCTGGTCCACCACGAACGACAGCCAGCTCGGCAGGTAGGAGTACTGCACGGCGACCATGGCGGTGTCGCCCGCGTACATGTACTCCAGCGAGTCGGCCCCGTCGGAGTCGACCCACCCGCTGCCGGTGGTGCCCATCACGGCCAGCACCGCGCGGTCGAAGGCGCCGGTCCGCTCCAGCTCGCGTACGGCCAGGCGGGCCTGCTCGGCCATGGTGGGCGCGGAGTCCAGTCCGACGTAGATGCGGATCGGGTCCTTGGCGGGGCGCCCGGCGAAGGTGCTGAGCTGCTGCTTGGTGGGCGTGGTGCCGATGAGGTCGCGGCCGGTACGGCCGAGCGACCTCCACGACACCAGCGAGCCGGGACCGCCGGACAGCCTGCTGGAGGCGGGCGCGTGGATGCCCGGGCTGGTGGAGCCGTTGGCCAGCGAGGAGGTGTTGTTCATCACCTCGACGAACCCGTCGAACAGCACGTCGTTGGCGAACACCGAGACCAGGAAGCCGGCGACGGCCAGGCCCGCGACCTTGGCGACCAGCGCGGGCACGAAGCGGCCGAGCAGCGCGATCAGCTTGCGGGTGCCCAGCCGTACCGCGCGGGCCAGGGCGAGCAGCGCCGTGAAGGTGGCCAGGGCGACCAGCGCGATCAGCGGGATGAACCACACGATGTTCGGGTCCATGCCGACGCTGAGCCGGATCTCGCGCTGCCAGTCGGCGCTGAACCACAGCACCGACAGGGCCACCGCCGCGCCGCCGGCCACCAGCAGCCGCCAGGCGACGCGCCGGGCGCGCGGGCTCGGGATGAGCCCGAAGACCCGGCGCAGCACCGCGGAGATCGCGCTGCCGAGCCCATAGCCGAGGACCGCCGCGAGCCCGGCGACCACGCCCTGCAACGCCCAGGGGCGGGGCAGCAGCGACGGCGACAGCGAGGCGCACAGGAAGGCCACGGCCACGAGCGTGCCGCCCATGCCCAGTTCGCGCCGGACCACGCGAGAGGCCCGGCGGGCGCCTTCCGGCTCGCCCTCCTGGTCCTCTGAGCGACGCCCCACCTGCTCAGTCAACAATGATCTCCCGCTGGAAAGACCGACTTCCTCACCAGCCGGAAACACTAACTCCTGTCACGCCGCCGTGTTGAGGTTACCTCCTGGTAAAGCTCCAGATATCGCTCGGCCATCACGGCCGGCGTGAACCGCTCGCGCGCCACCGACCTGCACTCCTCCGGTTCGATCTCGCCGATCCTGCCGAGAAGTTCGGCGAGTTCCTCCTCGGTGTCGGCGAGCAGCCCGGTACGCCCGTGCTCGACGATCTCGGGCAGTACGCCCCTGCGCAGCCCGGCCACCGGGACGCCGAGGGCCAGCGCCTCCACGACCGCCGTGCCGCCCGGTTCGTCCCACTGGAGCGGGAACAGCGCGGCGCGCGCCGACCCGTACAGCCGGTCGCGCTCCTCGCCGGTCACCGAGCCGACCCAGCGGACCATGTCGCCGTCCACGTAACGGGCCACGCTGCCCGCGTAGTAGCGCACGTCGGGGTTGGCGTGGTGGGGGTCGTCCGGGTCGTCCAGCACGGCGGCCAGTTCGTCGGGATCGTCCACCGGCCCCACCGGACCGGCGAGCACCAGCGGGATGCCGAGTTTCTGGCACAGCCGGGCGGCGACGTGCTGGCCCTTCAGATGGCAGATCCGGCCCATGACCACCAGATGGTCCTCCTTGCCCGCCACCGGGGCGCACCCGGCGAGCGGGGTGGCGAGGTGGACGAAGCCGAGCGCGGAGTCGCGCAGCGCGGCGGGGGCCCGGTCCAGCTGCGAGCGGGACACCCCGTTGGTGCGGATCCGGTCGCCGGGGAAGGCCCCGTAGAAGTGCGGGTGCTTGGCGAGGTCCCAGTGCAGCGTGTGCAGCACGGGCGGCCCCTCGTCGCCGAGCGCGGACAGTACGGCGGGGCCGACGACCTCCACGTGGTCGTGGACGAGGTCGATGTCGTGGCGGCGGCGCAGTTCGGCCACCACTTTGGCCAGGTGGGCGTGCGGCACGCCCATGACCTGGTTGTAGGGCCGTTGCAGCAGAGGGAACCGCCCCTCCGGGTAGACCGCCACTCGTTCGTCCACCTCAAGGGTGCTGTCACCGACCGCGGCGAGCACCACGCGCACGCCCCGGCTGCGGAGTTCGGGGACCAGGGTGGCGACCACGTTCTCGATCCCGCCGTACCCGGCGGGCGGCACGGCCAGCCACGGCCCGCTGTTCATCAACACGGTGAGGTTCATCCTTGCCGCCCCGCTTTCTGCCTGGCCACCGAGGCGAGCGGTGGCCGTTCCGCGACGCTGACGTCGCTGACCCGTGGTCGTCCCCGCTCGTACTGGAGCAGGTAGGGGTTCAGGGGTTCGGATGAGACGATCCGCCCCTGCCGGTCCAGGCGGGACCACGCGGTCAGCAGGATCTGTCCGGCCATCCGGCCGAGCGCGGCCGTGGACTGGTGGGCGTGTACGCGGTCGCCGAGGTCGACCTGTGCCATGCCGTCCAGCCCGATGATCCCGAGCAGGTCGATGAGCAGGCCCAGTTCGACCCCGTAGCCGCTGACGAAGGGGACCCGTTCCAGCACGTCCCGCCGACCGGCGTACTCGCCGCCGAGCGGCTGGACGAAGCCGGACAGCTCCGGCCAGTAAAGGTTGAGCAAGGGCCGGGCCACCAGTTCGGTGACCCGGCCGCCCTCGCCGGGGTGCGTGACGCCGTCCTCGGTGATGTGCGGGCGCTCGTAGAGCGCCTTGACGAACCCGATCTCCTCGGTGGTGAGCAGCGGGCCGAGCAGGCCGCTGACGAAGTGCGGGCCGAAGTTGCGCAGGTCCGCGTCGACGAACACGACGAAGTCACCGCCTGCGGCGGCGAGTCCCTTCCACAGCGCGTCGCCCTTGCCGGGCAGCGCGGGAAGGTGCGGGAGCACGGCGTCCTGGTGGACGACCCTGGCACCCGCCTCCGCCGCGACCCTTGCGGTGGCGTCGGCCGAGCGCGAGTCGACGACCAGGATCTCATCGACCAGCGCGGGCAGGCCGGTGCGGATCGCCGAGACGATCCCGCCGACCGTCGCCGCCTCGTCCTTTGCGGGCAGGATGACGCTCACCCCGCGCGTTCCCTTGGCCGCCACGAGCCGGTCGAGGGGCCAGTCGGTCGCCCTGCTGGTGCGCCGCCGAGCCCAGCGCCGCACCTTGGCGTACGCGTCCATCGCGCCGCCCTGCAGGTCTACCCGCGGGTACACCGGTACCTCATGGTCCATCGCCTTCCCCGATCGGTGGAACGTTGGGTGCGACACTGACTGCCCTGATCTGAGATGAATGAACATCACATCGCCGGTTTGAGCGGATGTGCTGGTGGCAGTCCATCGTCGTGAATCGCATACGGATCGGCATCGTGGGCGCGGGGAATGTGGCCGCGCGCCACGCCGCGGTGCTGTCGTCGTTCCCGGACGTGGAAATCGCCGGAATCGCCGACACAGTGCTTGATAAAGCACGAGTACTCGCCGGCGAATATGGGGTGCCCGCATATTCTGGGCATGAGGCATTGCTCGCGGCGGGTTCGCTGGACGCGGTGTACGTCTGCGTCCCGCCGTTCGCCCATGGCGCTCCCGAACTGGACGCGCTCTCCCTCGGCCTGCCGCTGTTCGTGGAGAAGCCGCTCGCGCTGGACGCCGCCACCGCCGAGAAGATAGCCGCCGAGGCGGCCCGGCGGGGCGTGCCGACCGCGGTCGGCCACCACTGGCGCTACCTGGACGTCCTGGACCAGGCTCGCGCCCTGCTGGACGGCCGTCCGGTACGGCTGGCCCTCGCCCACTGGCTGGACAAGATCCCCCCGGTGGGCTGGTGGCCGCACCGCGCGATGTCCGGCGGCCAGGTGCTCGAACAGGCGATCCACGTCCTTGACCTGGCGCGGACGCTGGTCGGCGAGGTCGGCGAGGTACACGCGGTGCCCTCGGCCGCCACCGACGGGCAGGAGGGCGACATCGATCGGGCCACGGCGGCCGTGCTGCGCTTCCGCAACGGCGCGGCCGGGCTGCTGGCCACCAGTTGCCTGCTCGGCTGGAAGCACCGGGCGGGGCTGGAGGTTCAGGCCGACGGCATCGCGCTGGACCTCGGCGAGGACGAACTGGTGACGCACACCTCGGAGGGCAGGCGGGTGGAACGCGACCCAGGCCATGCCCGCACCCGGGTGGACCGGGCCTTCGTGGACGCGGTGCGCGGAACCGGCGACGACGTGCGCGCGCCGTACCAGGAGGCGCTGCGCACCCACCGGCTGGCCTGCGCGCTCACCTCCTCGGCCGGGCTCGGCCGGCCGGTCGCGTTGGAGGACGGCGATGGGTGAGGGACGGGTGCTCCGCATCCCGGCGGCGGGCCGCGCGGAGATCGTGACCGAGGCGGTGCCGGACGTGGCGGACGGCCGGTTCCGGGTGGAGACCCTCTACAGCGGGATCTCCGCGGGCACCGAACTGACCTACCTCAAGGGCACCAACCCCTACCTGCGCACCTCCTGGGACGGCGGGCTGGGCCTGTTCACCGACGGTGAGCCGGCCATCGAGTACCCGGTCACGGGGATCGGCTACATGCAGGTGGGCCGGGTCACCGAGAGCCGCACCGCCGCCGTGTCGGAGGGCGCGGTGGTCGCCATGACGTACGGCCACCGCACGGTGCACGTGGCCGATCCGATGACCGAGCGGTTCGTCGAACTGCCCGGCGAGATCGACCCGATGCTCGGCATCTGGGTCGCCCACATGGGCCCGATCTGCGCCAACGGGCTGCTGCACGCGGCCCACGACGTCTACGGCCCGGCCGCGGGGCAGCTCGGCGACGGGGTGCGCGGGCGGCGGGTGGCCGTCACCGGCGCGGGCGTGGTCGGGCTGCTGGTCACGGCGTTCGCGCTGGAGCACGGCGCGGCCGAGGTGATCGTCATCGACGGCACGCCGTCGCGGCGGCGGGCCGCCGAGGCGCTCGGCGCGCGGGCGCTGGACCCCGAGGCGGTGGACGCGCCGCTGACGGTCAAGCAGCGCTGGCGGCGCGGCCCCGGCGACCGCGGGGCCGACGTGGTCTTCCAGTGCCGCGGCCGGCCGGGCGCGCTGGCCCTGGCGCTGCGCCTGCTGCGCCCCCAGGGGACCGTCATCGACCTGGCCTTCTACACCGACGGCGCGGAGCAGGTACGGCTCGGCGAGGAGTTTCATCACAACGGGCTGGGCGTCCGCTGCGCGCAGATCGGCCGGGTGCCGCGCGGCATGGCGCACTTGTGGGACCGCGAACGGCTGTCCGCCGAGACCATCGGCCTGCTCCGCGCGCGCGGATCGGCGCTACGCGAGCACCTGATCACCGAGGTCGCCGCCTTCGACGACGCCCCCGCGCTGCTGGTCGAGCTGGCCGAGCGGCGCAGGCACGCGGTCCAGGCGGTACTGAGCGCGTAGCGCGGGGTCGGCGAGCACGTCGAGAGCCAGCGCGGCGGACCAGCCGAAGTCGCCGCAGCCGTGCCCCTCGCCGGTGAACGGGTTGAAGTATTCGCGAAACCCGGCCTCGCGCACCGCCCGCAGCACCTGCGCGCCCAGCCTGTGGGCGAGCCCGGGGTCGGTTGCGCGCAGCCCTTCGAGCACCAGCCAGCTCGTGTTCAGCCAGCTCGGGCCGCGCCAGTAGCGGGCGGGCTCGAAGGCGGCCCCGCCCGGCGGGTAGCTCGGCAGCAGCGTGCCGTCCTTCAGGCCGAACCTGGTTACGGCGGTGGCCACCAGCCGGTCGGCGACGTCGGCGGGCAGGCCCGGCAGGATCAGCGGGACCAGCCCGGCCACGCTGTCCTCGGGCAGGATTTCGCCGGTGCGGGCGTCTCGGGCGCGGAAGATGCCGCCCGAAGGGTCCCACAGCCGCTCCAGCATGGCCTGGGTGATCTCCTCGGCCCTGCGCAGGTGCGGGGCGGGGTCGGCGTCCACCACGGCCGCGATCCGCGCGAGCGCCGCCTCCGCCGCGCCGTACAGGGCGTTGAACAGCGGGTCCTCCACCACGAAACCGGTGCGGCCGGTGTAGCCGGCGTCGCGGTACGCGGCGGCGATGGCGGTGTAGCGGGCGTAGTCGCGGTCGGTGGGCCGCTCGCCCGCGGCGACGTGCGCGAGGTCGCGGCGGCGCTCCCGCATGTGCGGAGCGGCGACCTTCGCCAGCGGGGCGTCCCATATGGGGCTGTTGTCCATTCCGGACTCCCACGGGTGCACGATCGACACCAGCTCCGACCCCGACATTCGCCGGGACGTGCGCAGAAACCGGTGCTGGGCCTCCAGCCGGGGGTAGATCCGGTAGAGGAAGGCGCGGTCCGGATCGGCCAGGTGCACCCGCCAGGCGGCCAGCGCGTGCACGGGGGGCTGCACGATGCCCGAGGTCCGCGCTCCGGAGGGCGCGGTGGCCTGCCAGAAGGCCGGGCCGGGGAAGTAGGCGTCTTCGGGCACCGCCGGGTTGAACACGATGTGCGGAACCCGGCCGTCGCGCCACTGCCCGCCGAACAGGGTCATCAGCTCGGTGCGGGCCCGGCGCGGCGACCAGCGGGCGGCGCCGATCGCGATGAACGCCGAGTCCCAGCTCCACTGGTGGGGGTAGAGCCTGCGGGAGGGCACGGTGTAGGCGCCGGTCCAGTTGGCCAGCAGGACGCGGATCGCGCCGCGGCGTATTCCGGCCTCTTCGGCCGAGGGCTCGGCGATGGTCGTGGGGCGGGCAGGTGCTTGCGCCGGGGGAATCATGGCTTCCTAGGGGTCACCGGGGGAGGACGGGGATCACAGGAACATTCTGAGGAACGCGGCCGTCTGCGGGAGCGCCGTCTCCGGCTCGCCGCGCAGCCGGCACTCCAGGGCGAGGTCGCCGTGGTAACCGATCGCGTCGAGGGTGGCCAGGTGGGCCGCCCAGTCCAGGTGGCCGGTGCCCGGCTGGTGCCGGTTGGACTCGCTGACCTGCATGTGCGCGAGGTGGGGAGCGGCCTCGGCGAGCGCCGAGCAGGGGTCGTCCTCTTCGATGTTCATGTGGTAGGTGTCGCCGACCGCCCGGACCGAACCGAGCCCGGTCGCCCGGCACAGCTCGACGGCCTGGGCGAGGGTGTTGACCATGTGGTTCTCGTAGCGGTTGAGCGGTTCCAGCATGATCAGCACGTCCAGCGCGGCCGCGTGCTCGCCCAGCTCGGTCAGCGCGTCGAGCAGCACCGCCCGGTCTTCGGCGGGCGGGCGCGGCGGCTCGAACGGCGGCAGCCGCAGCGAGAACTGCCCCCATGAGGCGGGCGTCATCACTCCGAGGCCGCCCAGCTCGGCGATCACCGAGAGCTGCGACCGCAACTGGTCGATCGCGTCGCGGCGCAGCTCGGCCGAGAAGTCGCCGATGAAGTGGGGCATGTCCACGCAGACCGTCGGCATCACCACGCCGTCGGCCTTGGCCCGCGTCAGCTCGCACAGCCGGGACTCGAAATGCCGCCCGCCCTTGCCGCGCAGCTCGATGCCGTCGAATCCGGCGGCGGTCGCGAAGTCGAACTTCTCCTGCAGGGTGCGGCCGGGGACGAGCTGCTCCTGGCAGGTGATCCGCATGGTTTTCGCTGTCATCGCTGTCATCGCTGTCATCGCTGTCATCGCTGGACGAACTCCTCGGGCGCCGTACTCCGCTCGGGCGCGGAATCGAACTTGAAGACCACCTGAAGCACCTCGTGCGGACGCCGGTCGATCATCGCGTAGACCTCGGCGGCCTCGGTGACATCGACCACATGGGTGACCAGCGCGGCGGTATCGACCCGGCCGGCGACGGCCAGGTCCATGAACGTGCGCTGCAACCGAGGGACGTCCCACCGGTGGACCAGCCAGGAGGCCACGCTGGAGATCTGGGAGGCCACGAGCTGCACCTGGTTGTGGTGGAACTCCTCGCCGAGCCGCAGGTCGAGCGCGCCGTCCTGGTAGAAGCCGGCCGCGACCACCCGGCCGCCGCGGCGGACCGTCCTGATCGCCTCGTGCAGCCCGGCGTGGTTGCCGCTCAGCTCGATCGCGGTGTCGGCACCGACCCCGCCGGTCAGCTTGCGGACGAACTCGGCGGCCGACCCGGAGGTCACGTCGAACGCCTCGGCCGCGCCGTACGCCTTGGCCAGCGCGAGGCGCTGCGGGATCGCGTCGGCGGCGACCACCCTCCCCCCGTTGAGCACCGCCAGGCGGGTGGCCAGCAGGCCGATCACGCCCTGCCCGAAGACCGCCAGCTCGTCACCGAGGTGGATCCCCGCGGCGTGCACGGCGTTCAGCGCGATGGCGCCCACCCGGGCGAAGACGCCGGTCAGCGGGTCGGCGCCGGGCGGCAGGACGTGCCCCGCCAGCTTGGCCGCGGGCACCACCGCCTCGCCGCGATGGCCCCAGATGCCCCACACGATCGAGCCGAGCGGGGGGTCGGTGACGTCGGGGGCGGCCTCGACCACCTCGCCGACCTCCTGGTAGCCCCAGCCGGTCAGCGGGTAGAGGTGGGTGCGCCCTTCGACGAACAGGCCGTTGGCCGCGTCCCAGCGCCGGGTGAGGTAGGGGTTGGTGCCACGGTAGGCGGTCAGCTCGGTGCCCGCGGAGATGCCCGAGTAGAGGGTGCGGACGCGGACACTGCCGGGAGACAACTCCGCGGGACGCTCGCCGATCACCTCGACGGAGCCCGGTCCCTTGATGCTGACGACGCGGTTCACAACAGTCTTCACAGGGGGATTCACAGTCGGTTTCGGGGAATTGTAACGTTGCACACCGAGACTTATGCTTTCTGATCAACCAAAAGCACCTGGGTTACTGCTTCCACCAACACTCTACCCGCTTTTGAATCACGCATAAGTGGAATGAGACCTACCAGGCCCCCCAAGCCCGCGACCCCACGCGGCTGGATTACCGCCGCCGCCAGGGGTAGTGGACGCGCACATCACCGATCGGGGCCTACCTGACGTGAGGGGGCGAGCACATGCCGGGAAGGGCGATCGCCTCGGCCTGCTCCCTGATCCTCGCCGGACTCCTGGCCGGTTGCGGCGGCGGCGAAGGGCGCGACGACTCCACCATCACCGTCTGGACCGAGGAGAACCTTCCCGACCGGATGGCGGCGCAGCGGGTGATCGCGGCCGACTTCACCAAGCGGACCGGGATCAAGGTCGATCTCGTGGGCGTCGCGGAGGACCAGTTCAGCCAGGTCATCACCGCCGCCGCGGCGGCCAGTGAGCTGCCCGACGTGATCGGCGCGCTGCCGCTGGCGTCGGTGCGCGAGCTGGAGGCCGACGACCTGCTGGACCTGGAGACCCCCGGCGCGGTCATGGAAGAGCTGGGCAGGGACACCTTCATCCCGCGCGCGCTGGAGCTCAACACCGCGGATGGGCGGCTGCTGGCCGTACCGAGCGACGCGTGGGCGCAGCTCGTCCTCTACCGCAAGGACCTGTTCGCCAAGGCGGGCCTGGAGCCGCCGCGGACGCTCGCCGGGCTGCTCACGGCGGCGCGCGCGCTGAACCGCGACGACATGGCCGGGATCACGCTCGCCGTGTCGGCCCGCGACTCCTTCACCGCGCAGAGCTTCGAGCACGTCGCGCTGGCCAACGGCTGCCAGATGATCGACGGGCGCGGCGCGGTGGCGCTGGACTCCCCCGCGTGCGTACGGGCCTTCCAGCTCTACGGCGAGCTGGCCAGGAACTTCTCCGTGCCCGGCAAGCAGGACGTGGACACCACCCGGGCGACGTACTTCTCCGGCAGGGCCGCGATGACGATCTGGTCGTCGTTCGTGCTCGACGAGCTGGCCGGGCTGCGCCGGGACACGCTGCCGAGCTGCGCCGAGTGCCGCGCCGACCCGGAGTTCCTGGCCGAGAACACCGGCGTGGTGACCGCGCTGTCCGGCCCGGACTCCCCGCGGCCCGCGCAGTACGGCGAGATCGTCTCCTGGGCGGTCACCAGGGAGGCCGACAAGGACGCCGCGCGCTCCTTCGTCACCTACATGATGAGCGACGGCTACGAGCGGTGGTTCGGCATGGCGCCCGAGGGCAAGGTCCCGGTACGCGAGGGTTACGCGGACGCCTGGAGCCGCGCGCCCGCCGGCGTCGACGGCAAGCGGCCGCTGTCGGAGGTCTACCCGAAGCCCGTGCTGGACGCGCTGCGCACCAGCCCCGAGACCTTCTCCCGGTGGGGCATCCCGCAGGGCCAGGGCAAGCTGGTCGGCGCGGCCATGGGCGAGCTGCCGGTGCCCAAGGCGCTCAACGGCGTCGTCACCGGCTCGCTCACCCCGCAGCAGGCCGCCGCGCAGGCCAGGCGGGACGTCGAGGCGATCAAGCGCGGCCTGCGGCAATGACCCCGGCGCGCACCTTCCCCCGCCGCTCGCGCACCCTGCGCGGGCAGGAGTCGCGCGCCGGGCTGGTCCTGATCTCCCCGACGCTGGTCATCACACTGGTCGTGGTGATCGTCCCGATGGCCTGGGCGATCATGCTGGCCTTCCAGGACGCCCGGCTCATCAACATCCGCTACACCGGCCTGCTCGGCAACTACACGCTCGGCAACTTCGCCTACGTGCTGTCCGAGCCGGGCTTTTGGGGCTCGCTGGCCACCACCCTCGTCTACACCGTGGCGGGCACGGCCCTTTCCATCGGCGGCGGCCTGGCCGCCGCGCTGGCGCTGCGCAGCGGCTTTCGCGGCCGCACGCTGGTGCGCGCCTCCATCCTGCTGCCGTACGTCGCGCCGGTCGTCGCCGCCACGTTCGTGTGGGAGGTCATGCTCGACCCCCGGTACGGCATCGCCAACGTGCTCGGCACCCGGCTGCTCGGCTGGGACGACCCGGTCGCCTTCCTCACCCAGGCCGAAGGCACCTTCCTCGGCGTGGACGTGCCCCTCGCACTGCTCACCGTGATCGCCTTCGAGGCGTGGCGGTACTTCCCCTTCGCCTTCCTGTTCATCCTGGCCAGGCTCCAGGCGCTGCCCCGCGACCTGGACGAGGCCGCGCTGGTGGACGGGGCCACGCCCGTGCAGCGGTTCGCGCACGTCACGCTGCCCCAGCTCGGGAGGGTGATCGCGCTGCTGGCGGTGCTGCGGTTCGTGTTCACCTTCAACAAGTTCGACGACGTCTACCTGCTGACCGGCGGCGCGGCCGGGACCGAGGTGGTCAGCGTGCGGGTCTACAACCTGCTCACCGCGCGCGGCGACATCGGCGCCTCGGCGGCCCAGGCGCTCGTGCTGGCCGTCGTACTGGTCGTGTTCCTGACGATCTACCTGCGCTTCTTCGCGAAGGAGGGGCCATGAGCACCGCGCCCGCCCGCCGGTGGACCCGCGACCGGGTGGAGCGGGCCGTCTTGGGGGTGCTGCGGTGGGTGGTGATCGCGGTGCTGGTGGTGGCCACCGCCTTCCCCTTCTACTACATGGTCATGCTGTCCCTGCGCGACATCCAGGACCTGATCCTCCGCCCGGGCGCGCTGCTGCCGTCGGAGATCACCATCGGCACCTACCGTGAGGTGCTGGCCTCGGAGGAGTCGGGCGGGCAGGGCTTCCTGACGTTCATCAGGAACAGCGCGCTCATCGCGATCGCCGCCGTGGTGCTGACTTTGGCGATCGCCATTCCCGGCGCTTACGCGGTGGCCCGGCTGCGCTTCTTCGGCCGCCGTCAGGTGCACTTCCTGTTCCTGGCGGTCTACCTGTTCCCGGCGATCGTGCTGGCGATTCCGCTGTTCGTGCTGTTCACCATGATGGGGCTGCGCGGCTCGCTGGTGGGGCTGGTGCTGGTGTACATCTCCCAGACGATCCCGGTGACGGCCTACATGCTGCGCAACTACTTCGAGACCGTGCCGGCCGGCGTGGAGGAGGCGGCGGCGATCGACGGCTGCGGGCGGCTGGCCACGGTGTGGCGGGTCACGCTGCCGCTGTCCAAGCCGGCGCTGATGGCGACCGGGCTCTACGTCTTCATGATCGCCTGGAACGAGTTCCTGTTCGCGCTGCTGTTCCTGGTGGAGCGCAGGGAGAAGTGGACGGTTTCGCTAGGTCTGTCACAACTTGCCGGGAGTATTGAGATTCCCACTACGGTACTGATGGCGGGATCGGTGGTGCTGACGCTCCCGATCGTGATTTTGTTCTTCGCCGGCGAACGCCTGCTCACCGAGGGGCTGACGGCCGGCGCGGAGAAGGGGTGAGAGAGTCTGTCACCTGGCCAGATCCTGTGGCTCATCCGGGAAGGGCGCTGCCGTACCCGCAAGGAGCTGATCGCGTACACCGGGCTGTCCCGATCGACGATCAGTGACCGGGTGGACCGGCTCATCGAGGCGGGCTACATCCGCGAGTGCGGGGTGGGCGCCTCGGAGGGCGGACGTCCGCCGTCGGTCCTCGAAGTCGACCCGTCCGCGCGGCTGGTGCTCGTCGCCGACCTCGGAGCCGGGCACGCCGGCGTCGCGCTGACCGACATGTCGGCCACGGCGGTGGCCGAGGAGTTCGCCGAGATCCACATCGACCGCGGCCCGCAGCAGGTGCTGGACTGGGTCCGCGAGGCGTTCTTCCGGCTGCTGGACAAGACCGGCAGCCCGATGTCGGCGGTGTGCGGCGTCGGGATCGCGGTACCCGGCTCGGTGGACCACGAGTCCGGCCGGGTCGTGCGGTCCTTCCTCATGCCCGGCTGGGACGACTACCCCATCGCCGATGTCCTGCGCGGATCGTTCGACGTGCCGATCCTGGTGGAGAACGACGCGACCGCCATGGCGATGGGCGAATGGTGGGCCTCCTGGCGCGCGTCCCGGTCGCTGCTGCTGGTCAAGGTCTCGACCGGCGTCGGCGCGGGGATCGTGCTCGACGGCCGCATCTACCGGGGCGCGGAGGACGCGGCCGGCAGCATCGGCCACGTGCGGATCAGGGAGGAGGACGACCGTGTGTGCTCGTGCGGGTCGCGCGGCTGCGTCGCCTCCCTGGCCAGCGGGCGCGCGGTGGCGCGCGAGCTGACCCGGATGGGACGCGACGCGTCCTCCAGCCGCGACGTGGTACGCCTGGTCCAGGCGGGCGACCCGGACGCGATCGACGTGACCCAGGAGGCCGGCCGCACGCTCGGCATCGTGCTGGCCACGGCGGTCAGCCTGCTCAACCCCGGGGTGCTGGTGCTGGGCGGCGACATGGCCGAGACCAAGGAGCACTACCTGACCGGCATCCGGGAGACGGTCTACCGGCGCTCCCTCCCCTACACCACGCGCAACCTGGAGATCGCCAACAGCACGCTGGGGCGGCGCGCCGGGATCGTGGGGAACGCGGTCCGGGTGATCGAGCACGTCCTTTCGGCCGAGGCGGTGGACGCCCGCCTGGCCTCATCGGCCCCCTGACCCTCCGGGTCAGGCCACGACGGCGTAAACCGCCTCGACCAGCGACCTGACCCGGAAGTCACCGCCTTCGAGGAGTTCGGAGCCCCCGTTGGGCACATAGCCGAAGGCGAGGCCGCGGCCGGGGGTCGGCGAAGGCGAAGGCGAACGACCCGGTGGCCCCGCTTCGCCCGAAGAGCCCGGTGATCTTCTCGGGCGCGGGCCAGAACGGCCCGCCGGGCACGGCGAAGCCCACGCCCCACGCCGTGCGCACCCGCAGGATCATGTCCATCCCGTCGGCCTGCGGCTCTCTGATCCGGTCGACCAGATCAGGGCCGAACAGCCGGATGCCGTCCACCTCGCCGATCATCGCGGCGAAGTAGCGGGCCAGCGAGTGCGCCGAGGCGACTCCGTCCATCGACGGGCTCTCCACCTGGAAGGTCCGCGGGTCGTTGCCCGACTCCCAGCCCATCACGACGCTCCCGTACAGGGCGCGGTAGGTCAGGGTCTCCGGGTCGTTCAGCGCCGTGACGAAGTCGGCCATCTCCGGTATCTGCATGCCCAGGCGCAGCGACTCGACGTCGGGAAGCACCATCTTGGCCATCCGCGGCATGGCCGCGTCCGGAACCCGGACGTAGCAGTCCAGGCCGAGCGGCCCGGTGATCTCACCGGCCAGGTACTCGCTCAAGGTCCCGCCGGAGATCCTGCGGACGATCTCGCCGGCCAGGTGGCCGATGCTGACCCCGTGGTAGCCGTGCGCGGTGCCGGGCGGCCACTCGGGGGTCGCGGCGGCGAGGGTGTCGGTGATCGGGGGCCGAGACCACACTATGCCGGTCCATGCCACCCGGACCATCGCTTTTACACCAGGCCCCCATCACCCCGGCCCTCCCACAGGGATCACGAACGCTTGCTGTAGTCGGTCAGGTCCTCGGCGGACCGGTAGTCGGCCTCGTCCATCCAGTGGCACCAGGGCAGCGATGTGCCCGGCAGCATCAGCCTCCCGCCACCCCGCCACGCCGCGACCTCGACGTGCCCGCGGCGCAACTCCATGACGGCCTCGATCGCGGGCAGCAGATTGGTGTCTCCACTGACCAGCACACCGACATCGAAGGCGTTGTCGATCCCCGGCGAGCCGGACGACGTCCACCGCCAGAGCAACATCGATGCCCTTCTCCTGCGCGGGCATGGTCGGCCATCCCCTTGGGTAACGAAGGGGGCGGCGCTTCACCACGACCAGCGGCGACCGGCGCCAGGCGTCGGCCTGGCGGTCGTTCGCGGAGGCCGCGGCGGGCTGCCGATCACGGCTCGGGTAGCCACGGTAGACACGGACCTGGGCCAGTCGGCTAGGCCGTCCGCTGGCCGATCGCCTGTCCACGATCAGGTGGGCGAGGCGGACCGGATCGATGTGACCTTGAGAAGGGTGGGTGTTTCTCGGCCAGAACCGGCTGAGCGCTGCGGTCTGCAGGTATTGATAGTCGATGAACACCACGACACGTGCGGGGGACATCACTAGATATCACATGACTACAGTGTGTGGGGGCAAAAGAATTCCCCGCCGGCCCGAGGACGGCGGGGAGCAATCGCTTTCAGCGTACACCAGGTCACGGTGAGTTGTCACCTGGTCTTGCGTGGGGGGAGGGGCCGGCGGTGAGCAGGCGGGTCG
>NZ_POUA01000003.1 GCF_003236385.1 Spongiactinospora gelatinilytica
CCGTACGGCCGGCCCCCGCCGCCCCCCGCCGCCCAGCGGGCTGATCATCGTGGACAAACCGCCGGGCTGGACCTCCCACGACGTGGTGGCCAAGCTGCGCGGCGTGGCCGGCACCCGCAAGGTCGGCCACGCGGGCACCCTGGACCCGATGGCCACCGGCGTGCTGGTGACCGGGGTGGAGCGGGCCACCCGGCTGCTCGGCCACCTGGCGCTCACCGAGAAGTCCTACGACGGCACGATCCGCCTCGGCAGTTCCACCAACACCGACGACGCCGAGGGCGAGACGGTGGCCACGACCGACGCCGGGCGGGTCACCGAGGCCGAGATCCTGGCCGGCACGGCCCGGCTGACCGGCCGGATCATGCAGGTGCCGCCGCAGGTCAGCGCGATCAAGGTGAACGGCGAGCGGGCCTACCGGCGGTCCAGGGCGGGGGAGAACGTCGAGCTGTCGGCCCGCCCGGTGACGGTGTCGGCCTTCCAGGTCGTCGCGATCCGCCGCGAGGGCGCTTTCATGGACGTCGATGTGTCGGTGGACTGTTCGAGCGGTACCTACATCCGCTCACTGGCCCGCGACCTGGGCGACGGGCTGGGCGTGGGCGGCCACCTGACCGCGCTGCGCCGCACCCGGGTCGGGCCCTACTCGCTGGCACTCGCGCACACCATGGACGAACTGGCCAAGGAGTGCGTGATCCTGCCGATCGCCGAGGCGGTGACCGCGGTGTTCCCGCGCCGTGAGCTGACCGAGGAGCAGGCCAGGCTGGTCGCGCACGGCGGGCGTCCGCCGGCGGCGGGCCTCGGTCCCGGCCCGGTGGGGGCCTTCGCCCCCGACGGCACGCTGGTCGCGCTGCTCACCGAGGAGGGCGGGGTCGCCAAGCCGCTCGTGGTGTTCGCCCCGTAGCCGGTCAGGGCACCCGGGCGACCAGGATGTCGCGGATGATCGCCTGGTCGACCCGGTGCTCGAAGGCCAGGTACGGTTCGGTGTCGAGCACGTCCAGGCCGCTTTCGGCGAGCACGCCGGCGAGTTCGGCGCGCGGGGCGACGTAGGTGTTGAACGAGATGCCCACCGCCCCGCCGGGGCGCACCAGCTCCCGCCACAGCGGCACCGCCCGCCGCAGCAGTGCCATCGGGCTGCGGGACAGGCCCTCGCCGCCGCCGCGGGTGCCGTGCTGCACGCCGTAGGGGGCGTCGGTGACCAGCAGGTCGAAGGAGCGGGCGCGCAGCAGCTCGCGACTGCGCAGGGTATCGGCGTTGATCATGGTGATCCGGTCCACCTCGCCTGCCCTGTAGCGCTCCTTGGTGCGCCCGATGTCCACCTGGAAGCGCCGGCCGATCAGGGCGCGCTCGCGCCTGATGGGGGTGGTCTCGGCGGAGTGCTTGAGGCGGTGGTTCTTCAGCCAGGTGCGCAGGAACGCGGAGTAGGCGTCGAAGTCCTTGCCGTCCACGTCGATGCCGGTGGCGTCGTAGCCGTACATCAGGGCCTGGTTGAGCGTGGTGCCCCGGCCGCACAGCGGGTCCAGCACCGACAACTTGCGCTCCAGCATGTCGGCGGGGCGGGCGGCCGACACGGCGGTGACGTTGAGCAGCAGCCGGGTGAAGTGCTCGTTGGTCTTGCCCACGTACTTCAGGATGGTGACCAGGTCACCGGCGAAGGAGTCCAGTGGCCGGACGGCGATCGGGCGCAGCAGCTCGCCCTCGCGCCGGAACAACGCGTACATCGACGACAGGTTGGACAGGAACCGCACGTCGAGGTCGGTCAGCTCGTCGGCCTCGAAGGTGACGTACGGCACGCCCGCGATGCGGGTCTCGGCGATGTCGCCGACCCGGCCGCCGAGCGCGGTGCGGTTGAACACGGCCAGCTCACCGAGGGTCAGCCTGATCGCGCTCTCGCCGTAGACGCGGTTGAAGGCGGGAAGGATCAGAAGCGCGAAAGTTGCCATGGACCTTGTACTCGCTGGGAAGGGGTGACCGATGGGCGCGCCCGGCACGAGGATCGGTGCGCGATGCGCCGGAGGTTCGTCCGGGTGATTATATGGCCGTCGCCGTACCGAACCTGCGTGCCCGGCGGGCGGCCCGGTGCCGCGCGAAAGTCCGGCACATGGCAGTCTTGTCCGGGAAGATGTTGGTCGCAGGGATCACCGACAGGATCGAGGTCAACGTGCGAAGCTGGCACGGGCTGGGAAACGTGCCCGAAGACCTGGGCGGGTCTGTGGTTACGATCGGTGTCTTCGACGGGATTCACCGCGGGCACCAGCGGGTGCTCGGGAGGGTCGCCGAGATCGCGGCCGAGCGGGGGCTGCCCTCGGTGGTCGTCACCTTCGACGTCCATCCGGAGGAGATCCTGCTCCCCGGCACGCATCCGCCCATGCTCACCACACAGCGGCACCGCATGGAGATCTTCGAGGACCTCGGCATGGACGAGGTCTGCGTGCTGCCCTTTACCGTGGAGCTGTCCCGGCTCTCGCCGGAGGAGTTCGTGCGGACGGTGCTGGCCGACCGGCTGCGCCCGGCGGTCGTGGTGACCGGTGAGGCGTTCCGCTTCGGCCACCGCACCTCGGGTGACGTCGAGACGCTGCGCACCCTGGGCGACGAGCACGGCTTCACGGTCGAGACCGTCCCGCGCGCCGAGGTCGGCGGGCAGGCGCAGGGCCTGGTGTCGGCGGGCATGGTGCGCGCGCGGGTGGTGGCCGGTGACGTGGAGGCCGCCGCGGCGGCGCTCGGGCGTCCGCACCGGGTGGAGGGCGTGGTGGTCCGCGGCCACCAGCGGGGACGCAAGCTGGGCGTGCCGACCGCCAACGTCGAGTCGCCGCCGCACACCGCGATCCCGGCCGACGCCGTGTACGCGGGATGGCTGCGCTGCGTGCCGAGGGACGACGTCCCGGCCGCCTACGGCGGCGAGCGCTGGCCCGCGGCGATCTCGATCGGCACCAACCCGACCTTCGACGGCGTGGTCCGCACGGTGGAGGCCCACGTGGTGGGCCGCGACGACCTCGATCTGTACGGCACGCACGTCGCCGTGGAGTTCGGCTACCGGCTGCGCGACCACTCCAAGTTCGAGAGCATCGACGCGTTGATCGAGCAGATGCGCGCGGACATCGCGGAGACCCTCAGGCTCACCGGCTGACCGGCAGCGCGTACGGTGCCCCGGGGCCGCCCGAGACCGGCCCCGGGCCGTCGATGTGCCGTGGCTGCGATGCGTGATGGTAGCCTTACATGTCAGCTCGGTTGGGGTGGCGCTGCATGCTGCCCGCCGACTCTGCCACGGCGACTGTAGGCACGCACGGTCGTTTCGGGTTTTTTCGCATTTAGCGCGTGCCCTTGGATGAGATAGAGGAGAGCCGTGTCCCTCGACACCGCCGCGAAGAAGTCGATCATCGCTGAGTATTCCACCGGAGACGGGGACACCGGGTCCCCCGAGGTGCAGATCGCGCTGCTCAGCAAGCGGATCAGCGACCTGACCGAGCACATGAAGGTCCACAAGCACGACTTCCACAGCCAGCGCGGTCTGCTGCTGCTGGTCGGCCGGCGCCGCCGGCTGCTGAAGTACCTGCAGAGCAATGACATCGGGCGGTACCGCTCGCTCATCGAGCGGCTCGGACTCCGCCGATAAACTAGGAAGGGAGCGGCGCACGCCGCTCCCTTCGCGTATCGCCCGCGTGCTGATGAGGCGGCGGAAGAGGAGCGGGACACGACGCTCGGATCGCACTTCCCGGCCGGATGGGCGATCGGCACAACTGAAGACAACTGAACAACCGAGAAAGGCCCCGCGTCCGCGCAGCAAGCGTGCCCCGTGACGCCTGCGGGCCGGTCCTCGGTAGTGGCTTCCGGTGGATGACAAGCGCGGCGACTGGCCGTACGAACCGGGCGCTTCGATCGAAGACCGGCGCTGCACCTGACGGGGGAGATTCAGGACGCGGGAGAGACCGACCGAAGAGGAGGTCCCCCGTGGAGGGTGTCCACACTACCGAAGCCGTCATCGACAACGGTTCATTCGGGTCGAGAACGATCCGCTTCGAGACCGGGCGCCTCGCCCGCCAGGCGGCGGGTTCGTCCGTCGTCTACCTCGATGACGAGACCATGGTCCTGTCCGCGACCACGGCTTCAAAGCAACCTAAGGAAAGCCTCGACTTCTTCCCGCTGACGGTGGACGTCGAGGAGCGGATGTACGCCGCGGGCCGCATCCCCGGCTCGTTCTTCCGGCGCGAGGGCCGCCCGTCCGAGGACGCGATCCTCACCTGCCGCCTGATCGACCGGCCGCTGCGCCCGTCCTTCGTCAAGGGCCTGCGCAACGAGATCCAGGTCGTGGCGACCGTCATGGCGCTGCACCCCGACCACCTGTACGACGTGGTGGCCATCAACGCCGCCTCGCTGTCCACCCAGCTCGCCGGACTGCCCTTCTCCGGGCCCATCGGCGGCGTGCGGGTCGCGCTGATCGACGGCCGCTGGGTCGGCTTCCCGACCCACCCGGAGCTGGAGCAGGCCACCTTCGACATGGTCGTGGCGGGCCGGGTGCTCGAAGACGGCGATGTCGCGATCATGATGGTGGAGGCCGAGTCCACCCGCGACACGCTCAAGCTCGTCGCCGGCGGCGCGGTCGCCCCGACCGAGGAGACCGTGGCCGAGGGCCTTGAGGCGGCCAAGCCGTTCATCAAGGTGCTGTGCGAGGCGCAAGCCAAGCTGGCCCAGGTGGCCGCCAAGCCGACCGCCGAATACCCGATCTTCCTGGACTACCAGGAGGACGCCTACGAGGCGGTCGCGGGCGCGGTCAAGAGCGAGCTGGCCGCGGCGCTGACCATCGCCGCCAAGCAGGAGCGCGAGACCGAGCTGGACCGCGTCAAGGCGCTCGCCGCCGAGAAGCTGCTGCCCGACTTCGAGGGCAGGGAGAAGGAGCTCGGCGCGGCGTTCCGGTCACTGACCAAGCAGCTCATGCGCGAGCGGGTGATCCGCGAGGGCGTGCGCATCGACGGGCGCGGTGTGAAGGACATCCGGCAGCTCAGCGCCGAGGTCCACATCGTGCCCCGGGTGCACGGCTCGGCGCTGTTCGAGCGCGGCGAGACCCAGATCCTGGGCGTCACCACTCTGAACATGCTCCGCATGGAGCAGACCATCGACACGCTCAACCCCGAGCGCACCAAGCGCTACATGCACAACTACAACTTCCCGCCCTACTCCACCGGTGAGACCGGCCGGGTGGGCTCGCCCAAGCGGCGGGAGATCGGGCACGGCGCGCTCGCCGAGCGGGCGCTGATCCCGGTGCTGCCCACGCGCGAGGAGTTCCCGTACGCGATCCGGCAGGTCTCCGAGGCGGTCGGCTCCAACGGCTCGACCTCCATGGGCTCGGTCTGCGCCTCCACGATGTCGCTGCTGGACGCGGGCGTGCCGCTGGCCAAGATGGTGGCCGGCATCGCGATGGGCCTGATCCACGAGGGCGGCGACTACGTCACCCTGACCGACATCCTCGGCGCCGAAGACGCCATGGGCGACATGGACTTCAAGGTCGCCGGCACCGACGAGGTGATCACCGCCCTGCAGCTCGACACCAAGCTCGACGGCATTCCCGCCAACGTGCTCGGCGCCGCGCTCAAGCAGGCCAAGGCCGCCAGGCTGGCCATCCTGGACGTGATGCAGGAGGCCATCGACTCCCCGGCGGAGATGAACCCGACCGCGCCGCGGATCATCACGATCAAGGTCCCGGTCGACAAGATCGGCGAGGTCATCGGCCCCAAGGGCAAGATGATCAACCAGATCCAGGACGACACGGGCGCCGAGATCACCATCGAGGACGACGGCACGATCTACATCGGCGCCACCGACGGCCCGTCGGCAGAGGCGGCCCGCAGCTCGATCAACGCGATCGCCAACCCGCACATGCCGGAGGTGGGGGAGCGCTACCTGGGCACGGTCGTCAAGATCGCCGCCTTCGGCGCGTTCGTCTCGCTGCTGCCCGGCAAGGACGGCCTGCTGCACGTCTCGCAGATCCGCAAGCTGCACGGCGGCAAGCGGATCGAGAACGTCGAGGACGTGATGAGCGTCGGCGAGAAGGTCCAGGTGGAGATCGCCGAGATCGACGCCAGGGGCAAGCTGTCGCTGGTCCCGGTCGAGGTCATCGAGGCCGAGGCACAGAACACCGCCGCGGCCCCCGCTCCGGCCGAGGAGGACGACGAGCGCGCCGAAGGGCGTCCGGAGGGCCGCTCCGGCGGGCGCGGCGACCAGCCGCAGGACGAGGGACGCGGCGAGCGTCCGCGTCGCCAGCGGGTGCGCACCCGCGGCGGACGGGACGACCGCAACACCTGACCGGGCACCGCGAGCCGCGCCGGCCGCGCGGCTCGCCGGTCCGATGACCCCCCGAGCGAACAACAGGGCGGGCCGGACGGCTGCCGGGTGACCGGCCGCGCCGCCCGGTCCGCGAGGAGCCGAGCATTGAACACCCTCACTCTGCATCCCGGCAAGGACGGCGCCGGGACAGTGCGGCGCACCGTACTCCCCGGCGGGCTCCGGGTGGTGACCGAGACCATGCCGACCGTGCGATCCGTCGCCGTCGGCATGTGGGTCGGCATCGGTTCGCGCGACGAGGCCCCCGAGCACACGGGGGCCACGCACTTTCTTGAGCACCTGCTGTTCAAGGGCACTGCGCGGCGCAACGCGCTGGAGATCTCCGCGGCCGTGGAAGGCATCGGCGGGGAGATCAACGCGTTCACCGCCAAGGAGTACACCTGCTACTACGCGCGGGTCCTGGACGAGGACCTGCCGCTGGCCATCGACGTGCTGGCCGACGTGGTGACCTCCTCACTGATCACCGAAGAGGACGTCAAGTCCGAGCGCGGGGTGATCCTGGAAGAGATCGCCATGCACGACGACGACCCGTCCGACGTCGTGCACGAGCAGTTCTCCGCCGAGCTGTACGGCGACACGCCGATCGGCCGGCCCATCCTGGGCACGGTCGAGACGATCGGCGACCTGACCCGCGACCGCATCGTGGAGTACTACCAGCGCTACTACCGCCCGACGCACACCGTGGTGTCGGTGGCCGGCAACGTCTCGCACGAGGCCGTGGTGGAGCTGGTCGCCCAGGCGTACGAGCGGGCGGGCGCGCTCGGCGGCCCCGACGGTCCGGTGCCGCCGCGGCTGTCCGGCCCCGGCGTGCCGGAGCGCTCCGGCGTACGCGTGCTCGACCGCCCCACCGAGCAGGCCAACCTGATCATCGGCACCACCGGCATCAAACGCACCGACGACCGCAGGTTCGCGCTCGGCGTGCTCAACGCGGCGCTGGGCGGCGGCATGTCCTCGCGGCTGTTCCAGGAGATCAGGGAGAAGCGCGGGCTGGCCTACTCGGCCTACAGCTACACCTCCCAGTACGCCGACACCGGCCAGTTCGGCGTCTACGTCGGCTGCCTGCCCGGCAAGATCGACGAGGTGCTCGCCATCTGCCGCGAGGAGCTGGCCAGGGTCGCCGCCCACGGCATCACCGAGGAGGAGATCGCCAGGGGCAAGGGCCAGATGCGCGGCGGGCTGGTGCTCGGACTGGAGGACACCGGGTCGCGGATGTCGCGGATCGGCAAGAGCGAGCTGGTCTATGACCGGTTGCTCTCGGTGGACGACGTGCTGGCCCAGATCGACGCGGTCACCGCCGAGGAGATCGTCGAGGTCGGCCGGGACGTCCTTGAGCGGCCGATGACCCTCGCCGTGATCGGGCCTTACGCCGACAAGGACTTCTCACCGGTGATCGGCTGAGCTGGATTTCGATAGGGTTGGGGCTGTGATCAGGGTAGGTGTGCTGGGCGCCCGCGGGCGCGTGGGCGTGGAGGTCTGCAAGGCCGTCCACGCCGCCGACGACATGGAACTCGCGGCCGCGATCGACCAGGGCGACGCGATCGAGGATCTGGCGGCGGCCGAGGTCGTCGTCGACTTCACCCACCCCGACGCGGTGATGGGCAATCTGCGCTGGTGCATCGAGCACGGGGTCCACCCGGTGGTCGGCACAACCGGGTTCGACGACGAGCGGCTCGGGCAGGTCCGGGGCTGGCTCGCCGAAAACCCCGGGACCAACGTCCTGATCTGCCCCAACTTCGCGATCGGGGCGGTGCTGATGATGCACTTCGCCCAGCAGGCCGCCCGGTTCTTCGACTCCGTCGAGATCATCGAGCTGCACCACCCGAACAAGGCCGACGCGCCCTCGGGCACCGCCCGCCGTACGGCGGAGCTGGTCGCGCAGGCCAGGGCCAAGGCCGGGCTCGGGCCCTCACCGGACGCCACCAGCACCGCCCTCGACGGCGCGCGCGGCGCCGACGTCGAGGCGGTGCGGGTCCACTCGGTGCGCCTGGCCGGGCTGATCGCCCACCAGGAGGTGCTGCTCGGCACCGGCGGTGAGACGCTGACCCTGCGGCACGACACCACCAGCCGCGCGTCCTTCACGCCGGGTGTTCTGCTGGGCGTCCGGCGGATCCGCGAGCTGCCCGGCCTCACCGTCGGCCTGGAGCACCTGCTCGACCTCTGATCAGGCGCCGGCGAGGTAGGCGTCCAGCTCGGCGAGGTAGCCGTCCTTGACCTGCCGGGGCAGCCAGGCGATCTCGAAGGCGTTGCGCTGGAGCCGTACCAGCTCCTCCCTGGTCAGCTCCAGCTCGTCGGCGACCACCGCGAGGTTCTCCGCGACGTAGCCCATGAAGTAGGCCGGGTCGTCGGAGTTGATCGTCACCCGCAGCCCGAGGTCCAGCATCCGCCGGATCTGCGCGGTCTTCGTCGAGCCGGTCACGTAGCCGTTGGAGATCGGGCACACGGTCAGCCCCAGCCCGCGGTCCTTGATCGCCGCGACCAGCGCCGGGTCCTCAAGGGCGTTGACGCCGTGGTCGATGCGGTCCACGCCGATGTCGTGGACGGCCTGGCGGATGTGCTCGGTGGCGTCGTCCTGGTCGACGTCGCAGTGCATGGTCAGCAGGTGGCCCTCGCGCCTGGCCCGCTCGAAGACGGCGGCGAACTTCGCCGGAGGGTTGCCCTTCTCGTCGGAGTCCAGTCCGACCCCGGCGATCCGGTCCCGGTAGGGCAGGCCGGCCACCAGCGTGGCCATCGCCTCGTCGGCCGGGCGGTCGCGCAGGAAGCACATGATCAGCCGGGCCCGCACCCCGAGCAGCCGCTCGCCGTCGAGCAGCGCCCGGTGCAGGCCGTCGATCACCGTGGCGAAGGGCACCCCGCGGGAGGCGTGCGCCTGCGGATCGAAGAAGATCTCCGCGTAGCGGACGTTCTGTTCGGCGGCCTTGCGCAGGTAGGCCGTGGCGAGGTCGTAGAAGTCGGGCTCGGTGCGCAGCACCGCCATGCTCTCGTAGTAGATCCGCAGGAACGAGGGCAGGCTGTCGAACTCGTAGGCGGCGCGGACCGCGTCGGCCCCGTCGTAGGGCAGCGCGATGCCGTTCCGCTCGGCCAGCTCCAGCATCAGCGACGGCTCAAGGGTGCCCTCTATGTGCAGGTGCAGCTCGCACTTGGGCAGCCCGGCGATGAAATCCTTCACGTCGGCCGGCCTAGAAGGCCAGGCCCATCGCCAGGAGGAGGCCGAAGACGAGTTGCAGCCGGCCGGTCTGGCGCAGGCAGTCGATCAGGGCCGGGCCCGTCGCGCCGTGCCGTACGGTGCGGACCGGGCGCGCGGCCACGGCCAGGGCGAGCAGGCAGAGCAGCGCGAGCGGATGGACCACTACGAAGGCCGCGGCCACCGCGAACGGCACGAGCATCGTCACGGTGTAGAGCGTGCGGGTGCGCGCGTCGCCGACCAGCACCGCCAGGGTGCGTTTGCCGGCCGCCCGGTCGCCGTCGAGGTCGCGCAGGTTGTTGACGATCAGCAGCGCGCAGGCCAGCAGCCCCACGGGCACGGCGGCCGCCAGGGCCAGCCAGGGCAGCCGCTCGACCTGCACGTAGGTGGTGCCGGCCACGGCGACCACGCCGAAGAAGACGAAGACCGACACCTCGCCGAGCGCGCGGTAGCCGTACGGGCGCGAGCCGCCGGTGTAGAACCAGGCCGCGGCGATGGACAGCGCGCCGACCGCCACCAGCCACCACGCCCTGGTGACCACCACCAGCACGAGCCCGGCGACCGCGGCGGCGGCGAAGCAGGCGATGGCGGCGGTCAGGACCGCGCGCGGGCTGGCCGCGCCCGAGGCGACCAGGCGCATCGGGCCGACCCTGGCATCGTCGGTGCCGCGCACGCCGTCGCTGTAGTCGTTGGCGTAGTTGACGCCGATCTGGAGCAGCAGCGCCACGGCGAGGGCCAGCAGGGCCCGCCACCAGACCACGCCGCCCTCGGAGGCGGCGACGCCGGTGCCCACCACCACGGGGACCACGGCGGCGGGGAACGTGCGGGGGCGGGCCCCCGCGACCCACTGGCCGGGCGTGGCCGAAGTCGTCTCGCTCACGGGCGGATGTCCGTGGTCATGCGGATCATCCGCACCGGCCGGCCCATGTCGAGCACCCGCTCCGCGCCGTCTTCGCCCCACCCGGAGGACTCCAGGAAGGCCAGCATGGCGTGGTTGTCGGCGAACACCCAGGCGATCAGCGAGGAGAACTCGTCCTGGCGCAGGTAGTCGACCGTGGCGTGCAGCAGCCTGCTGCCGTGGCCGCGCCTGATGTGGTCGGGATCGACCAGCAGCGAGAGCAGCTCCGCGGTGACCGTGGGGTCGGTGTCCGGGTCTTCGGCGGGGGCGTGCGAGGCCAGGCCGACGACCTTCTCCGGGGCGGCCGAGGACGCGGCGGCCGCGATGCCACCGGGCCCGAGCGCCGGGAAGGCGTCGGTGTCGAGGACCCGCTCGATCGCCACCAGCAGCCGGTGGCGAGGGGTCGGTGGGGAATCGACGGCCTCCTCCCACTGGCGCTGCCACAACTCCTCCGCGGCCGGGCCGGTCATCTGCTCCAGCGGTCCCTCGGGCAGGAACTCGCGGTATCCCAACCGCCAGGCCCTGATCTGGGCACGGGTAACCGCCACCACGTCTTCGTGGCGCGCCACCCGCACGCCTACGTCTGCCATCTCGGCCCCGCTCCTTCGCAATGCCGTCGTGCCGCCTGGACCTGGCCGCGAGAGATCTGTCCGGTGGCGTGGCGCGATCGTCGAACCGGAGGAGTCCGCGGTGCAGGCACTCCAACCGTATCGGGGAATCGCGGTCAAGAAGGACGCGTACGGTGCTGTCTTGCTCGGTAAGCGCGGGTTTTTGTGCGATTGCCGCAGACTCGCATCGAACACCAGGCCCTTGAGCGGTTCTTGGAGGCGTCGATGAACGCCCACCGGCAGGTGCCCTCGGCGCACACCTTGAGCCGCCGCCAGGTGCCGTCGGCCTGGGCGCGGGCCACCGCGGCGGCGATGGCGGCGAGGCCGCCCCTGACGCCCGCCGCCAGCGGGGCGAGGCCCGGCCCGGCCGGGGTGAGGCGGACGCGCAGCGGCAACGCCCGCAGCGCCTCCTCCAGGGCCTCCTGCGCATCCCCCTGGAGGAGACCCGCCATGAGGGCCCTGCGCAGGCCCTCACGCAGGCACACGGCCAGTGTGAGGTCGTCGTCGGTCGCCCGGTCGCCCGGGGCGGTCAGCGCGCGCTCGCGCAGCCACACCGACAGCTCGGCGGGGGAGGCGAGGTCGTCAGTGTCGTCTTCGACGTCGTAGGTGTTGACGAAGTCGCGTACGAGCTCGGCTGCGCTCGTCATGTCCTGGTCACCTCCGGGGGACACTGTATGCCAGCTCGGGGACGTTTCTACGGCACCACCGGCCCGCCGGTCCGCGCGGTCGAAAGGCGCAGGGCCACGGCCAGCCGGCGCACGCCCTCGTCCAGCTCGGTGGTGTGGGCGGCGGCGATGTGGGTGACCCGGATGTACGGCCCTGGCGGCTCGGCCGGGTAGAAGATGCGGCCCGGGCTGATCAGCACCCCTTCGCGGCGCGCGGCGTCCACCAGCGCGGCGTCGTCGAGGTCGGGCGGCAGCCGCAGCCACAGGTGCAGGCCGCCCTGAGGGATGTGGTGGATCTCCAGCTCGGGGGCGCGGGCGGCGAGCGAGGCGACCAGGGCGTCGCGCCGGGCCGCGATCTGGGCGGCCATCGCCGCGATGTGCCTGCCCCACGCCGGGGAGCCGGTCAGCTCGACCACCGTCTCCTGCAGCGGGCGCGCGACGAAGAACGACTCCACGACCTGGGCGGCGCGCAGCCGGTGGGCGGCCGGGCCGCGCGCGGTGACCCCCGCCACCCGCAGGCTGGGCGCGACGGCCTTGCTGAGCGAGTTGACGTGGACCACCGTGCCGTGCGTGTCCAGGGTCACCATGGACGGCGGCAGCGGCGCGGCGGAGAGGTAGCGGGCGTAGTCGTCCTCGATCACGAACGCCCCGGCGGCCCTGGCCACCGCGAGCACCTGCTCGCGCCGGTCGCGGGGCAGCACCGCGCCGGTGGGGTTGTGCGGGCCGGGCTGGCAGTAGAAGACCCTGGCCCCGGTGATCGCGAACGCCTCGGCGAGCAGGTCGGGGCGCACGCCGTACCGGTCGATGGGGACGGGGTGCGCGCGCAGGCCCAGGGTGCGCGCCGCGGCGAGCGCCCCCGGGTAGGTCGGGGTCTCGACGAGCACCGGCGCGCCGGACGCGGCGAGGGCGCGCAGCGCGTGGGTGAGCGCCGCCTGACCACCGCCGGCGATCACCACGTCCGCAGGCGTCACGTCGCCGCCCGCCTCGGCCGCGAACCAGCGGCGCAGCTCGGGGATGCCGGACAGCGGGGGCATGCCCCAGGAGGCCGCCCGCCGTACGGCACGCGTGGCCGCGGCGGTGAGCGCCTTGGCCGGGCTCAACGCCGGATTGAGGTAGCCGCTGGTCAGCGGGATCGCGTTGTCGTCGGCGAACGGCGTGAGCGGCGGCATCAGCAGGGGCACCACGCCGGAGTCGTCCACCACCCGGTCGCCGAGCGCGACCGTCTGCCAGGACAGGTCGGCGCTCTCGCCCCGGGGCGCGGCGGGGCGGGCCACGTAGGTGCCGCTGCCCGGCCTGGTCACCACCCGGCCCTCGGCGGCGAGCACGGCCAGCGCCCGGGAGACGGTCACCGGGCTCACGCCGTGCGCCCGCACCAGCTCGCGGCTGGACGGCAGGCGGTCGCCCGGGCGCAGGCCCTCGGTCAGCCCGCGCAGCACCGCCGCCAGCGAGGCGATACTGCTATCGTCTTTCATGAGGAACAAGAGTAGCGCTACTGCCGGTGTCACGATAGCGATCGGCGAGCCGCCGGACCGCGCGGCCTGGCGGGGCACCGCGCTGGCCGCACTGGGCGTGCTGGCCTTCTCCGGCACGCTGCCCGCCACGGGGTTCGCGTTGCGCGGCTTCGACCCCTACCTGGTGGGCGTCGGCCGCGCGGTCGGCGCGGGGCTGATCGCCCTGGCCTGTCTGCTGGCCCGGCGGGAGCCGCTGCTGCCACCCCGGCGCGACCTGCCCGGTTACGCGGTCATCGCGGCGGGCATCGTGTTCGGGTTCCCGATCTTCAGCGCGCTCGCGCTGGGGCTGGGCGCGAGCAGTTCGCACGGGGCCGTGGTGATCGGGCTGCTGCCCGCGACGACCGCCGCCGTGGCGTTCCTGCGGGCCGGTGAACGCCCGAGGCTCCGCTTCTGGATCGCGTGCGGGGCCGGTGCCGTGGTGGTGACGGCCTTCGCGCTGTACGGCGGCGGCGGGCACATCACCCTGGCCGACCTGCTGCTGCTCGCCGCGCTGCTGGCGGCGGCGGCCGGATACACCGAGGGCGGGCGGATGTCGCGGCGCACGCCGGGGTGGCGGGTCATCTCCTACGCGCTGGTCCTCTCGCTGCCGCTCACGATCCCGCTGACGGCCGTGCTGGCGGCGGTGACCGAGGTACGTCCCGGCGGGGCCGCGCTGGCGGGGTTCGCCTACGTGACGGTGGTGTCGATGTTCCTGGGCTTCATCCCGTGGTACGCGGGGCTGGCGGCGGGCGGAATCGCCCGGGCCGGGCAGGTCCAGCTCATCCAGCCCAGCCTGACTCTGGTCTGGTCGTGGTGGCTGCTCGCGGAGCCCGTCGGGGTGGTCACGGTGGCGGGCGCGCTGGCCGTACTGGCGTGTGTCGCCATCACGCAGCACAGTCGCGCTTGAAAGCCATGACATGGAGTCGCAGGATGAGAGGCAGGGTGTAATAGCCGTTGACGAGGGGTGCAGCATGGCGGACCTCAGAGTTCCCGAGGGCGGGTTCTGGCCGGCACCGGAGATCCCCCAGCCGAACATCTATCCGATGGAATGGCGGGTCGACACCGAAAAGCTCGCGGCGATCTACGAGAAGTCCAAGCGGGTGGTGTGGAACCCCGCCGACCTGCCCTGGGACTCCCTCGACCCCGCCGACTTCACCCGCGAGCAGCGGCTCGGCATCATGTACTGGTTCTCGGTGCTCGCCAACTTCGACGCCAGCGGGCCCGCCGTGTTCGCCAGGGCGACCATCCACGCGTTCGAGAAGCACGAGGAAGACCCCGTGCGCAAGTGCTTCTTCTCGATCACCCGCGACGAGATGAACCACGAGGAGTGCTGTCAGCGGGCCATCGCCAGGCTGTGGCCGGGCGGGCCGCTGGACTGGGCCCCGGCCGACGACCTGGAGCGCGCGGCCCACAACAACATCGGCTGGCTCTACCACAACGGCGGGCGCTACTGGAACGGCTACAACGCGGCCGTGGGCAGGTACACCCTGCCCGTGCTGTTCACCAGCTTCATGATGGGCGAGATGGCCGCCTCGACGTTGTTCCGCGGCATGTCCTCGGGGACCGAGCACCCGGTGTTCCGCGAGGTCTTCGAGCGGATCGGCCGGGACGAGTCACGACATCTCCAGATCTGCATGACGATCCTGGAGAAGGAGTGGCCAGGCCTCACCGACGACATCCGCTCGACGATCACCCGGCAGTTGCGGGCGGGGTTCGTCTTCCTCTCGATGATCCTCTGGGAGCCGCCCGAGGGCTTCTGGGACCTTCCGCCGTACTTCATGCACAACCACCGTGTGCTGATGGACCACGCCCGCGACGCGGGCCTCGGCGTGCTGTCCTACGCGGAACAGGCGGAGAACTGGCGGACGGCGATGGCCCGGGTGCGGGCCATCGTGGAGCGCTGGGGCATCGAGTTCCCGGCCATCCCCGAACTGGACATCGACGGCGTGGAGGTGGACGTCATCGACCCAGAGGACATCATCCCGGTCTTCTGACCCGCGGGCTCAGGGGCGCACCGGCAGGTTGTAGACCACCCGGAACCGGTCGCCGGACATCACGATGTCACTGGTCTCCACGGGTCGGTCGCCGGCCAGGTGGGTGCGCTCGACGTGCAGCACGTTGACCCCGGCAGGCAGGTCGAGCGCGTCGCGCTCGGCCGGCTCGGGGATGCGGGTCCGGACGCTCTCGACGATCTCCGAGACGGTCAGTCCGGCGGCGGCCATCCTGGCGATGACGCCCTGGCGGCCGTTGCTGCCCTCGGCGGGCATCGCCTGGTCGGGCGGCGGGGGCGCGAGGTCGGCCGGCTCGTAGGAGAAGGCGAGCTGCACCGGCTTGCCGTTGCTGCGGAACAGATAGCGGGCGCGGACCACGGGGGCCGCCTCGCGCAGCCGCAGCCGCTCGGCGATGCCCCGGCTGGCCACGCCCCGCTCCAGCCGCCACACCCAGGTGACATCGACCCCATAGGGGGCGAGGTCGGCGGCGAGCGGCGCGTGGTGGTCGCTCCACCGGGCGCGGTGCAGCGGCACCAGCACCGGCCGCGGCCGGACGTAGTGGCCCGACCCGACCCGGCCGACGATCAGCCCCTCGGCGGCGAGCACTCGCAGCGCGTGCCGGGCGGCGGTCTCGCCGACGCCGTACCTGCGGGTGAGCTGCGCCCGCGAGGGGATCAGGGCGCCGGGTGGAAGCGTGCCGTCGATGATCTGACGCCGTAGATCTTCGACAATGCGCAGGTAGACCGGATCGGAACTGGCCATGTCCATCCCTGTGTGTGCCCGTTGCTCAATCTTGTCGTATCGAGGGGGCGACGCAGGGTAACCGGTTCCGGCTGGAGTTCCAACTTATAGGACGGCGATACGGGTGAAAATATTTCAGCTTGTGTGTAACGCCACGGTAAGGGACAGCGATTCTTGGGGTAGAGGTCGTCGATGTGTGTACCCCCGAGCACATATCGGCGGCCTCTTTTTCACCGGCTCTGGCCGCGGCCGTCCGGGGCCTTCCCGGGGGCGGCCGAGGTCACCGCCGGGCAGGCCGCGCAGGCGGCGAACGGCGCGGGCCGGGGTGGCGGGGTCCACTGTCCCCGCCGTTCCGGGGTACCGTTCGGTCTATGGCATCGCCCACTCGAACTCCGGACGCCCCTTTCGGCCGCATGCTGACCGCCATGGTGACGCCGTTCACCCCGGACGGCGCCCTCGACTACGACGGCGCCCAGCGCCTCGCCGCCTATCTGGTCGACGAGCAGCGCAATGACGGCCTCATCGTGAGCGGGACGACGGGCGAGTCGCCCGTCACCAGCGACGAGGAGAAAGAGCGGCTGCTGCGCGCGGTGGTGGAGGCGGTCGGTGATCGCGCCACCGTCGTCGCCGGGGCGGGCACCTACGACACCCACCACAGCATCGAGCTGGCCAGGCGATCCGAGCGCGCGGGCGCGCACGGGCTGCTGCTCGTCACGCCCTACTACAGCAAGCCGCCCCAGGAGGGCGTCTACCGGCACTTCACGGCGATCGCCGACACGACCGGCCTGCCCGTGATGCTCTATGACATCCCCGGGCGCACCGGCACGCCGATCGCCACCGAGACGCTCATCAGGCTCGCCCAGCACGAGCGCATCATCGCCGTGAAGGACGCCAAGGGCGACCTGTTCGCCGGGTCCCAGGTCATGGTCGCGACCGACCTCGTCTACTACTCCGGCGACGACACGCTCAACCTGCCCTGGCTCTCCGTGGGCGGGGCCGGGTTCGTCAGCGTCATCGGGCACGTGGCCGGGGCCGTCCTGGCCCAGATGATCGAGCGCCACCTCGCCGGCGACCCGGCCGGCGCGCTCGCGCTCCACCGGCAGTTGCTGCCGGTCGTGGACGGGATCATGATGCGCGCGGGCGGTGCGATCATGAGCAAGGCCGCCCTGCGCCTGGTGGGGCGGGCCGCGGGCCCGGTGCGCCCGCCGCTGGTGGAGGCGACGCAAGAACAGATCGCCGAGCTGCGGGCCTGCCTCGTGGCGGGCGGGGTGAAGCTGTCGGACATCTGATCATGGGGAGGAATCACCGGTTTGAACAACAGTAGCCACAGCGGGTGGTCCGGTGAACACACCACCGGCACGGCACGGGGGGAGCGCGCATGAGCCATCCGCATCCCGACCTCGGCCCGCCGCCGCCACTGCCCGCGGGCGCGCTGCGCATCGTGGCGCTCGGCGGCCTCGGGGAGATCGGCCGCAACATGGCGGTCTTCGAGTTCGGCGGCCGCCTTCTGGTCGTCGACTGCGGCGTGCTCTTCCCCGAACCCGACCAGCCGGGGGTCGACCTGATCCTCCCGGACTTCGACTACATCCGTGACCGCCTGGACGACATCGAGGCGGTGATCCTCACCCACGCGCACGAGGACCACATCGGCGCGGTGCCGTACCTGCTGCGCGAGCGGCCGGACATCACGCTGGTGGGGTCGCGGCTCACCCTCGCGCTGATCGAGAGCAAGCTCACCGAGCACCGCATCCAGCCGGTCAAGCACGAGGTCGTCGAGGGCGAGCGGCACGCGTTCGGCCCCTTCCAGTGCGAGTTCTTCGCGGTCAACCACTCGATCCCGGACGCGCTGGCCGTCTCGCTGCGCACGGAGGCGGGCATCGTCCTGCACACCGGCGACTTCAAGATGGACCAGTTGCCGATGGACGGCAGGCTGACCGACCTCGGCGGGTTCGCCAGGCTCGGCGCCGAGGGCGTCGACCTGTTGATGTCCGACTCCACCAACTCCGAGGTGCCCGGCTTCGTCACCAGCGAGCGCGAGATCGCCCCGGTGATAGACGACGTGTTCCGCGGCGCCGAGCAGCGGATCATCGTCGCCTGCTTCGCCTCGCACGTGCACCGGGTGCAGCAGGTGCTGGACGCGGCCGACAAGCACGGCCGCAAGGTCGCCTTCATGGGCCGGTCGATGGTGCGCAACATGGGCGTGGCCCGCGACCTCGGCTACCTGAAGGTCCCGCCCGGCCTGATGCTGGACGCCAAGGAGATCGAGCAGTGGCCGCCCAAGGACGTGGTGCTGATCTGCACCGGGTCGCAGGGCGAGCCGATGGCGGCGCTGTCGCGGATGGCCAACCGTGACCACCCGATCCGGATCGCCGAGGGCGACACCGTCCTGCTGGCCTCCTCGCTCGTACCGGGCAACGAGACCGCGGTGAACAAGGTCATCAACGGCCTGACCCGCTGGGGCGCCAGGGTGATCCACAAGGGCAACGCCCGGGTGCACGTCTCCGGCCACGCCGCCGCGGGCGAGCTGCTCTACGTGCTCAACCTCACCAGGCCGTCCAACTTCATGCCGGTACACGGCGAGTGGCGGCACCTGCGGGCGCACGCCAGGCTGGCGGCGCTGACCGGGGTGCCGGAAGACCACATCGTCATCGCCGAGGACGGCGTGGTGGTGGACCTGCTCGACGGCCGGGCCAAGATCGTGGGCGCGGTCAAGGCCGGGTACGTCTACGTGGACGGCAGCTCCGTGGGCGGCGTGACCGACGTGGCCCTGAAGGACCGGCGCATCCTCGGCGACGAGGGGTTCATCTCCATCGTCATCGTGGTCGACTCGACCACGGGCAAGCTCACCGGCGGCCCCGAGGTGCACGCCAGGGGCTCGGGGATCGACCTCGACGCCTTCGAGGCGGTCATCCCGCAACTGGAGCACGCCCTTGAGGAGGCGGCCCTCGACGGGGTCGCCGACGTGCAGCAGATGCGCCGGGTGGTCCGCCGCACGGTGGGCCGCTGGGTGAGCGACACCTACCGCAGACGGCCGATGATCATCCCCGTGGTGGTCGAGGTCTGACCGGCGGGCACCGGCACACCGGAGGGACGGCGGGCGTGAATGCACGCCCGCAGTCCCTCTGTCGGCGGACCTTCCGCAGCGCGCGGTCACGCGGATCGGCCGGCAGTGTGCGCCCCCGATGCTCACTTGCCGCCCACCGCCCCGCCGCGGGCGCCTCTCACGGGGGCGTGCCCCCGGATGCCGAGACGCCCGCGTCGCGGGAAAGGTCCGGCGGCTACCTGACCTTGACGGTCGCCTCGCGGCTGACGCCGCTGACCGACACCGACAGAGTCGCGGTGCCGGGCCTGCGGGCGGTCAGCCTGCCGGTCGCCGGGTCGAAGACCGCCACATGGTGACCGCGTGCCGTACGCGGGTCGCCGATGTGCAGGGTGCGCCCGCCCGACCAGGCCACGCCGACCGGGTAGGCCGCCGGCACCTGCCGCCCGCCCTGGGTGACGACGGCGGACACCGCCGCCGACGCGCCCCTGGCCAGCTCGGCGGGCGCGGTGAGGGTCAGCGCGTCCACGTGCGGCCTGGTCTGCGCGGTGAGCCAGCGCGGCCCGCCCGCGAACGGCAGCATCTTGGCGGCCAGCCGGTCCAGCCGCGACACCGGGTCCACGGCGAACATGGTCCAGCCGGTGAAGCCGCCCTGACCCGGCTCGGTGGCCGGGGTTTTGGCGGAGTTGCCGTTCACCAGGTACGGCACGCCGTCCACCCGGGAGGCGTGGAAGGTGCCGACGTGCCCGCCGACGAACGCCGCGCCCTTGCCGGTCCGGTGCTGGAAGTCGGCCAGCCACCGCTCCACCAGCGCGGCCTCCTTGCGGTCGCCGAGCCGGCTGCCCTTGCCGGGGGTGGGGTCGCGCGGCGGGTGGTGCTCGATCAGCACGAACGAGCCGATCGAGTCGTCGCGGGCCGCCTCGTCCAGCGCCCGGCGCAGCCGTTCGATCTGGTCGAAGCCGCCGCCCCTGATCGTGCCGAGCGAGGTGTCCAGGGTGACGAACCTGGTGCCCTTGTGGTCGAAGGTGCGGTGGGTGTCGCCGAAGCGGGCCTTGAAGTTGGCGATGCTCGCGCCCATCACCTCGTGGTTGCCGGGCACGTAGTAGTACGGCAGCGCGCCGCCCAGTTCCTCGTCCAGGATCCGCTTGGCGAGCTGGAAGTCGGCCTCCGACGCCTCGTCCACCAGGTCACCCGCGATCACCAGGAACTCCGGCCCGGCCGCCTTGATCTCGCGCAGCGTGCGCCGCGCGCCCGCCACCAGCGGGGAGTCCGGGTCGCGTGCGACGAACTGCGCGTCGGACATGACCGCGAAGCGCCAGTCGCGGCGGTCCAGCTCGCCGGAGACCAGCCGGTCCTTGACGGCGTCCGGCTCGGGGGCCTCGATGGACGGGGCGACCTGCGCGTACACCTCGTCGATCAGCACGTCGCCGGTGTACTGCCGGTCGGCCTTCAGCTCGATCGTGTAGAAGCGGCTGACCGAGACCGGCTGCGGCAGCCCTGCGGGCACCGGGATCTCGATCTCCTTCCAGCCCTGCCAGGTGATGTACGGGCCGTAGACCGAGGTCGCCTTGCCCGCCGCGTCGATGACGGTGAACGCCGTCCACTCGCCGCGCCCGTGGCCGTAGACCGACAGGCCGAAGGCGCGGGTCTGACCGGGCAGGCCGAGGCTCTGCGGGGCGATGGCGTACGCGGTGCGGGTCGCGGTGGACTTGGTGAAGTCGTAGGACAGCTTCAGCCCGGGGCCGGTACGGCCTTCCGCGACCGGTTCGACGGCGGCGGTGCCGCGCGCCGAGCCCGCCTTCCACCGGGCGCCGTCGCTCATGTCGGCCAGCACCCGCTTCTCCACGCCCACGGTCACCGCGACGGTGGCGGTGTGCCCGCCGGCCCTGACGGTGATCAGGGCGGCCCCGGAGGGGCGCTTGGCGGAGATCGTGTACCCGCCGGACTCGCCCGGCTCGACGGCGAGCAGCGCGGTGTCGTACTCCAGCCGGACGTCGGCGGGCTCGACCGGGGCCGAGTTGCCGTGCTGGTCGTAGCCGACGACGCCGAAGGCGGTCTTGCCCGAGGCGTCCGCGATGTTGACCGACGGGTGGGTGGTGTCCAGCCGGGCCAGCGGGCCCAGGACCTCCAGCTCGACGCTGCCGCGCACCCGGCCGGAGCGGGCGGTCACGGTGGCGGTGCCGGGCAGCGCGGCGCGGAACACGCCGTCGCCGCCCGCCCGGCCGTGGGTGGCCGTCCAGCGGATGTCGCGGGGCGCGCCGGCCGGGCCGTACACCTCGTCGTGGCCGGTGGCGGCGATCGTGCGGGTCATGCCGAGGAAGACCCGGTCGGGACGGCCGCCGGCGACCGGGCCGGTGCCCGGGGCAACCGTGGGGTCCACGGCGGGGCGCACCCAAAGGCCGTGCAGCCTGCCGCTGCCCTTGGGGCGGTGGATCGCCAGGCCGTTGGGCACCAGGCGCTCGGTGCCGTCGTTGGGCTCGTTCTCGATCCGCACGCGCTCGGCGCCGGGCTCGCGGACCGCCATGGTGGCCGAGCCACCGCCGTCGATCTCCAGGCCGACGTGCGCGCCGAGCGCGACGAGCCGGTCGGCCATCTCCGAAAGGGACGCGCCGCGGCTGTTGACGGTGCGGTTGCCGTCCACCGTGACCAGGTACATCTTGGTGCCGTCTGCGTTGAAGCCGAGCGCCATCCTGGCGGCCAGGGTCGTGTCGTCGGCGGGCTGCGCCGCGCCGTCCTTGACCAGCAGGCTCCGGCCGCCGATGGCGGTCCGCGCCGGGCCGGTGTCCTGGCTCGGCCGGGGGCGGTAGGTGATCTCGACGGGGTCGCCGGGGGCGAGCGCGGCGAGCTTGGCGGCTGCGGCCTCGCGGCCGAGCAGGACGGTCGCCCCGGCCGGGACTTCGCCCTCACCCGCGCCTGGGGTCACCCGCTCGACCTTGCCGTCCCTGATCAGGGCCTCGGTCACCTGGGTCACGCCCGGTACCGCCCTGGTGCGCGAGAACGCGCCCCAGCGGGAGTCGTAGGCCCCGATGCCGCCCTGGGGGAGGTCGGTGGCGTTGAGCCGGTCCAGCTTGACCCGCTCGCCGCGGGGGAGTGCGACCGTGCCCTCGAAGAGCATGTCGAGCACGCGCCCGACGCCCTTGGCGTCGATGGTGGCGGCCCTGTTCCAGTCGGCGGACGGGGACTTGATCAGCTTGCCGTCCTGGACGGCCACGCCGAGCGGCGCGCCGGAGTTGTTGATGTCGAAGAAGTCGCCGTTCACGGCGGCCACCGCGCCGGCCTTGTCGGCCATTTCGGTGATCTTGCCGGTTGCGGCGACCTCGCCGGTGTCGAGGTAGCCGACCGTGTTGCCCCTTTTGAGGTCGATGGTCAGCGCGTCGGAGCGTTGCCAGCCGCGCGGGTCGAGGGTGTCGATCGAGTCGATCTCCACGCCGGGCGCGACGGGCCTTTCGGTGTGGAAGGTCTCGACCCGGGAGCCCGCGGCGGCGGCCGGGCCGGCCAGCGTGGTGGCCGCGGGCGGGTGCGACGACGCGCCCATGGCCTGGGACGCGGTGTCGGCGACGGGATCGGACGGCGGCGCGGCCGTGGCGGTGGCGGGTAGTGCCACCAGGCCGAGTACGGCCGCGGCCAGCAGGGCCGCGGTACGGCCCCGGGGAGAGCGATGCCTGGACAGGGGGACCTCCGATGAGGACTGAATCGAGCATCGGAAGTCAACTAGAACACGGTTGACGGAAAATACCCAGAGATCATGAACTAGAGGCGAAAAGTTTCATAGGGTGATACGCCAGGTGTTCACCGCCCGGCTGGTGAAACCGCGCGCAGTGGGGCCGCCCATGACCGTCGGTGTCCTGCGTGATAGGAGTTGACCAGCGGTATCAGGGTGGGGGAGCCATGCGCAAAGAACAGTTCGGCACGCTTGCCTCCGGTCGGCCGGTCGAGCGGTTCACACTCGACGGCGGCGACCGGCTGCGCGTCGCGGTGCTGACGTACGGCGGGATCATCCAGGCGATCGAGACGCCCGACGCGGCCGGGCGCATGGCGGGCGTGGCGCTCGGCTTCGACACCCTGGACGGGTACCTGGAACGCAGTCCCTACTTCGGGGCGCTGGTCGGCCGGTACGCCAACCGCATCGGCGGCGCGGCGTTCACCCTCGACGGCACCGTCCGCGACCTCGCCCCCAACGTGCCGCCCGACACGCTGCACGGCGGGTGGCAGGGCTTCGACAAGCGGATCTGGGACGCCGAGCCGGACGGTGACGGCTCGCTCGCGCTGTCCTACGTGAGCCCCGACGGCGAGGAGGGCTATCCGGGCACGCTGAGCGTCCGGGTGGTCTACACCGTCACCCCGCGGGGAGAGCTGCGCATCGAGTACCGGGCCACCACCGACGCGCCCACGGTGCTCAACCTGACCAACCACTCCTACTTCAACCTCGCCGGAGCGGGCAATGGCGACGTGCTGGACCATGTGGTCACCATCGACGCCGACCACTACCTGCCTGAGGACGACCGGCAGATCCCGACGGGTGAGGTGGCCCCGGTGGCGGGCACGCCGTTCGACTTCACCCGGGCCCGCCGGATCGGCGAGCGCATCGGCGCGGACCACCCGCAGCTTCGCATCGGCAAGGGCTATGACCACTGCTGGGTGTTCAACGACGGCGACGGTGTGCGGGCGCGGGTGGAGGAGCCGGTCTCGGGGCGGTCGCTGGAGGTCCTGACGACCGAGCCGGGGGTGCAGTTCTACACGGGTAACATGCTCGGGTCGGACGGCACGCCGTACGCGCCGCACGCGGCGTTGTGCCTGGAGACCCAGCACTTCCCCGACTCGCCCAACCGGCCGGAGTTCCCCTCCGCGGTGCTGCGGCCCGGGGAGAAGTTCGTCTCGGTCACGACCTACAGGTTCGGGACGGTCGCGTAGCGGGGGTCAACGGGCGAGCAGCCGCTCGACGTCCTCGGGCGTGGCCACCCTGCCGGTGCCGCCCTGCCCGGCCAGGCTGACCGCGGCGGCGGCGGTACCGGCCGCGACGGCGGCGGGCAGGCTCTCGCCTCTGGCCAGCCAGGCGGCGAGCGCCCCCGCGAAATTGTCGCCCGCGCCGGTCTGGTCCACGATGGTGGGCGCGGTACGGGCGGGCACGAGCACCGGCGGGGCGTCGCGCCCGGCGAGCAGCACCCCGCGCTCGCCCATGGTCACCGCCACGGCGGGCGCGCCGAGGTCCAGGCACGCGCGGGCGGTCTTCTCGTGGTCGCCGACACCGAGCAGCGCGGTGCTGTCGCCGGGGCTGGAGATCTTGACCAGCGCGGTGTGCGGGGCGATGTCGCGCAGCACCTGGGCGGCCTGGGCAGGGGTGGTCAGCCGGGCGCGGAAGTTGGGGTCGTAGACGACCCGGCCCGAGGCGAGGCGGGCGGCGTGCCGCACGGCCTGGGCGCACGACTCGGAGATGGCCGCGGCGATGCCGCTGAGCAGCACCACCTTGGCCGAGGCGACGGGGGAGCGGTCCACGTCCGCGGGGCTCAGCCGGGTGGCCGCGCTGCCCTGGCGCAGGTAGCTGAAGGCCCGCTCGCCGGAGGGGTCCGCGCCGACCGCGTACGCGCCGGTGGGCCCGCCGCCGCGGATCATCCAGCCGGTGTCCACCCCGCGCTCGGCGGCGAACCTGATCAGGCGCTCGCCGAACTCGTCGTCGCCCACACGGGTGACCAGCGCGACCCGCGCGCCCAGGGCCGCCGCCGCGACGGACGCGTTGAGCGCGTCACCGGAGAAGGACAGGCGGAAGAGCTCCGCGTCGGTCAGCGGCCGCTCGGAGGAGAACTCCACCAGCGGCTCGCCCAGCACCACCACGTCCACGGTCCGGCTCCTTCGCCCGCTTCAAGTAGCGACATCATGTAGTGAAATATGGTCGTTTGTCACACAACGGGGCGTCACGAGATTATGCCGTACGCCCCTTCGCGCCCGATCTCTGCGATGTCCGGGACGCTCGCCGGTACGGCGCGCCTAGCCGCATCCGGCGTGCCTCCCGCGTAACTTGTTCATCATGGCCACCCGTACGTCCAAGGGCGCCCAGCGGGGACCCCAGAACCAGAAGGGCACCGCGAAGCGCTCGACCTCGTCGAGAACCGGGCAGCGATCCGGGGCCCGCACGACGCCCGCCAAGCGCGGCGCCGCCACCGGGCGGACCAGGGCCGCCCAGGGCCAGGGCGCCCTGCACCAGGACCCGGTCAGCTGGGTCTTCGGGATGCTCGGCAGGCTGTTCGCCGGCGTGTGGCTGCTGTTCGCGCACGGTGTCGGCAGCGCGGCCCGCGCGCTCGGCCACACCGCGCGCGACCTCGACCCCGCGCACCGCCGCGACGGCCTCGGCCTGGCGGTGCTCGCCGGGGCCATCACGCTGGCCGCGATGACCTGGCGGGAGACCCAGGGGGCCGCCTCCGAGCTGGTGAACGCCGTCCTGCGGGGCGTGTTCGGCTCGCTGGCCTGGGCGGTGCCCATCATGCTCGCCCTGCTGGCCTGGCGGTTCCTGCGCCACCCCGACCAGAACGCCGACACCGGCCGGATGGTGATCGGGTGGGCCGCCCTGGTCATCGGCGTGCTCGGCGTGGTCCACGTGGTCAACGACACGCCCTATCCGGCCGGCGGCGACAACGACACCATGGAGAAGGTCTCCGCTGCGGGCGGGATGATCGGCTTCATCGTCTCCGCGCCGCCGGACAGCATCCTGCCGTCGTTCATCACGATCCCGCTGCTGTTGCTCCTGTCCGGGTTCGGGGTGCTGGTGATCACCGCCACGCCGGTGCACCGGGTGCCGGAGCGGCTCGCGGAGATCCGCCACATGCTGTTCCACAAGGAGGGCGACGGCAAGGCCGGCGGCGAGCGCAAGCGCGCGCCGAAGGCGGCGGGCAGGGCCAAGGGCCGGGCGAAGGGCGCCGGCGAGGAGCAGGGCGAGCACGTCAAGCCCTACGACACGCCGATCATGCGGGACGGCGACGAGCGCCGCGAGGGCCACTCGCCGGAGATCGTGCCGGGGCTCGTGGACGAGCCGGAGCCGACCGTACCGCGGCCGGCCGAGCCCGCCCGGGCCGAGCCGTCTGACCAGACCGAACCACTGGAGCCGCCCGCGCCCACCCCCGCGCCGCGCAAGGTCGAGCAGCTCGTGCTGTCGCCGCAGGCCGGCCCCTACGCCCTGCCCGACGTCGCCGCGCTGCGATCGGGAACCGCGCCCAAGCCGCAGACCAAGGCCAACACGGTCGTGGTCAACGCGCTGACCAGCGTCCTTGAGCAGTTCTCGATCGACGCGCAGGTGATCGGGTTCACCCGGGGGCCGACGGTGACCCGGTACGAGATCGAGCTGGGCCCCGCGGTGAAGGTGGAGAAGGTCACCGCGCTCACGAAGAACATCGCCTACGCCGTCAAGTCCGCCGATGTCCGGATCTTGTCGCCCATTCCCGGCAAGTCGGCGATCGGGGTGGAGATCCCCAACACCGACAAGGACCTGGTCTCGCTCGGCGACGTGCTGCGCTCCTCGGTCGCGCAGGCCGACCACCACCCGATGATCGTCGGCCTCGGCAAAGACGTCGAGGGCCGCACGATCGTGGCCAACCTCGCCAAGATGCCGCACCTGCTGATCGCGGGCGCGACCGGCGCCGGTAAGTCCGTCTGCGTCAACGGCCTGATCTCCTCGATCCTGATGCGCGCCACCCCGGACGAGGTCCGCATGGTGCTGGTCGACCCCAAACGGGTCGAACTGAGCGTGTACGAGGGCATCCCGCACCTGATCACGCCGATCATCACCAACCCCAAGAAGGCCGCCGAGGCGCTGGAGTGGGTCGTCGGCGAGATGGACCGCCGCTACGACGACCTGGCCGCCAGCGGCTTCCGGCACGTCGATGAGTTCAACAAGGCGGTCCGGGCGGGCAAGCTGGTCCCGCCGCCGGGCAGCGAGCGGGTCTACCAGCCCTACCCCTACCTGCTGGTGATCATCGACGAGCTGTCCGACCTGATGATGGTCGCCCCCCGCGACGTGGAAGACTCCATCGTCCGCATCACCCAGCTCGCCCGCGCGGCGGGCATCCACCTGGTGATCGCCACCCAGCGCCCGAGCGTGGACGTCGTCACCGGCCTGATCAAGGCCAACGTGCCGTCCCGGCTGGCCTTCGCCACCTCCTCGCTGTCGGACTCGCGGGTCATCCTGGACCAGCCGGGCGCCGAGAAGCTGGTGGGGCAGGGCGACGCGCTGTTCCTGCCGATGGGCGCGAGCAAGCCGATGCGGCTGCAGAACGCGTTCATCTCGGAGAAGGAGATCACCGAGGTCGTCGGGCACTGCAAGGGCCAGATGCAGGCCGAGTACCGCGACGACGTGGCCGTCGCGGCCAGTGCCAAGCGGGAGATCGACGAGGACATCGGCGACGACCTCGACCTGCTGATCCAGGCCGCCGAGCTGGTGGTGACCACGCAGTTCGGCTCGACCTCGATGCTCCAGCGCAAGCTGCGGGTCGGCTTCGCCAAGGCGGGGCGGCTGATGGACCTGCTGGAGAGCCGCGAGGTGGTCGGGCCCAGCGAGGGCTCCAAGGCCCGCGAAGTGCTGGTCAAACCGGACGATCTGCCGGGCCTGCTGGCGATCCTGCGCGGAGAGTGACCCCCGATGTGCGGTACGCGAGCCGTTGCTGGTTGAATGTGACTTACTACGCAACGTCAGGGGGAGGCGTTCGTATGGATGGGCGTAGCGAGAGCATCGGATCGGTACTGGCGCGTGCGCGGCGGTCCGCGGGGTTGACGGTCGGGCAGGTGAGCGCGCGGACACGCATCAGCGAGTCGCTCATCCACGCGCTGGAACGCGACGACTTCTCCCCGTGCGGGGGCGACTTCTACGGACGCGGGCACGTGCGCAACATCGCCAAGGCGGTGGGCCTGGATCCGGAGGCCGTGGTGCGCGCGTACGACGAGGCGGCGGGCGGCGGGCCGGCGCCGGTGCGCGCCTCGGCCGTGTTCCAGGCCGACCGGCGGATCAGGTTGCGCGAGCGGCGCTCGCTCAACTGGAGCATGGCCCTGGCCATCGCGCTCGGCATCGCGATCGTGTTCGGCGTGGTGCGGCTGATGGGCGGCGCGGGCGACGTCAACGTGGCCGAGGTCCGGCCGGCCCCGCCCAAGCCGAGCGCCTCGCCGCCCGCCGTGCCGCCGCGCAACGCGGCCGCCGCGGCGCCCGTCCGGCCGGGCGACATGGTCGTGGTGGAGGTCAGGGCGAGCAAGACCACCCGGGTGACCGCTCGTGACGCCAAGGATCGCACGCTGTTCTCCGGGCGGCTGAAGCGCGGCGCGACCGCCACCTGGCGGGCCAGGTCGGAGGTCGTCCTGGAGATCGGCAACGCCGGGGCGGTGTCCGTGCGGGTCAACGGCAAGGACCTCGGGGTCCCCGGCCCGCTCGGGGAAACGGTCACCCGTACCTACAAACCCCGCTGAGCCGCGGTTGCCGGGCGGACACTTGCCGTTATCTTCGGGTCTATCCGCTATATCGGGCACAACCTCGCCGGGGCGGGGCTCAGGTAGGGGGCAACTGCCGATACCGTAGTGTCACCATGTCATCCCGCCGAACCGCATCGCTGATCACACTGGGCTGCGCGCGCAACGAGGTCGACTCCGAGGAGCTCGCCGCGCGACTTGAGGCTGCCGGTTGGCGCCTCGGCGACGACGATCCCGACGTGATCGTCGTCAACACCTGCGGCTTCATCGAGTCGGCGAAGAAGGATTCGATCGACACGATCCTCGCCGCCGCCGACGCGGGCGCCAAAGTGGTGGCCGCGGGCTGTATGGCCGAGCGGTACGGCGAGCAGCTCGCCGACGCCCTGCCCGAAGCGTCCGCGGTGCTGTCCTTCGACGACTACACCGAGATCGGCGCCCGCCTCGACGACGTCGTCGCGGGCCGCCCGCTGGCGGCGCACAGCCCGCGCGACCGCCGCACCCTGCTGCCCATCTCCCCGGTCCAGCGCGCCGCCGCCGCGCCCGCGCACGCCATTCCCGGCCACGGTGAGCTGCCTCCGGGCATCGCCCCGGCCAGCGGCCCCAGGCCGCTGCGCAAACGCATGGACGACGGCCCGGTGGCCGCGCTCAAGCTGGCCTCCGGCTGCGACCGGCGCTGCACCTTCTGCGCCATCCCCTCCTTCCGCGGCGCCTACGTCTCGCGCCGCCCCGACGAGCTGCTCGCCGAGGCCGCCTGGCTGGCCCGGGAGGGGGTCAAGGAGCTCGTCCTGGTCAGCGAGAACTCCACCTCCTACGGCAAGGACCTCGGCGACCTGCGCGCGCTGGAGAAGCTGCTGCCCGCGCTGGCCGAGGTCGAGGGCGTGGAGCGGGTGCGGGTGAGCTACCTGCAGCCCGCCGAGCTGCGGCCGGGGCTGCTCAGCGTGATCGCCGCCACCGAGGGCGTGGCGCCCTACTTCGACCTGTCCTTCCAGCACGCCAGCGGCACCGTGCTGCGCCGGATGCGGCGCTTCGGCGACCCGCGGCGCTTCCTGGAGCTGCTGGAGCGCATCCGCGCCGAGGCCCCGGAGGCCGGTGTGCGCTCCAACTTCATCGTCGGCTTCCCCGGCGAGACCGAGGAGGAGTTCGCCGAGCTGACCGGCTTCCTCCAGGAGGCCAGGCTCGACGTGGCCGGCGTGTTCGGCTACTCCGACGAGGAGGGCACCGAGGCCGCCGGGATGGCCGGCAAGCTGGACCAGGAGGTCGTGGACGCCCGGGTGGCCGCCCTCACCGAGCTGGCCGAGGAGCTGACCGCCCAGCGGGCCGAGGAGCGCATCGGCACCGAGGTCGACGTGCTGATCGAGGCCGACCTCGGCGACGGCGGCTATGAGGGCCGGGCCGCCCACCAGGGCCCGGAGGTGGACGGGTCGGTGACGGTCCAGGGCATCGGCCTGCGGCCCGGCGAGATCGTCCGCGCCGTGGTGGTGGACGCCGAGGGAGTCGATCTCATCGCCCGGATCAAGGCCGGTCCATGACCGAGACGCCGGACGCGACGACGCCGGCCAAAGGCCGCCGCGTGAGCCCGTGGAACGTCGCCAACGTTCTCACGGTCGTCCGTCTGGTGCTCGTCCCCTTCTTCGTCGCCTGCCTGTTCCTGCCGGGCACCGGCTGGCGGGTGGCGGCGCTCGTGCTGTTCGTGATCGCGTCGCTGACCGACCGGCTGGACGGCGAGCTGGCCAGGCGCTACGGCCTGGTCACCGACTTCGGCAAGATCGCCGACCCGATCGCCGACAAGGCGCTGATCGGCGCGGCGCTGATCAGCCTGTCCCTGCTGGACGAGCTGCCCTGGTGGGTGACCGCGGCCATCGTGGTCAGGGAGCTGGGGGTCACGCTGCTGCGGTTCGCGGTGATCAGGCACGGCGTGATCCCGGCGAGCTACGGCGGCAAGGTCAAGACCGTGCTCCAGGTCGTCGCGATCGGCCTCTACATCTGGCCCGGCGTCTATGACCCGCTGCGCTGGATTTTGATGGCGGGCGCGCTGGCGGTGACGCTCGTCACAGGAATCGACTACGTCGTGCGCGCGGTGCGCCTTCAGCAGGTGGCCCGTAAGGCCCGTGGCGGGTGAACATGGATCACTTGAATGAGATTCGGGTACAGACAGCGGAGAAAGCGGTTGATCTGCTGATAGATGAGCGTGAGGCGAACATGAGGGAACATTCCCGGTGATTACCGTGTTACGTCACCAGCGAACATGCTCCTTACGGTCTGCCGCCACGTCGGTGGATGCGGGTACGGTGGAGCTGTGAGTGAGGTCCGTAAGCCATCGGCGAAAAGCGACTACAGCGGGAGCCCGGCCGGCGGGCCCACGGGAACGGTGATGACGGCGAGGAGCATGTACGAGGGTCACAGAGATGGGCGGCACGAACCGATCGCGCGAAGTGGTGTGAAGGCACCCGCACCGGGGAGGGAACGACAGATGGTCCTGCTGCGACAACTGCTCGGTGACGTGCTACGGCGACTTCGCGTGCGGCAGGGCCGCACGTTGCGAGAGGTCTCTACGCTGGCGCGCGTCTCGCTCGGCTACCTCTCGGAGGTCGAGCGCGGTCAGAAGGAGGCGTCCTCCGAGCTGCTCGCGTCCATCTGTGGCGCACTCGGGGTCCCCCTGTCACAGGTGCTGCGCGAGGTCTCCGACCAGTTCGCGCTCGCCGAGCTGCAGGCCGCCCCCGTCATGGCCGACGTGCCCGAGCACGAGCGCCTGTCCATCGGCGAGGGTGTCGGGAGCGGTATCTCCAGCACCGTCTTCCCCGAGGTCAAGGACATGGTCGCGGCCTGAGGGCCGCGTTGACCGGCTACCGCGGCTGGCAGGCGGGGCACCAGTAGACCAGCCGCTCTGGCGAGCGTGTCGCGGGCGCGCCGCCCAGGTGGGTCACGCCCACCCGTGTGCCGCAGCGCCGGCACGGCCGTCCGCCGCGGCCGTAGACCCAGGTGCCCCTGCCCGGTCGCCGATCACCCGTCGTGACCGTCGCGGCGCGTTCCCGGCCGGCCAAGAGCAGTCGGTGCGCCAGGTCCGCCAGGCGTTCCAGGTCGTCCACCCGCGCGACCGGCCGCCACGGTGAGATCCCGGCCAGAAAGAGCGTCTCGGCCCGGTAGATCGTCCCGATCCCGGCGAGGTTGCGCTGGTCGAGCAGGGCCTCGCCGATCGTGTTCTCCGCACCAGCGTCGGCCCAGGCGGCGAGCCGTGCCGCGGCGAGCGCCGCGTCCCAGTCGGGGCCCAGCAGATCCGGCCCCAGATGGCCGACCACATCGTCCTCACGCGCGGTGGGCAGCAGGTCCACCACGCCCAGCCGCACGCCCACGGCGACCTGGGCGGCGTTGCCGAGCACCAGGCGCACCACGTCGCCCGGCGGGAGGCGGCGCCCCGCGGGGAGCACCCGCCAGGAGCCGTCCATCCGCAGGTGGGTGTGCACGGTCAGCCCGCCGTCCACGCGGGTCAGCAGATGTTTGCCCCGGGAGACCGTCTCGATGACCGTACGGCCGGTCAGATCGGCCGTGGCGTGCTTGGGGACCCGGAAGTCACTGCGGGTCAGCACGCGGCCGTCCAGCGCCGCGCGCAGGCGTACGGCGGTGCGGTAGACGGCGTCGCCCTCCGGCACGGCTCACACCCTTCCCGCGGGCGGGGTCAGTCCCAGGCCGCGGGGTCGGCGGCCAGCTTGCGCACCCGGTCGGGCAGCGTGCCCGAGCAGACGTTGGCCAGCGTCACCTCTTCCAGGATCGCCCGCTCGCTGGCGCGCAGCGCGATCCACACCTCCTGGAGCGACTCGGCCGCGCCCCGGTAGCCCACGTGCTCGGGGCGCTCGCCCCGGACGTTGGCCAGCGGGCCGTCCACGGCACGGATGACGTCGGCGAGGGAGATCTCGGTGGCCGGGCGGGCCAGCACGTAGCCCCCCTCTGGTCCGCGCTGGCCACGAACGAGCCCGGCACGGCGCATCTGGAGCAGGATGTTCTCCAAGTACTTGGGGGGCATGTCCTGCTCCTTGGCCAGCTCGCCCACCGTGGTCGGGCCGGCACCTGCGGCGGCGAGCTCGGCGGCGGCGCGTAGGGCGTAGTCGACACGAGCGGAAAGGCGCATGTTGTCGATTATCCCGCCTGGAGAACAGTGGTCGGGCGCAGGGGCCGCCGGAAGGGCATTCTGACCTTGGCGCTGACCGTGGCGGATGGCCCATCCCGGACGCCGGGGCATCCGCCGCGCGCAGTTGATCGACACTCCGGCGAGGTGTGTTCTAGCGTGGACGAGGGTCCGTTACGCTGGGCGTGCAACTAACAGGAAGCCTTACTAATGACTCCGCCAGCTAATCTGTGCTCGATGAAGGCGGCGGGAACACGGCGATCAGAGAGCATGGGTATGGAGCGACGTCCTGGGGTGCCCAGGTTGCTGCGGGAGATCAACGATCGGGCCGCCCTGGAGCTGCTGCTGTCCTCTGGTCCCCTCACGCGGGGCCAGATCGGCGAGATGACCGGCCTTTCCAAGGTGACCGCGTCCCAGACGCTGGCCCGGCTGGAGGATCGCGGCCTGGTCGAGGTGGTCGGCGAGCTCGCCGGAGGCCGAGGTCCCAACGCCGCCCTGTACGCGGTGGTCGCCTCCTCCGCGTACGTCGCGGGGCTCGACGTCGGCCCGGAGAGCGTCACCACCGCCGTCGCCGACATCCACGGTGACATCGTGGCCGAGGTGACCGTGACCCCCGACGGTCACGAGGATCCGGTGGCCGTGGTCCACAGCGGTGTGGTCAAGGCGTGCCGTTCGGCGAAGGTGTCGCTGGCCAAACTGCGCGGGGTCGTGATCGGCACACCGGGCGTGGTCGATCCGCGCAGCGGCGACGTGCGCTTCTCCTTCGACCTGCCCGGCTGGCACGAGGGCATCCACGAGGCGCTGGCGCGCGACCTGCGCCGCGAGGTCGTCATCGAGAACGACGTCAACCTCGCCGCGGTCGCCGAGTACGCGGGCGGCGCGGCGCGCGAGGCCGACGACTTCGTGCTCGTCTGGGTGGGCCGGGGGCTCGGCCTGGCCGTGATGCTGGGCGGCCGGCTGCACCGGGGCCGCTCGGGCAGCGCCGGTGAGATCGGCTACCTGCCGGTGCCCGGGGTGCCGCTGGCTGAGGACGTGCGGGCCATCCCCGGCCGGTTGCCCTCGCTGGCCGGCGGCCTGCAGTCGCTGGTCAGCGTGGAGGCGGTGACCGAGCTGGCCGAGACCTACGGGTTCACCGGGGCCCGGCAGGCCGAGTGCGTGGCGGCGGCGGTCAAGGCGGGGCCGGAGGGCGAGCCGCTGCTCGACGAGATCGCCGCGAGGCTCGCGCTGGGGGTCGCCTCGGTGTGCGTGGTGCTCGACCCCGGACTGGTGGTCCTGGGCGGCGATGTGAGCCGTGCGGGCGGCACGGCGCTGTCCTCCCGCGTGGAGGAGGCGGTCGCGCGGATCTGCCCCATCCGTCCCCAGGTGGTGCCGAGCGAGCAGACCGGCAACCCGGTGCTGCGCGGCGCAGTCCTGGCGGCGTTGGAGCGTGCCCGCGAGGAGGTCTTCTCTTCCTAGGGGGCCTTACGACGGCTGTCCGGCGCTCCTGCCGGACAGCACCTCGGCGGCGGCGGTGCCACACGCCCGGGAGGACCCGAAGGTCGCGATGTGGTGCGCGCCCGGGGTGGCCGGGCTGGGGCGGCCCATCTCCACGATCACGGCGTCCGGCCGGTGAGAAAGCACGGTCTCGATCGCCGCGGCCACCCAGCCGTGCCTGGTCGCGTCGCGGCACGCGACCACCAGCGGCCGGCCCAGCGCGAACGCGATCTCAAAGCCCAGCAGCCCGGCCTGCCCCGGGTCCAGGCGCACCGCCGTGGTGCCCGGCATGAGCCCCGCGAGCGGCCCGGCCACGCCCCATCCGGTGTTGCGGTCCACCGCCAGGCTGGTGACCGAGTTCAGCTCGATGACGTGCGGAGGTACGGCCAGCGGCAACGGCCCCGCGTGCTCCTTGGAGGTCAGCCGCACGGCCCTGCGCGCCGCCGCGACCCCGACCCCCGGTTCGGCCTCTCCGCAGCCCTGGCGCGGCACGGCGGCCCAGGCGGCCAGCGCCCGCACCCGGGCGGCGGCCTCAGCCAGCCGTTCCTCGGGCAGCGCGCCCTCGCGGACCGCGCCCACGATCGCGTTGCGCAGCATGTCCACCAGCCCGGGGGAGGTGTTCTCGCCGCCCACGCAGATCACGTCGGCGCCGGCGGCCAGCGCGCGTACCGCGGTCATGCCGAGGCCGTAGCGCAGCGACAGCGAGGGCATCTCGATGCCGTCGGTGACGATCAGGCCCTCGAAGCCGAGTTCGCCGCGGAGCAGGTCGGTGAGGATGCGCGCGCTCATCGTGGCCGGCCAGTGCGGGTCGAGCGCCGGGACGAGCAGGTGCCCGGTCATGATCGAGCGCACGCCCGCCCGGATCGCGGTGCGGAACGGCGAGAGCGCGACCCTGGCCAGTTCGCCGGCCGAGGCGGTGACCGCGGGCAGGTCGTCGTGGGAGTCGACGGTCGTGCCGCCGTGCCCGGGGAAGTGCTTGGCGCAGGCGGCCACCCCCGCCTCCTGTAGGCCGGTGACCCAGGCGCGGGTGTGCCGGGCGACCAGCCACGGATCGCCGCCGAAGGCCCGGGTGCCGACGACCGGGTTGTCGGCGTAGTTGACGTCGGCCACCGGCGCGTAGTTGAGCGTGATGCCCGCCCGGGCGAGCGCGCCGCCCACATCGCGCGCCACGGCCTCGGTGAGGCCGGGGTCGTCCACCGCGCCGAGCGCCAGGTTGCCGGGGCGCGAGCTGCCGGCCGCCACCTCCAGCCGGGTGACGTCACCGGCCTCCTCGTCGGTCGCGATGACGATCTCGGGGTTTTCCGCTCGCAGGGCCGCGGTGAGTCTGGCAAGCTGGTCGGGACCGGTGATGTTCCGGGCGAAAAGCGTGACGCCGCCGAGCCCGAGGCCCAGGCGGCGCCGGATCCAGTCGGGCGGGGTGGTGCCGATGAACCCTGGTTGCAGTACACAGTCGGCGAGTCGTGCCAGGTCGGCGCTCGCGACGTCTCGGGCGGTCTCGATGGTCATCGTGTCTCCGTCTCCGTGACGCGAGGGGCGGCGGCCATGTTTCGGCCGCATCACCTGTTTAGCATCGACTCCTCTATTAAACAAGAAACTTTACTAACAAATATCTGCCGAGGCCCTTGTCAAAGCACCTGTCAGGATGTCGTGGCAGCCTTGACGAGGTCGGGGAAGAGAAGTTCGGCGGCGGCCCGGGCGTTGGGGCGCGCGGCGCCGTACGTCGCGATGTAGACCGCGCTGTCCGGACGCCAGACAGGCAGTCCCATCTCCACGACCGCGGCGTCCGGGCGGGCCGCCACCAGCGCCGCCATCAGGGCCCGGCTCGACTCATGCCGGTGGGCGTCCTTGGTCACGATCACCAGTGAGCGGTCCTTGGCGCGTTCCAGGAGGGATTCCGGTTCCTCCTGGCCGGGGGTGACCCGGACGACCTCGGCGGCCTGCAGCCACGGCGCGAACCCCCACGGCACCTCGCCCACCGCGATGGTCGGCGGCGTTTCCAGCTCCACGACCAGCGGATCGACCGGCGCCGGCGGCGTCCCGGTGAGGCTGAGCGCACGCCGGGCCGCGGCCAGGCCGATGACCTGCCCGCCGGGCACGGCGGGCCGGGGCTCGGCGAACCACGCGTGCAGCGCCGCCACGCGCGCGGCCGACTCCGCCAGCCGCTCGACCGGCAGGCGGCCGTCCTGGGCGGCCTGCGCGATGCCCGCGATGACCGCACGGACGTCGTCATAGGTCGGCAGCGGGCCGAGGCAGAGCAGGTCGGCCCCGGCGGCCAGGGACATCACCGCGCCACCGGCCAGGCCGTAGGCGTCGGTGATCGCCCGCATGTCCAGCGCGTCGGAGACGATCACGCCGGCGAAGCCCAGCTCCTCGCGGAGCAGGCCGGTCAGCGCGGCGGAGGAGAGCGTGGCGGGTGCCTCACCGGTCAGGACGGGCACCCGGACGTGGGCGGTCATCACCGACCTGGCCCCCGCCCCGATCGCCGCCCGGAACGGCACCAGCTCACGTGCGCGCAGTACGTCGAGCCCGGCGTCCACCAGTGGGATCTCCAGGTGGGAGTCCTGCAAGGTGGCGCCGTGCCCGGGGAAGTGTTTTACGCAGGCGGCGACTCCGGCCGCCTGCAGGCCCTCCACGGCGGCCACGGTGTGCCTGGCCACCAGCGTGGGGTCGTTTCCGAAGGCGCGGGTGCCGATCACCGGGTTGTCGTCGGCGGTGTTCACGTCGGCGTCCGGCGCCATGTTCAGGTTGATCCCGCACAGGGCGAGTTCGCCGGCGATCGCGTGGTAGACCTCGCGGGTGAGTCCCACGTCGTCCACCGCGCCCAGGGCGGCGTTGCCCGGGTAGGGGCTTCCGGTGTGGTAGGCGAGCCGGGTGACGTCGCCGCCTTCCTCGTCCAGCGAGATGACCAGGTCGCCGGCCTCGCGCAGGCGGCCGGTCAGCGCGGACAACTGGGCGGGATCGGCCACGTTGAAGCCGAACAGGGTGACGCCGCCGAGGCCGCGTTCGGTCTCGGCGAGCACCCACTCGGGGACGGTGGTGCCCTGGAAGGCGACGAGCAGGGGGCCGGCGGCCAGGCGGTACAGCTCCCGGTCGATCGGCCCGGTCGGGCGGCTCGCGGAGTTTTCGGGCATGGCTCGGCTCCTACGGATGGTTCGGAGTGACGGACGGTACGGCAGGCCGGCATGGCGGCTCGGGCCTTGTGGGCCGCGAGCCGTCAGAGACCGGTGGGAAGGGAGAGGGGATCAGCCCTTGACGGCGCCCGCGACGAGGCCGGAGACCATGCGCCGCTGCACCAGGAGGAAGAACACGAGGACCGGGATGGTCATCAGCGTGGACGCGGCCATGATCCCGCCCCAGTCGGTGGAGCGCTGGCCGATGAAGAACGACAGCGCCCTCGGCATCGTGTAGTTGCTGGTCTCGTTGATCAGGGTCAGCGCGAACACGAACTCGTTCCACGCGGTGATGAACGAGAAGATGCTGGTCGCGACCAGACCGGGGGCGACGAGCGGGAACAGCACCTTCCAGAAGGTGGTGAATCGGGTCGCCCCGTCGATCCATGCCGCCTCCTCCAGATCCTTGGGGACCGCGGCGACGAAGGTGCGCAGCATCCACACCGAGAACGGCAGGGTCAGCCCGATGTTGACCACGATGAGGCCGATCAACTGGTCGTACATGCCCAGCCGCCGGACCATCAGGAACAGCGGGATGAGCAGCGCCTCGGCGGGCACCATCTGCACGATGAGCAGCAGCACCAGGAACGACGTGCGGAACCTGAACCTGAACCGCGCCACCGCCGTCGCGGCGAGCAGCGCGAAGACCGCGCCCACCAGCACGGTGGTGACCGCGACGATGGCGCTGTTGAGCAGGTACTCCCAGATCGAGTGCCCGGCGACGCCCTTGGTGAACACCCGCTCGACGTGGTCCAGGGTGGGGGAGAGCGGGACCGGCATGAACTCGGTCGTGTAGATCTCGTCGTTCGGCTTGAACGCGGTCGCGACCATCCAGTAGACGGGGAAGACCGCGAACAGGAACACCGCGATCGCGCCGGCGTTGAGACCGTACTTGGCAAGGCGCTTGCGCGCGAGTGGCGTCATCGGACGTCCTCCGCTTTGACGATCTGCCGGACGTAGACGAACGTGATCAGCAGCAGCACCACCGTGAGCACCACCGCGATGGCCGAGCCGAGTCCCATGTCCGGAGGCGGGCTGAACGCCTCGATGTAGCTCCACAGCGACAGGTTGAACGCCTCACGCGGCATGTTGGTGCCGCCGGCGATCAGGAAGAGCTGGGTGAAGACCTTGAAGTCCCAGATGATCTGCAGGACGATCAGGACGGAGAAGACCGGCTTCAGCAGCGGGAAGGTGATCTTCCGGAACGTCCCGATGCCGGTCGAGCCGTCCACCCTGGCCGCCTCGTACAGCTCCGACGGGATGCTCTTCAGCCCGGCGAGCACCGAGACCGCCACGAACGGGAACGACGCCCAGAGCACCGCCATCACCAGCACGAGGTAGATGGTGAGCGGCTCGTTCAGCCATGGCTGGCCGGACCAGTCGGAGCGGCCGAAGACCAGCGATGACAGCCAGTCGGGCAGCAGGTTGAGCGCCCAGTTGATGATCCCGGAGTCGGCGTCGAACAGCCATTTCCAGATGATCGCCTGTGAGGTGGGCGGCACCGCCCAGGCGGCCATGATGCCCACGACCACGACCGTGGACATGGCCCGGCCGAGCCGGTTGAGCAGCAGGCCCACCAGCGTGCCGACCACCAGAGTGAGCGCCCCGGTGACCACCGCGAACACGACGGTGTTGCGCAGGGAGGTCCAGAACAGGTCCGACTGGAGGACCGTGGTGTAGTTCTCGAAGTCGTTCCACTCCGCGGGGACCGGGTTCTTCGGCCTGATCTGCTTCAGTCCCACCTTCTGGAAGGACATGACGACCATCTGGAACAGCGGGTAGAGCAGCAGTGCCGCGATGACGATGAGGCCGGGTATCAGGAGCGCGTAGGGGACCAGCTTCGGCGACATGCCGCTGGTCCTGCGCGGCGGCCTTCTTCTGGGGCCCCGCGACGGGGCGGGGGGATCTCCCCCGCCCCGGGCGATGGTTCGTGTGTGTGCCATGGTTACTGCTGGTTCAGGATCTCTTCGAGTTCCTTGTTGGCCGCCGCGAGGGCCGCGTCGACGTCCTTCTCACCCTTGATCACCGCGCGCGCCGCGTTCTGCAGCACGGCCTTGGTGTCGTTGGCCTCCGCCCACTGCGGGTCGGCGGGGAAGCCCTTGGCGACCTTGAAGGTCTCCGCGAACGCCTTCTGGGCCGGGTCGTTGGCGTACTCGGCGAGGGCGTCGGGGTAGAGGGGGAGCAGGCCGTTCTCCTTGGCGTACCGGCCGCCGAACTCCTGGCCCGCGGCGAGCTTGACGTACTCCGCGGCCAGTTCGGGGTTCTCGGTGTCCTTCCAGACGGCGATGTCGTTGCCGCCCTGGAACGCCGGCGCCGGGCCCGTCCCTTCCTTGTTCGGGATGGAGAAGAAGGCCATCTGGTCGGCCTTGATCTTGCCCTTGCTCTGCTCCTCGATGGAGGCGATGTCCCAGCCGCCGGTGACGAACATGCCGACCTTGCCGGCCGCGAAGCGCTGCGCGATCTCGATCGAGTTCAGGTTCAGGCGGGACTTACCTGACACGCCCTCCTTGGCCACCAGGTCGGTGTAGAACTGGAAGCCCTCCTTGAAGGCGGGCTCGGTCAGCTTGCCGACCCACTTGCCGCCCTCGAAGGCGGCGAAGTCGCCGCCCGCCGACCACACGAACGGCGAGAGCGACATGTTGGCGTCCGAACCGCCGTTGAAGGCCAGGCCGTCGACGTCGGAGCCCTTCTCCTTCTGGATCTTCTTGGCGGCCGCGATGAGGTCTTCCCAGGTCTTGGGCTCCTCGATCTTCAGCTCGCTGAACCAGTCCTTGCGATAGAGGACGGCGCGGGTGCCGCCGCCCCACGGCACGGCGTAGATCTTGCCGTCGATGGTCTCGTAGCCCCACAGGTTCTGCGGGATCTGCTGGAAGTCCGGGGTGCCCTTGGCGACCTCGGTGATGTCGGCGAGGGCCTCCTGGGCCACCCAGGCCGACACCTGGTCGTTGCCGAACTCGGTGACGTCCGGGCCCTCGCCGCTGGCGAGCGCGGCCGTCCACTTCTTCTGGGAGTCCGGCCACGGCACCCAGGTCAGCTCGACCTTGGCGCCGGTCTGCTGCTCGAACTTGCCGTTGAGGTCGTTCATGTACTTCTCGAAGACCTCGTTGGGCGCCCCGAGGCGCCACACCTTCAGCGTCTTGCCCGCGTACTGAGGCCCGGACGCGGAGGAGGAGGCGGACTCGGACGGCTTCTCCGCCTCGGTCCCGCCACTGCTGCCGCCACCACAGGCGGCGACACTCAGAGCAAGCACGGCGGACGTCGCGGTCGCAACCGTGATCTTTGAGATTCTCACTTGGGTTTCTCCCTTCCCGGCTTCGCGTCGGGGGTCGCGCGTTCGGGGGTGCGGGCCCTGGCAGACCACCCCGCACCAGGTCGATGGCGACCTCGGACGGTCGGCGCTGTGACATCCCGAGGCGGGATCACTTGCCTGCGGGGTGACTCTCGCTAAACTAACAAGAAAGTTTCTTAAAAAAAACGCTCGTTAGCGTATCGTGACGAGAGGGGGGCCGATCCTTGTCCCGACGCCCGGGAACACCTCGGTTGCTGCGCCAGTTGAACGACCGCGCCGCGCTGGAGCTCCTGCTCTCCGACGGCCCGCTCACCCGCGCCGAACTGGGTGAGCGAACCGGACTTTCCAAGGTTACGGCCGGACAGCTTCTGGCGCGCCTGGAGGGGCGCGGATTGGTGGCGCCCGTCGGCGAACAGGCGGGCGGGCGCGGCCCCAACGCGGCCCTGTACGGCGTGGTCCCCTCCAGCGCGTACGTGGCCGGCCTGGTGGTCCTGCCCGACCGCGTCACCGCAGGTGTCGCGGACATCACCGGCGAGTTGATCGCCCAGATCGCCGTCGATCCCAACGGCCACGGCGACCCGGTCAGGATCGTGCACAACGCCCTGCAGCGGGTCTGCCAGACCGCGCGGGTGTCGATGGCCCAACTGCGCGCCTGTGTGATAGGAACCAGGGGCGTGGTCGATCCGCGCACCGGTGACGTGCGGTTCTCCTTCGACCTGCCGTCCTGGCACGAGGGCGTGCTGGCCGCGCTGAGCGCCAGCCTGCGCCGGCCCGTCGTGATCGAGAACGACGTCAACCTCGCGGTGATTGCGGAGCGTGAGCACGGGGCCGCCCGCGGCCTGTCGGACTTCGTGCTGGTGTGGGCCGGCATCGGCCAGGGACTCGGCGTGATGTTCGGCGGGCGGCTGCACCGCGGCAGCAGCGGCGGCGCGGGCGAGATCGGCTGGCTGCCGGTCCCCGGCGAACCGCTGCCCGTCGATGTCGGCGCACCTCAGTCCGGGTCCTTCCAGCGCCTGGTGGGCGGGGAGGCCATCGCGGGCCTCGCCGCCGCCAACGGCCTGACCGGCGACACCATCAGCGAGCAGGTCGCCGCCGCCGTGGCCGATCCAACCGGTGCCAACGGCGACTTCATCGAGGAGGTCGCCGGACGGCTGGCGATCGGCGTCGCCGCGGTGACCGTGGTGCTCGATCCCGGTCTGGTCGTGCTGACCGGAGACGTGGGCAGGTCGGGCGGCAAGGCCCTCGCGGTCAAGGTCGAGGAGGCCGTGGCCCGCATCTGCCCGAGCCGCCCGCAGGTCAGGGTGACCGAGGTCGAGGGCGACCCGGTACTGCGCGGCGCCATCCTCGCGGCGCTGCAGCGCGCCCGCGAGGAGGTCTTCACCAGCACGGTGGACACCTGAAGCCGCCTGCGGCGGACGCCGCAGGCGGCGTCAGACCGTCCGCCACCGCAGCGGCACGGCCGGCCCCGCCGTGACCAGGTGCCCCGCGTGCGCGGTGAACGTCGTGCTCACCACGCAGGAATCGCTGCGCGAAAGCGTGCGCCACTCGTCCTCGTCGCCGCCCGGCGGCAGGCGGGTGTGGATCGCACCGCCCGCGTCCATCGCGTACAGGCGGCCGGTCATGCCGCTGAGCGCGACCGCGTCCGCCGAGGGGCCGATGTCCGCCCAGGCGCCGCTCGGCGCGTCGGCGAACGCCAGGCAGTACAGCCGTCCCGCCGTGGTCGCCGTGTAGAAGCGGCCGTCGGCGATGGCCAGGGCGACGGTGCCGGCCGGGGCGCGGCACACGTCGGTCCAGCCGCCGGGGCCCGCGGGCAGCGGCCGGTGGCGCAGCACTCCGCTCGGCGTCACGCCGTACAGGCCGATGCCCAGGCCGGCCGCGGCCTCCCGGGGCACGTCCAGGCAGCGCACCCCGCCCGCGTCGGCGATCGGCCGCCACGGCAGGTTCTGCCCGCACAGTTCGCGGACGTGCAGGATGCCGCCCGCGCCCACCCCGAACAGCGACCTGCCGTACCCGGCCAGGGCCACCATGTCGGCCGCCGGGCCGATGACCTCCCACTCGGCGGTGCCGGCCGGAGCCGACAGCCGGTCGATCACGTTGCGGGTGATCCGGTCCACCACCGGGTCGTCCAGCGCGTTGCCCCAGTTGATCGTGGCGGCGTTGAAGACCGTGCCGCGCCCGCTGGTGAACACGCCCATGGTGGCCGCGCCACCCTGGCCGTAGGCGCTCCAGTGCCGCAGGTCGGCCGTGGCCAGCACCACGAACGAGGACGGCGTGCCGTCCCTGGCGGTCACCCGGGGCACGCCCATGACCTCGGTGTACTCCGCGGCGTCGGTCTCATATCCGAGCGTGCCCTGCCCGAACGGGTCGCCGTCGGCCAGCCCGGTCCCCTCGAACACCCAGTGCTCGGCGAACCTGACCGTGTAGGACTCCTTGAGGATCAGCGGCATGTACGGCCCCCAGGCCCCCGCGCCCTGCCGGAAGCTGACACCGGTCAGCGTGTTCTCCGGCCGGTTGACCGGGGCGGCCGACCACTCGGTGGTGATGAGCCGGGGATCGGGGGAGGGGTCGGTCATCGGGTCGCGGTGGCACACCATGGTGCGCCGGTCGTCCTCCAGCCGGATCTGCCACCAGCAGGTGTTCCCGGCGAAGAACGCGATGTTGCCGCCCCGCCGGACGAACTCCTCGGCCGCGTCCCGCATGCCCGCCGACCAGTACTCGTCGTGCCCGCTGACGATCAGCAGCCGGTAGCCGTTCAGCAGGTCCAGTCCGTCGTGCAGGTCCAGGTTGGAGCAGAGGTCCACGGTGTAGCCGGACGGGCGCAGCCAGCGCAGCATGCCCTCCTCCCAGCGTTCGGGCGGCGGCCCGCCGCCCGGCCGGTCGAAGGTGACCCGGGAGGCCCGGGTGGGCTCCTCGGTCCAGTAGATGCTCTGGCCCGGCTCGCCCGCCCGGTTGTAGGCCTGCCAGGTGGTGAACGGCACCGACAGCAGTACCGGTGAGCGCGGCACGGCCGGCCGGAGTACGAAGTAGACCTCGTTGGGCGGCGAGGCCGCCGTGCCGGGCAGTTCCTGCTCCCTGGGCCACGGCAGGTCGGCGTCGGCCTGGCCGGGGGCCAGGAAACGGGCCCGGTACAGCGAGCTGTGCCAGTCCGCGGGGATCGTGAGGGTCCACTCGGGGCCGTCCACCCGCGCCGACAGCACCCGCCGGTCATCGGTCGCGTCGGCCACGCTGACCCGTACCGGCAGGTCGGACGGCTCGGCCTGGACGTGGAAGAGCAGCGATTCGCCGTGCGCACAGGACGTGGCCGCGGCGTACGCGGTCACCGTCATCCGGCGTGGACCTTCCGCGCCGCGGCCCGTGCGGCCGCCTCCACCAGCAGGTCCTCCAGCCCGCGCAGCCAGGACTCCATCCCGGCTTTGGGCAGGTAGCGGGTGTCGGCGGTCACCGAGATGCCGAGCCCCGCGCCCTCGCCGGTGATGTGCACACAGAACCGGCAGTTCAGCCGATCCTGGCTGATCGGCCAGGTGAGCGTGGAGGAGCCGAGCGCGGCGTGGATCTCGCCGGGCTCCCAGTCGCGCGGCGGCGGCTCGGCGAAGCGCATGTCGTTGAAGCAGCAGTACGGCTGGACCTCGGCGCCCCTGGCGGCGCTCGCCCGCGCGGTCGCCGCCGCCCGGCCCGCCGGGTCGTGGTAGGCGTGCCGGTAGGCGCGCAGCGCGGCGGGCCTGGCCGCCCGCAGCAGGTCATCGAACCGCTCGGCGGTGACGTCGCAGACGAACAGGCCCTCCTGGGACAGTGTGGTCACCGCGTTCCTGGTGTCGGCGCGGAACCGGTTGCCCACGATCGGCAGCATCGCGCACAGCTCCTGGCCGGTGACCCTGCCGACCATGGCGGCGCTCGCCGCGAGCAGTACCGCTCCGGTCGTCGCGCCGTGCAGCACGGCGAGCCGCTGCGCGGCCATGGCGGCGGCCCGCGAGGTCAGCAGCGCCCGCCAGATCGGCGGCCCGGAAGGTTCGGCGACCTGGGCCGGGAACATCGAGACGGGGATGCGAGAGAACTCCCGCTCCCAGTACTCGTCGGCGGCCCGCGCCAGGCGCAGGCCCTCCGCGGAGTTCTGCCGGCGGGCCAGTTCGGCCGGCTGGGTGGGTGGCGGGCCGCCCGCCGTGCCGCGCAGCAGCAGCAGCAGACGAAGGTCGCGTACCGCGATCTCGGCCCCGAGGCCGTCGGCCGCCATGTGACAGAAGACCAGCACGACATGGCCGACCGTGCCCTCGCAGATCACCACGCCGACCCGCAGCGGGCGCTCGTCGCGGTAGTCGAAGGCCGATGACTCCATCCGGGCCTGCAACTCGGCGGCGACGGCCGCCTCCTCCCCGCGCGCCGCGTGGACGATCCCCACCACCGGCTCCGCGCTCTCGCCGACGATCTGCACCGGGCCGGGGCCGATGGTGGTGCGCAGCGCCTGGTGCCGGTCGGTCAGCAGGCCGACGGCCCGGCGGACGTCCGCGACGCCCAGCTGGCGGATCGAGCGGGGCACCGCGAGCACCCGGCCGAAGTTGAAGTAGCGGTCGTCGGGCGCGGTGCGTTCGATCGCCGCCCAGATCGCCCGCTGCCCCCAGGTGAGCGGCTCAGTGAGCGGCCCGGTGAGCGGCTCGCCGGTCACCGGGCCCGCCCGGTGATGTGGGCGGTGAGCAGGTCCAGGTCCTCGAGCGCGGCCAGCGACTCGTCGGAGAAGTCCACGTCCACGCCGAATTCGCGCTCGATGGCGTCGATCAGCCGCATCTGCGCCAGCGAGGTGACGCCGAGCGCCGACAGCGGCAACTCGGTGGCCAGCGCCTCCGCCGCGGAGACCTCGCCGTCGCTGGCCGTGGCCACCAGTTCGGCCAGTCGTTCCTTCGTCTCGCGCGCGGCGCCCGCCGGGGCACGCCTCCCCACTGTGCTCACGTCATGGCTCCCTGTGTGGTCGCATGTCGGTCCAGGTCCGCTCGATGTGGTCCAGGCACGCCTGCCGGTCGCCGGTGACGCCGGTGGGGTCCCATCCGGCGGGGGGCTCCCGATCGGCGGGCCAGATCGAGTACTGCTTCTCGTGGTTGACCACCACCAGATGGGTCATCGCTCAGTCCCGCTCCTTCGCAAGGCGCGCGGCCTCCTCGTCGGTCAGTCGGTCGATCTCGGCCGTCAGCAGGTCCGTGACGGCCTGGGCGAGGTCCGCGACGGCGCCGGCGGCGAAGATCGTGCGGATCGGCACCTCGACCTCGGTCAGCGCCCGGATGCCCGCGATCACCCGGGTGGCCAGCAGCGAGTGGCCGCCGAGCGCGAAGAAGTCGTCGTGCGCGCCGACCTTCTCCAGGCCGAGGACCTCGGCGTACACGTCGGCGACCAGCTCTTCGGCGTCGGTGCGCGGCGGCACGTAGGCGGTGCTCTCGGGCACCGGGCGGGCGTCGCCGGGCAGCGCGGCGCGGTCCACCTTGCCGTTCGGGGTCAGTGGCAGCGCCTCGGCCCGCACGAACGCGCCCGGCACCATGTACGGCGGCAGCGTGGCCGCCGCGTGCGTTCGCAACTCCGCCACCGGGGCGTCGCCGACGACGAACGCCACCAGCGTCTCCTCCTGGACCACCACGACCGACTGCCGAACGCCGGGGTGGGCGTCCAGCACGGCCTCGATCTCGCCGGGCTCGATCCGGTGGCCGCGCAGTTTGACCTGGTGGTCGGTACGGCCGAGGCAGTCCAGGGTGCCGTCGGCGCGGCGGCGGGCCAGGTCGCCGGTGCGGTACAGGCGGGCGCCCGGCGGGCCGTACGGGTCGGGGACGAACCGGTCGGCGGTCAGCCCGGGGCGGCGCAGGTAGCCGTCCGCCACGCCCGCCCCGCCGATCAGCAGCTCACCGGGGACACCGATGGGGGCCGGCCGGCCGTGCCGGTCCACGACGTGGCAGGTGGTGTTGGCGATCGGCCGGCCGATGGCGACGTCGCCGGGCGCGTCCGGCACCTGCCAGGCGGTGGACCAGATCGTGGTCTCGGTCGGGCCGTACATGTTGAACAGCCGCCGCGCGTTCGGCCGCAGTTCGGCGGCCAGCGCGGGCGGCAGCGGCTCGCCGCCGGCCAGGGCCGTGTCCACGCGCAGGCCCGGCAGCATCCGCCAGCCGGACGGTGTGGCCTGTACGTGCGTGACGCCGTGCCGGGCCGCGAGCGCGGCCACGGCATCGCCGTCGCGGGCGTCGATCCCGCCCGCCATGACCACCCTGCCGCCGGTGACCAGCGGGAGGAACAGTTCCAGTGCGGAGATGTCGAAGGACAGCGAGGTCAGCGCGAGCCAGGTGTCGCCGGGGCCGCCGTCCAGCAGCGTCCGCATGGCGAGCAGGAAGTTGGTCAGCGCCCGGTGCGGCACGACGACGCCCTTGGGCCGCCCGGTGGACCCGGAGGTGTAGATCACGTAGGCGGGGTCCTCCGGGCGCGCGCCGAGGGTCTCGCACGTGGCGCCGGGCACGGCGAGCCGCCGTACGTCCTCGTCGGTGAGCACTCGGGCGACCTGCGCGTCCTCCAGCAGGTACGCCACGCGGGTCGCCGGATAGTCCGGATCGACCGGCAGGTACGCCGCCCCGCTCATCGCCACGCCGAGCAGCGCCACCGGCGTCTCCGGCCCGCGTCCCGTGATGATCGCCACGAGGTCGCCGCGGCCGATGCCGTCCTCGGCCAGCCTGGCGGCGAGGCCCGCCGCCCGCGCGGCGAGTTCGGCGTAGGTCAGCTCGCCCTCGTCGTGGACGACGGCCACGGCGTCCGGCGTGGCGGCGGCGTGGTTCAGCATCAGCCCGACGACCGTGACCGGCGGCAGGTCGGCGGCGGTGTCGTTGCACGCGCCGAGCAGCAGGTCGCGTTCGGCGCGGGGGAGCAGCGGGAGCGTGGAGACCGGCCGCCGAGGATCCTCCGCGACGGCTTCCAGCAGCACCAGGTAGCGAGCGGTCATCCGCTCGACGGTGCCCTGGTCGAACAGGTCCGTGCTGAAGATGGCGTGGCCGGTCAGGGCTCCGTCGTCGCGGGGATAGAGGTCCATCGACAGGTCGAACCTGGCCGGGTGCCAGCCGTGCGGGACCGGCGCCGCGGTCAGGCCGGGCAGCGGGTCCCCGGTGTCGCCGTGGGTGTGGACCGCGAACATGGTCTGGAACAGCGGTGTCCTGCTCAGGTCGCGGTCCAGGCCGAGCGCGCCGACCAGTCGTTCAAAGGGCACCTCACGGTGCGCGAGCGCGGCCAGGACGCCTCTCCGTGTCCTGGCCAGCAGCTCGGCGAACACCGGATCGCCCGACAGGTCGGCGCGCAGCGCGAGGGTGGTGGAGAACATCCCGATCAGGTTCTCCACCTCGGGGCGGTCCCGCCCGGCCGCCGGGGTGCCGACGCAGAAGTCGTCCTGCCCGCTGTGACGGGCCAGCAGCACCTGGTAGGCGGCCAGCAGCACCATGTACGGCGTGCAGCGCTCCCGCCTGGCCAGCCGGTTGACCGCGGCGGACAGGCCGGGCGGAATCTCGAAGATCACCTCTCCGCCCGAAGGGGTCCGGACGGCGGGCCGGGGGCGGTCGGCGGGCAGGTCCAGCGAAGGCGTGCCGGCCAGCCGTCCGGCCCACCAGGAGACGTCGGTGTCCTGCTCCCGCTCGGCCCGCACGTGGTCGGCGTAGCGCAGCGGCAGTTCCTCCAGCGTGCCGCCGGCGTACAGCTCGGCCACCTCGCGGCGCAGCACGTTGATGGACCAGCCGTCGGCGTTGATGTGGTGCAGCACCACGCAGAGGACGTGGTCGTCGGCGGCCAGGCGGATCAGCGTGACCCGCAGCGGTGGCCGCGCGGCCAGGTCGAAGGCGGTGTTGGTGCGGTCGGCGACGATGGCCAGCGCGGCGCGTACGCCGTCCGCGTCCACCCGCTCGATCTCCACGAGGGCGGGCGGCTCGATGACCGCCGTGGGCCTGCCGTCCTCCGCCTCGGGGTAGCGGGTGCGCAGTGGCTCATGCCGGGCCACGACCTCGGTGAACGCGGCCTGGAGCCGGGTGGTGTCGAGCCCGCCACGCAGCCGGTAGGCGTAGTGCGTCGTGTAGGAGGGGTCCTGCGGGTCGAGGCGGTGCAGGAACCACAGTCTCTCCTGGCCGAACGACAGCGGGCCGCTAGTCACGTACCGTCTCCCACGCTGTTTCGGAAGGATTCTTTCCGGAAAGATTCTTAACTGTTTCCGGCTGGGGCCCAGTGTTCCACGGGCTTCGCGGCTGCCGCAAGCCCTGTCTCACAAGGGGTTGCGGCTCTCCGGAGCCCATGTAAAACTGTCGATCTCGCCGAAAAGGAAAGGTTTCTTTCCAGAAAGAAACCTTACTATTCCGCTTCGCGCAACAGTCAAGACGGTGTTGACAGATGGCTACGTGACGCCCGGGGGCTCACCCATGAGTGCGATCTCCAACCTCACCATTCCCGACCTTCTCCATGCCCGCGCTCAGGCCGACCCCGAGCGGGAGGCGCTGATCGTCCACGGAGGCGGCAGCGGCGCGTTCGGCGCCCGCCCGGGCTCGCTCACCTTCGCCGAATGGGACCGCGGCGCCGCCGAGGTGGCCCGCGGCCTGGCCGGCCGCGGCGTCGGCCGCGGCGACCGCGTCGGACTGGTCTTCGGAAACGGCGACTGGATCGACTACGCGGTGGCCTTCTGCGGGGTGACCGCCGCCGGGGCAGTGGCCGTACCGCTGTCGGACCGGCTGGCCGAAGCCGAGATCGACGCGGCGCTCGCGCACTGCGGCGCGGCGACCGTGCTGCGGCCCGGCGACCTGCCGCTCGGCGGCGGCGCCGAGCCGAAGGCCGCGCGTCCCGGCGACGTCGCGCAGATCCTGCTGACCTCCGGCACCACCGGCCGGCCCAAGGGCGTGGCCGCCACGCACGCCAACCTCACCTTCGGCCACGGCGGGCGCAGGCGGCCGTTCGCCCACTCCGCCCACCTCGCGCACGCCTTCCCGATCGGCACCAACGCCGGGCAGACCATGCTGGTCACCGCCCTGTCCGCGCACCCGGCCACGGTCACCCTGCCCCGCTTCACGCCGGGGAGATTCGCGGCACTGATCGAGGAGTACCACGCGGGCACGGTGTTCCTCGTGCCCGCCATGGCGGTCGAACTGCTCGCCGCGGGTGTGCAGGACCGCCACGACCTGTCGTGCGTGCGCCTGCTCGGCTCGGCCGCCGCGCCGCTGCCCGCCCCGGTCGCCGAACGGCTGTGCACCGCCTTCCCGCGCGCCGCCATCGTCAACTACTACACCTCGACCGAGTCCTACCCGGCCCAGACGATCATGATGTACGACCCCGATCGCCCCGGCAGCGTCGGCCAGGCCGTCGGCGGCGGCACCGTCAAGATCGCCACCGCGGCCGGGGAGCCGGTGCCCGCCGGCGTGACCGGCGAGGTGTGGCTGCGCTCGCCGGCCGCCCCGCGCGCCTACTGGGCCGACGAGCGGGGCAGTCGCGAGGTGTTCCGCGACGGCTGGGTGCGGATGGGCGACCTCGGGCGGCTCGACGAGGAGGGCTACCTCTACCTGGTGGACCGCGAGAGCGATGTGATCAAGTCGGGCGCGTTCAAGGTCTCCACCCTGCACGTGGAGGAGACCGCGCACGAGTGCCCCGGGGTCCGCGAGGCCGCCGCGTTCGGCGTGCCGCACCCCACGCTCGGCATGTCCGTCGCGCTCGCCCTCGTCGGCTCGGTGACCCCACAGGAACTGCGGCTCTTCCTCGCCGACCGGCTCGCCCCGCATGAACGTCCCGCCCGGGTCGTCCTGATGGACGCCCTCCCCAGAAACCACGCGGGCAAGGTGGACAAGCGCCTCCTGCGAGAAGGAGCACGATGATCGGCACGACGACCGTGGACGCGGTCCAGCACGGCATGTGGATCAACGAACGGCTGGGCGCGGGCTCGGCCTACCACGTGCCCGTGGTGGTCAGGCTGCGCGGCCCGCTCGACCGGGGCGCGCTGATCAGGGCGTGCGCGGCCGTGCTGGAACGGCACCCGGTGCTGTCCGGGCGCGTCGAGGAGGACGACGGCGTGCCGTACCTGCGGAGCGGCGACGCCCCCGTGGAGGTCGCCCACATCGCCGCCGAGGGCGAGGCGCTGAGCGAGATCCTGCGCCGGGAGGTGGTGCGGCCGTTCGACCTCGCGGCGGGGCCGCTGGTCCGCTTCACCATGGTCGGCGAGTCACCGCTGCGGCACCTGCTGCTCGTCGTGGCCCACCACCTCGTCTTCGACGGCAGGTCCAAGGATCTGCTGGTCGCCGAGCTGGCCGCGGCCTACGGCGGCGCCCGGCCGCCGGTGTTTCCGGTGCCCGAGGTGTCGGGCTCGGACGCCGAGCCCGCCCCCGGCTTCTGGGACACGCGCTGGCGCGAACCGGGCCCGGTCGCGCTGCCCGGCGTGCCGGGGCGCTCCCGGGGCACCGCCCCGGGCCGTACCGTCGCCTTCGAGACCGACACCGATTTCGCGATCCCCGGGCTGACCAGGTTCGAGGTCCTCACCGCCGCCCTGCACGCGCTGCTGCGTTCCTACGGCAACCAGGACGTCGTCACCGCGATCGACCTGAGCACCCGCCGCCCCGGCGACGCCGCGGTGATCGGGTCGTTCGTCAACGAGTTGCCGCTGTTCAGCCGCCCCGAGGCGGGCATGCCGTTCGCGGACTTCGCCGCCGGGCTGCGCGCCGAACTCCGTGCGCTCTACGCCCACCGGCACCTCCCGCTCGCCCGCGCGGTGCCCGGCCTGCGCCCGCACGCGGCGCTCGCGCCGGTCTCGATCAGCTACCGCAGGCGCGAGGAGCCCGAACCGGACTTCGCCGGGCTCGACGCGTCGGTCGAATGGCTGGCCGCCAACCACGCGGTCAGGGGATCGCTCCAACTGCAGTTCCTGGACACCGCGGGCGGCCTGACCGGCTCGCTGCGGTACGACCCCGAGGAGGTCCCCGATGCGGGGACGGTCGCCGGGGACCTGGTGGCGCTGCTGGACCGGGTGGCCGCCGCCCCGGACGCGCCGCTGTCCAAGCTGCTGGACATCCGCGCCGCGCACGTGGCCGAAGCCGTTTCCGCCGCTCCGGTGACCGAAGCGCCCGCCGAGGTGGACGACCCGCTCGTGGGCGAGGTCGCCGGGATCTGGGAGGAGGTCCTGGGCATCTCGCCGATCGGTCCGCACGACGACATCTTCGACCTGGGCGCGCACTCGCTGACCATCACCCAGATCATCGCCAGAATGCGCAAGCGGCTGAAGCTGGAGGTGCCGCTGGACGCCTTCTTCGAGACGCCGACCATCGCCGGGGTGCTCCAGGCGGTCCGCAATGACTGACCTGCTCGACCGGCCGCCGGGCGGCCTGCCGTACCCCGGCGGCGACGGCGACGACCTCGAACTGATGCTGATGATCCGGGCGTTCGAGTACAAGCTGCTCGACCTGTTCGCCGCCGGGATGCTCAACGGCACCACGCACACCTGCCTCGGGCAGGAGCACGTGCCGGTCGCGCTGTCCCCGCTGATGGACCCGCGCGACCACGTCTTCAGCAACCACCGGGGCCACGGCCACTACCTGGCCAGGTACCGCGACCCGCACGGCCTGCTCGCCGAGATCATGGGCCGGGAGGGCGCGGTCTGCGGGGGAGTGGGCGGCAGCCAGCACATCCACCGCGACCGGTACATGTCCACCGGCGTGCAGGGGGAGAGCCTGCCGGTCGCGGCTGGCGTCGCGCTGCACCTCTCGCGCGCCGAGCCGGGCGCCGCGGCCTGGGCCTACATCGGCGACGGCACGTTCGGCGAGGGCGCGGTCTACGAGGCGCTGAACATCGCGGCGCTGTGGCGGCTGCCGGTCGTGGTCGTGGTGGAGAACAACGGCATCGCCCAGTCCACGCCCACGAGCGCGCACCTGGCCGGGACGATCGCCGGGCGGGCCGCCGCCTTCGGCGTTCCGCACCTCGCGATCGGCTCCACCGACCCCGCGGAGATCCGCGACATCGTCGCCGGACCGCTGGGGCACGTACGGGCCGGGCGCGGGCCGCTGGTGCTGGAGTTCCGCACCCATCGGCTCGGCCCGCACAGCAAGGGCGACGACACACGCGATGAACAGGCGCTGCGCGAGGCCCGCGCGGGCGACTGGTACCACCGTTACGCCGCGGCCGACCCCGCCGGGCTGGCCAGGGTGGAGTCCGAGCAGCGCGCGTACGTGGCGGCGGTGGCCGACGAGGTCGCCGCCCGCCCGCCGTCCACCGGGCGGGCCGCGTGCGGGTAGCCGACAACCTCAACGCGGCGCTGCACGACCTGCTCGACCGCGACCCCCGGGCCTACCTGCTCGGAGAGGACATCACCGACCAGTACGGCGGCGCCTTCAAGATCTCCCGTGGCCTGTCCGAGCGCTTCCCCGGCCGGGTGCTGTCCACCCCGATCAGCGAGGGCGCGCTCACCGGCATGGCCGCCGGGCTCGCCCTGGCCGGGGACACCGCCATCGCCGAGATCATGTTCGGCGACTTCGTCACCCTCGCCTTCGACCAGCTCGTCAACTTCGCCGCCAAGTCGGTGACCATGTACGGCAAGCGGCTGCCGCTGCGCATGGTCGTGCGCTGCCCCAGCGGCGGCGGGCGCGGATACGGCCCCACGCACAGCCAGAGCCCGCAAAAACACCTGCTCGGCGTGCCCGGCCTGGCGATCTACGAGGTCTCGCCGTTCCATGACAACCACGCCGTGTTCGGCGCGATGCTGGACCGCGGCGAACCCTGCGTGCTGTTCGAGGACAAGGTCCTCTACACCCGCCCGATGTACCCGGCGGCCGAGCCGTTCCGGCTGACCCCGCCCGAGACCCCGGACGGCTTCGCGCGCGTCGCCCTTCCCGGCGGCGACCCCGACTGCGTGATCATCGCCACCGGCGGCACCGCCCACAAGGCGCTCGCCGCGATGCGCGCGCTGCTGCTGGAGGACGAGATCACCGCCGCCCTCCTGGTGCCGTCGCGCCTGTATCCCTTCGACTTCCCCGCGGCGATCGGCGCGGCGAACACCGTGTTCGTGGTCGAGGAGAGCACGGCGGGCGGCACGTGGGGCGCGGAGGTCGCGCACGTACTGCACGGCCGCATGTGGGACCGCCTGGCCCGGCCCGTGCAACTGGTCCACTCCGCGGACTCCATCATTCCCACCGCCGCCCACCTCGAAGAACGCGTGCTGGTCAGCGAATCGTCGATCCACCGAGCCATCAGAAAGGCCCTCCGTGGCTGACATCCGCGTCCCCAAGCTGAACAACAACGACGCCGAGTACCTCCTGGTCGAATGGCTCGTCGAGGACGGCGCGCCGATCCGCTCCGGCGACCCCATGGTGATCGTGGAGACCTCCAAGGCGGCCGAGGAGCTGACCGCCGAGGAGTCCGGCCACCTGCACCACGGCGTGCCGGCGGGCACGTGGTGCCGGCCCGCCCAGTCCATCGCGCACATCACCGCCTCGGCCGCCGCTCCGGCGCGGCGGGAGCCGGCCGCGGTACCCGGGCCCGCCGTACCCGAGGCGGACGGCCCGCTCATCACCGAACCGGCGCGGGCCCTGATGAACGAAATGGGCATCACCGAGGACGCGGTCCGCGCGCTCGGCGTCGCGGTCGTGCGGCGGACCGACGTCGAACGGCTCGCCGTGCCCCCCGCCCGGCCCGCCGACACCCTTGGCCCGGCGGGCGGGAAGCGCCGCCCGCTGTCGCGTGTGCAGCGGGCGGTCGGCCGCGCCGTCGAGACCTCGCACCAGACCATCCCCGCCGCCTACACCGCCGTGCGGATGGACCTCGGGCCGCTGCTGGCCCGCGCCACCCGCCTGACCAGGGAGACCCGCCGGCCGGTGGGCCTCGCCGAGCTGTTCGTGATGGCGGTCGCCGAGACCTACGCCGACCACCCGATGTTCTTCGCCACCCTCACCCCGGACGGCACCGCCGCCGACATCCCCGACGCGCCGCACATCGGCGTCACCGTGGACGCGGGGGAGGGCCTGTACGTTCCGGTGGTCCACGACGCCGCCAGGATGGGCGTCAAGGAGCTGGCCACGCTGCTGATGAAGTACCGGGTGGCCGCCGCGGGCGGCGAGTTCACCGAGCGGGAGCTGAGCGGCGCCGGCATGGTGATCACCCTGCACACCGAGCCCGACGTCGTGCTCGCCATCCCCTACGTGCTGCCCGGCACGGCCTGCGCGCTCGCGGTCACCCCGCCCTCGGACGGCACCCGCGCGACCATCGGCATCGCCTACGACCACCGGCTGATCAACGGCCGGGACGCCGCGCTCTACATGGGCCGCCTCAAGCAGATCATCGAGACTCCGGAGACCGCGTGACCACCCTCTCGCCGGACAAGAAGGCCCTGCTCGCGCAGCGGCTGCGGCGGCGTACCCGGGCGCGGGTCATCACCCCCCGCGACCCTGACACGCAGCCGCCGCTGACGCCCGCCCAGGAGCGGCTGTGGTTCCTGGAGCAGTACCGGCCGGGTACCACCGCCTACACGATCCCGCTGGTCGTGCGCGTACAGGGCGAGCTGACCGGCCCCCGCGTCGCGGCCGCCCTGGCCGGGGTCGCCGCCCGGCACGAGGCGCTGCGGATGCGCTTTCCCACCGACGGCGAGGGGCGGCCCCGCGTCGTGATCGACCCCGAGCCCCGGGTCGAGCTGACCGTCTTGGAGCTCCCCGGCGAGGACGCGGCCCGCGCGGCGGGCACGGCGCTGCTCGCCCGCACCTTCGGCCTGGAGTCCGGGCCGCTGTGGCGGGCGGCGCTGGTGACGATCGCGCCCGGCGACCACCTGCTGGTGCTGGCCGTCCACCACCTGGTGGCGGACGGCTGGTCGGCGGACCTGATCCTTCGCGAGGTGCTGACGCTGTGCGGCGGGGACGCCGAGCCGGAGCCGCCGGGGGCGCAGTACGGCGACTACGCGCTGTGGGAACGCGGCAGGGACCACGACGGCGAACTGACCTACTGGCGCGAACGGCTGGCCGGGCTGCCCGCCCTGGACCTGCCCACCGACCTGCCGCGGCCCGCCGAGCAGAGCAGCGCCGGGGCCGGGCACGAGTTCCACATCGACGCCGCGCTGACCGGGCGGATCGCCGCCCTCGCCGCCGAGTGCGGGGCCACGCCGTACATGGTGCTGCTGGCCGCGTTGCAGGTGCTGCTGGCCAGGCACAGCGGGCAGGCCGACTTCGCGGTCGGCTCGCCGGTCGCCGGGCGTGACGTGCCCGAACTCGACGGCGCGGTCGGCATGTTCGTCAACACCCTGGTGCTGCGCGCCGACCTGGCCGGCGACCCGTCGTTCCGCGACCTGCTGGCGCGCACCAGGGAGACCGCGCTGGACGCCTACGCCCACCAGGCCCTGCCCTTCGATCGGCTGGTCGGCGACCTGAACGTGGCCCGCGACGTGAGCCGCACGCCGCTGTTCCAGGTGATGTTCGCGCTGCAGAACTACGGGGCCGCCGCCGCGGCGCCGGTCGGCGGATACTCCGTGACCGGGGTGACGCTGCCGCCCGCCGCGTCCCGTTTCGACCTGTCGTTCTACCTGCACGAGACGCCGGACGGCCTGAGCGGTTACGTCATCTACAACAGCGACCTGTTCCTGCCCGGCACGATCGAGCGGATGGCCGCGCGCTACGCCAGGCTGCTGCGGTCCATCGCCGACGCGCCGCAGACCCCGCTCTCCCGGCTGGACCTGCTCACCGCCGAGGAACGGGCGGCGCTCGACCGCTTCAGCCTGCCCGCGGAACCGCTCCCCGAGCCCGCCGGGTCACTGCCGGAACTGATCGCCGCGCAGGCCGCCGCCACCCCGGACACCACCGCGATCGTCTGCGGCGGGGAGAGCCTGACCTACGCCGAACTCGACCTGCGGACCGGGCGGCTCGCCGCCCACCTGCGCGCCGCGGGCGTCGGTCCCGACGTGCGGGTGGGCGTCTGCCTGGACCAGTCCGCAGACCTCGCCGTCGCCGTGCTGGGCGTACTTCGGGCGGGCGGCGCGTACATCCCGATCGACCCCGCCTATCCGCGCGACCGGATCGGCTACATGCTCCAGGACGCCGACGCCCGGGCCGTGATCACCGTCCCCGAGCACACGGACCTCCTCACCGGCCAGGTGATCCTGATCGGCGACGTCCCCGCCGACCTCGATCCGCTCCCCGTGCGGAGCGCGTCGCCGGAGGACCTGGCGTACGTGATCTACACCTCCGGGACCACCGGGCGGCCCAAGGGCGTCGGCATCCAGCACCGCCAGGTGGTCAACTACCTGGCGGGCGTACGGCAGCGGCTCGGCGTGCCCGAGGGCGCGGACTTCACTCTGGCGCAGTCGCTGTCGTTCGACTTCGGCGTGACGATCTTCTACCTGGCCCTGCTCACCGGCGGCCGGCTGCACCTGGTCTCGCCCCGCACCCCCGCCGTCGAACTGGCCGAACGCTTCAGCCGCACCGACTACCTGAAGATCACCCCGTCCCACCTGGCGTCCCTTCAGGCGGAGGCCCCCGAGGCGGACCTGCTGCCGCGGCGCACGCTGATCCTCGGCGGCGAGGCGTCGCGCGCCGACTGGGCCGCCGGCCTCACCGCCTCGTGCGGGGTCGTCAACCACTACGGGCCCACCGAGGCGACCGTCGGCATCACCACGTACGCCGTCCCGAGTACGCCGGGCGTGGGCGGCATGCTGCCCATCGGCCGCCCGCTGCCCGGGGCCCGGGTCTACGTACTGGACGAGAACTTCGCGCCCGCCCCCATCGGCGTGCCCGGCGAGGTCTACCTGGGCGGCGACCGGCTGGCCCGCGGCTACCTCGGCCGCCCCGCACTCACCGCCGAGCGGTTCCTGCCCGACCCGTTCGGCGAGCCCGGCGCGCGGATGTACCGCACCGGCGACATCGGCCGCTGGTCGCCCGAGGGCGACCTGCACTTCCTCGGCCGCCGCGACCTCCAGGTCAAGGTGCGCGGGTACCGCGTCGAGCTCGCCGAGATCGAGGCCGTGCTCGAAGACCTCCCCGGCATCGACCAGGCGGTCGTGGAGGCCCGCGCCGACCGGCTGGTCGCCTACCTGGTCGGGGCCGCGACGAACGTCGGCGACCTGCGCTCCGACCTCGCCGGCAGACTGCCCGACTACATGGTCCCCGCCCGCTACGTGTGGCTGGACGAACTCCCGCTGAAGTCGCACGGCAAGGTGGACCGCGCCGCGCTGCCCGACCCGGGCGACGAGCGCCCCGACCAGGAGACCGGCTTCGTGGAGCCGGAGACGCCGCTGGAGGAGGCGGTCGCCGGGATCTGGGCGGGGGTGCTGGGGCTGGCGCGGGTCGGCGTCCTGGACGACTTCTTCGACCTCGGCGGGCACTCGCTGCTCGCGGCCCAGCTCGTCACCCGGCTGCGGCACGCCGTACCGCCGGGCGGACGCCAGCCCACCATCCTGGACGTCTTCAAGCACCCCACCGTGCGGCGGCTGGCCAAGGTCATGGAGGCGGGCGCGGCGGGCGCGTCCGATCGGCTGCTGCACCGGCTCACCCCCGCCGGACGGCGGGTCGCGGCGACGGCGGTGTGCGTGCCGTACGGCGGCGGCAGCGCGGTCATCTACCAGCCGCTCGCCGACGCCCTGCCGGACGACTGGGACCTGTACTCCGTCGCGGTCCCCGGCAACGAACTGGGCGAAACCGCCCGGCCCTCGGCCGAGGTCGCCGAACAGTGCGCCACGGAGATCCTGGAGTCGGTGCGGGGGCCGATCGTGCTGTACGGGCACTGCGGCCTCGGCGTCACCCTCACCGTCGAGGTCGCCCGCAGGCTGGAGGCGGCCGGACGCGAGGTCGAGGCGGTCTACCTGGGCGGGATCTTCCCGTTCTCCCGCCCGGCCGGTCCGCTGGCACGGCTCGCGACCCGGATGGACCGGCTGCGCAGCGACCGCTTCTGGGCCAACGCCCTGCGCGCCTCCGGCCTTGACGTGGACGAACTCGCCCCCGACCAGCTCAAGCTGATCATCGAGAACCGCCGCCAGAGCACGCGCGAGGCCGAGGAGTACTTCGCCCGCCTCTTCCGCGAGGGAATGCCACCGCTGCGTGCCCCGGTCATCTCGGTGGCGGGCGAGCGGGACCCGGCCATGGAGTTCCACCAGGAGCGCTACCCGGAGTGGCACCTGATCGCCTCCACCGTGGGCCTGGTCGTCCTGGACGAGGCCAACCACTTCTTCCTCAAATACCGAGCGACCGAGCTGGCCGCCATCCTCACCACCGTCCACCCCTCCCTCCCCACCGGCACCCTC
>NZ_POUA01000400.1 GCF_003236385.1 Spongiactinospora gelatinilytica
GATGGGGCCGGGGCGAGGCGGGCGCGGCGGCCCAGGGCGGTCAGGGCTTCGATGAGCGGGGTGGCGTCGAGTTCGCGGGCCGTGGTGAGGGCGGCTTTCCACTCGTCGGCCGCGGCGGCGCGGTCGCCCGCGGTGATGAGGGATTCGGCGAGGCGCCAGCGGGAGCGGGCGACCTCGTAGGAGAAGCCGAAGTCGAACGCGGTGGCGACGCGGGCCCAGATGGCGGGGGTGGCGGTGCCGCGGACGCGGTGCCATTCGGCTTCGGCGCGGGCGAGCCAGGCGAGGCCCTCGACGCCGAGCGGGCCGCGGGCGCCTGAACCCGGGCCGGTGGTGGCCGCGTGGCGGGCTCGGGCGAGCAGGTCGTCCGCCAGATCGGCGGCATCGGCGGAGCCGGTTTCGGTGAGGCCGGCGGAGCCGGTTTCGGCGAGGGCGGCGAGGCCGATGGCGCAGATGCGGATGAGGACCGGGTCGTACGGCTCGACGATGGCGATCAGCGCTTGGACGTGCGCGAGGGCCGCCTCCGGGTCGCCGCGCCAGAGGGCGTGTTCGGCCTCCAGGCCGCGCGACATGTACGCGATCAGCGGGAGACACTGGAACTTCCGCAGCCACGACAGCCGTTCCTCGGCGGCCGGCTGGCCACGGGCCACCTCGACGAACAGCGCGAAAGAGGACAGCAGGGCCTCGGCCTCGGTGCCGACGCGGATGGGGAAGCCCGCCGCCACGCGCTGGGCGTCGTCCCATTCGCCGAGAACGTAGTGGATGAGGAAGCGCAGAAAGCGGAGTTCGGTGCCGAAGGTGCTCCAGGAGAGCCCGGCCTCGGCGGCGAACCGGACGCCGCGGTCGGCGGTACGGGCGGCGGGGGCCAGGTCGCCGGCCTCGTACTGGAGGCGGGCCAGGTTGAACAGGCCGCGCAGGTTGATGGACAGGTCGGGGCCGGGGCGGGAGGTGACGCGCTTGAGCAGGCGTTCGGCGGTGACCTCGTCGCCCGCGATGGAGGCGTACGCGGCCAGGGAGATGAGGGCGCTGTTGGCCGCGTCCGACTCGCCGGCGGCCTCGGCGGCCGAGAAGGCGCGGGCGGCGAGGTCCTTGCCCTCGTCGTGCCGGGCGGTCCAGTACAGGACGCGGGCGTAGGTGGCCAGGGCGTGGGCGCGCATGGAGTCGTCCGTGGCGGCCTCGACGGCCGCCTGGGCGGCCTGGATGGAGCCCGGCTCGTCCTCGATCTCGGTGAGGTAGTAGGCCAGCCGTTCGTTGACCTCGGCGGTCGGCGGAAGCTCCTTGAGCTGGGCGATCGCGCGGCGGTTGTCGCCGCTGTCGGCGGCGGCGACGGCGCTGCGCAGCCCGAGGCTGGTGCGGTCGGTGCCGGTCAGCCGTTCGGGGTCGGGTACCCGGTCCCACAGGCCGAGCGCCTGGTCGAAGTGGCGGTGGGCCTCGGCGGGGGCGCCGAGGCGCAGCGCGCGGCGGCCCGCCTCGGCCGACGCGGCGAGCGCGCCCGCGAGGTCGTGGCTGGCGAGGTGGTGGTAGGCGAGTTCGGCGGGGTTGCCGCCCCCGGGGTCGGCGGTAAGCAGCGCGGCGTACTGCGTGTGCAGCCGGGTACGCTCGCCGGGCAGCAGGTCGCCGTAGACGGCCTCCCTGAGCAGGGCGTGCCGGAAGACGTAGCCGTACCCGTCGCGCAGCAGCAGCCCCCTGGACACGATCTCGCGCAGCGCCTCGTCGAACCTGGACTCCTCCAGCCCGGCGGCCCCGGCGAGCAGGTCGTGGTCGGCGCGGCGGCCGGCCACCGAGGCGGCGCGCAGCGCCTGCTGGGCCGGTTCTGACAGCTTCTCCACGCGGGAGAGCAGGAGTTCGGCGAGCCCTTCCGGAAGGCCGGCGTCCTGATCACGATCGCCGTCGTCGCGGGCGGCGAGCAGTTCCTCGGCGTAGAAGGCGTTTCCTCCGGCGCGTTCCACGATCGAGTCGATGGAGCCGGTGGACACCGTGGCGGGGGGCGCCAGCGCGGCCAGGTGGTCGGCCATGACGTCGGGGGGCAGCGGGCCGAGTTCGATCGGGACGACGATGGGCAGCCGGCGCAGCTCGGCCAGCAGCGGGCGGAGCGGGTGGCGGCGGTGGATGTCGTCGGTGCGGTAGGTGCCGGCCAGGCAGACGCGTTCGGACTGCAGCATGCGGGTGAGGAAGACGAGCAGGTCGCGGGTCGAACGGTCGGCCCAGTGCAGGTCCTCCAGCAGGAACAGCACGGGCCGTTCCGCGGACAGCTCGCTGAGCAGGGCCAGGACCTGTCCGAACAGCCGCTGCTGGGTGAGGCCGCCGGCCTGTTCCTCGTCGGTCTCGCCGCGCGTGCCGGGGAGCAGGCGGCGGAGCACGGACCAGGCCGCGACCTGGTCGGGGGGCGCGTCGCGGAGGGCGTCGGCCAGCGGGAGGTACGGCATGGCGTCGCCCAGCTCGGCGCACTGCCCGGCCATGACCATGAACCCGAGCCCGGACGCCCACTCCGCCAGCTCGGTCACCAGGCGGGTCTTGCCGATCCCGGCGTCACCGCCGACGAGCGCCAAGCCCGCCGACCCTTCGGCCGCCGCCCGCGCGACGCCGATCAGCCGGTCCAGCTCGGCGGACCGCCCGATCAGCGCGCTTTCCGCCGGTCGCCACGCTCGCCACGCCATGCGCCGAGTATGCCATGTCAGACCAAGGCCGGGTCTCCGGCGGTTCAGCGTAGGTTCAGGGGGTCTGGGCCAGGGCCTCGGGGATGCGGTCGAGCACCGGGAAGGGGGCCAGGCCGTACGCGTAGAAGTCGACCGCCTGGGCGCCCGCCGCGCGCACGGCGCGGACCTTGGCGGCCAGGCGGTCGGCCGAGTCGGTGTCGGGGAGGCCGGGGCGAAGCACGGCGCGGATCTGGCGGTCCTTGCCGACCGAACGGCGGTACGCGGCCACGTCGTCGGCGACCCTGGCCGCGTCGCGGGCGTAGGCGAGCACCCCGAAGGAGGGCACCAGGTCGCCGAGCGCCAGCAAATCGATGCCGAGCTGCCAGGCGTCGTGGGCGGCGAGCCCGGGGGACGGCAGGCCGTCGGTGTATCCCTTGTGCGCGCCGGTGGCGTCCAGGAAGACCAGCTTGGAGTCCTCTTCGGCCACGGCCGTCGACACCGCCGCCACCAGCGAGGTCACCGTCTCGGAGCGGGCGCGGGCGTAGGCGACGACGTCGGGCCCGGCGTACGCGGTCAGCGCCGCGCGGGTGACCTCCCCCTGGGCCGGCGGGTCGCCGTCCAGGATGCCGCCGACGATCCGGGCGCACTCCTCCCTGGCCACCTCCGCATGGACGCCGAGGTCGGTGGCGCGGCGCATGCAGTACTCGCAGAAGCACAGGCTCAGCAGGAACGCGTCCATCGGGCCGAGCGGGACGAAACACCGCTCGTGATGGTATCCGTGGGCGAAGGGGGCGAAGTGCAGGGATTCGGCCACCACGCCGTCCACGCCCTGCCGGGCGACCGCGCGGGCCAGCGCCTCGGCGTAGAAGCGCACGTCGGGGTGGGCGGGGCACAGGTCGGCCGGGGAGCCCCGGTCGCCGAAGCAGTTGCGCACGGTGACGTCGGGGTTGGCCAGGCCGAGCGTGGTGTTGTGCAGGAAGACCGTCCAGCCGTACAGCTTGAGGCCGCGTACGGCGGTGGCCTCGCGCAGCGCCGCCAGCGGCTCCTCCGCCGCGCCGTCCTGGATCGGCGGGGCCAGCCGCAGCTCGGTGAACAACTCTTCCGGCGGGTGGAAGTGCGTGCCGTCGTAGCGCAGGGTCACCCGGGTCTGGCCGTGCGGGGTGACGTCGCGGGCGCGGTGGTAGGCGGCGGCGACGGTGATGCCGCCCGCGCCGTACGCGGTGAGGCGGTCGAGCACCTTGTCCATGCCCTCGCCCCTGATGTCCTCGACGAAGACGTATACCGAACTGTCCACCTCAGCCGTCCTGCCGTCTCGAAAGCCGCGTGCCATCGACCCTGCCGTAATGCCCTGCCACCAGGCCCTGCCGTCACCAGGCCCTGCCGGGAAAGCGCCCTCCGGAATCGTGCCTCCAAGCCGTGTCAGAAGACCCGGGCGGGTCAGAAGATACGTCTCAGAAGTACGTGGCGATCAATTCGACCACGACATGACGCTCGTCCACCACCGGCAGGACCCGCCACTTGTCAAACGCCGTGCATGGATGGGATATGCCGAATGAGACCAGGTCGCCCGGCCGCAGGTCGTTCTCGCCCGTCAGCAGTGCGTGCTGGTCCCACATCTTGACCACCTCGCCCTTGACCGGGGACAGCTCGCCGTCCGCCCGCCGGACCGCCTTCGGCACCGGCAGCCCCTCGTCGTAGGGCGCGTCGCGCTTGCCGAACCCGACGATGGTCATCCCCGGCTCGGGGGTGGACAGCACGTGCGCCCAGACCTCCAGCGCGGGACGCAGTTCGCCCGTGATCCGGTTGTACGGCGTGCGTTCGCGGTAGATGCCGTCGTCGTGGGTGATGTAGGCGCCGCTGCGCAGCAGTACGCGGGCCTGGCAGTCGGCCAGCTCCCGGCCGATCACGTCGAACCACATGCTGCCGCCCACCGACAGGATCGGGTCGCGCACCCGCAGGTGGTCCAGCGCCTCGCGCAGCCGGCCCAGGTACGCGCGCACCTGGTCGGCCGAGTCGAGGGTGCCCTCGTAGCCGCCGACCCCGGCCAGTTCGACGCCCGACGCGGCCTGGGCGGCCGCCGCCACGTCGAGCAGGTCGCCGACCGTGCGGCAGCCGCCTCGCCCGCCCGGCTGCCCCAGTTCGGCCAGCACCCGGAACGGCCTGGCTCCGGCGTGCCGGGACATGATCTCGATCTGCGCGACGGAGTCGGCGAAGCACAGGAACTCAAAGGACGGATCGCGCTCCAGCTCGGCCGCGATGGCGCGCAGGCCAGCCGGATCGACGATCTCGTTGGCCACCATGATCCGCTCGACGCCGTGGCCGCGCAGGATCAGCGCCTGGCTCGGCGTGGCCACGGTGAACCCCCACGCGCCCGCCTCAAGCTGGGCGGCGAGCAGCGCGGGGGCCATGGTGGTCTTGGCGTGCGGGGCGAGTTCCATGCCGTGCTCGCGGGCGAACCCCGCCAGGGTGGCGATGTTGTGCCGCAGCGCGGCACGGTCGGCGACCATGAGCGGGAAGCTGAACGGCCCATCGAAGATCGACCGTCCGGCCGGGTCCGCGAGGATGCCCTTGGCCGCCCGGACGTCCGGCTGCTCGGGAGTCCGCAAGGAGGCGCCCCTTTCGCGCGAAGCCTGGTTAGGTGCTTCGCACTTTATCGGGGCTCATTCGGCGTCGCCGCTCCGGTACGGCAGGCTCGCGCAGCCCGCCTGCGGCAGCAGCGGGCGGGCCGCGATCGCCTCCCTGGCGCGCTGTCTGGCGAGGTTCCAGCTCTGCCAGGTGGCGGGCTCGGAGAGGCCCGCGGCCCTGGCGATGTCCTGGAGGACGCAGGTACGCATCGGCTCGGGCAGCCGGTCCAGGGCGGGGATCGCCTCAGGGCCGAGTTCGTTGAGGTAGTCGATGTCCAGCCGGCTGATGGTCTTCCTGACCTCGAGCTGGGTCGCGGCCACCTGGAGGTCGGGGTTCCAGACCGCGAACGCCACCAGCCCGGCTCCGGTCAGCGCGACGAGCGCCCTGGGCAGCCGGCCGCCGTGGCCGCGACGCGTCAGGCGTACCGCACCGGCCACGATGACCAGCACGAACACGGCGGCGAGCCAGATGATGGTGGCGGCCACGGAGGCGCGCAGCCGGGTGTAGCCGTAGGCGTCGGTGTAAAGGCCGAGGCGGTGCATGGCGGAGGCCAGGATGACCATGGTGAGCAGGCACAGCACTCCGAGCAGTACGGCCAGCGCCCAGCGCTCCCGGCCGCGCACGGACACGAGGCCCGCGGCGACGGCCACCACGGCCAGCACGAACACGCTGACGATGAGGAGCTGGAAGAAGCCCTCCCTGGCGTAGGCGGCGTAGGTCAGGCCCGCGGTCACCGCGACCCGCCGGCCGCCGCCGAACAGCACGGTGATCTGCACCAGGACGAACGCGGCGAACAGCAGGTTGAGCGCGACCAGCGGCAAAGCCCACACCGATCGGCCGACCCGCAGCCGCACGTCGGGGGCCACCGGCTCGGCCACCGGGCGCAGGCCCACCAGCAGCCCGGCCGCGGCCAGCGCGCCGAAGATCAGGAACATGAACCCCTTGGCCGGTACGGTGTCCAGCCAGCCGGGCGGGGTGAGCAGTATGCGGAGGTAGGAGGAGAAGACCGCGTCGGCGGAGGCGAACAGCGCGCCGAAGATGCCGAGCAGGCCGAGCGTGAGCGCGATGCCGGCGACGAGCTGGCCCGGCTTGCTGGGCCTGCGGCGGGCCAGGGCGCGCAACGGCCCACCGGCGAACCACGGCAGCGGAGGCAGCGCCAGGACCAGCGAGACCAGGCCCCGGAGCAGTCCGTACCAGCCGCGACCGGCTCCTGAGATCGCCAGCGACACCAGGCAGAAGCCGGCCAGCATGGACGGGACGACCAGCCAGACGGCGTGCAGGAACAGGGCGGTGCCGATCAGCGCGTGACCGATCAGGCCGAAGGTGATCGACCAGCCGTCCAGCCTGCGCCACACGGCGGGTACGACGGCGACTCCGGCGGCGAGGGCGGCGAGCACCATGCCGAGGCCGGGCGGGCCGTACGGCACGGCGACGATGGCGAACACGGCCACGGCGACGATGGCGGCGAGGCCCCAGGGGGGCATGTCCGGGACCTGTCTCTTATACACACTGACGCTGCCGACGACTAGTCGAGTGT
>NZ_POUA01000401.1 GCF_003236385.1 Spongiactinospora gelatinilytica
GGCCTGGACGACCTGGGGTTATGTGGTGGGCACGGTACGGCTGAAACTGCACGGCGGCCCGTCGTGACGCGGGTGCCGATCCTGATGTACCACTCGATCACCGACACGCCGACCGCCGAGACGCGCCCGCTGGCCGTACGGCCGGGCGACTTCGCCGACCAGCTCGGCTATCTCAAGGACCGCGGCTTCACGCCGATCACCTTCGGCGACCTGGCCGCCGCCCTGCACGGAAACGGCCGGAAGCCGCCCGCGAGACCCGTCGTGATCACCTTCGACGACGGCTACGCCGACTTCCACCGCGAGGCGCTGCCGATCCTGACCCGGTTCGGCGTGCCCGCGACGGTCTTCCTGACCAGCGGGTGGCTGCGCGACGCCGGGCCCGACGCCGCGGGCCGCCCGCTGGACACCATGCTGAGCTGGGGCCAGGCCAGGGAGGCGGCCGACAGCGGCATCGAGATCGGCGGGCACAGCCACAGCCATCCGCAGCTCGACCAGTTGCCCGGCCCGGCGCTGCGGCAGGAGCTGCGGCGCAACAAGGCGCTGCTGGAGGACCGGCTCGGGCGTCCGGTCACCACGATGGCCTATCCGTTCGGTTACTCCAGCGCGCGGGTGCGCGTGGAGACGCGCGCGGCTGGGTATCTCGCGGCCTGCGCGGTGGGCAACGCGATGACCACCGAGCGGCACGACGTGCTGGCGCTGCCCCGGCTGACGGTGAGCCGGGGCACGGGGATGGGCCGGTTCCGCAACGCGGTGGAGGGCAACGCGGTTCCGCTGATCTACCTCAGGGAGCGTCTGCTGACCAAGGGGTACGCGGTGGTGAGGAGGACACGGTACGCGGTGCGGCAGGTGCGGCAGGTAGCGCACGGTGAGTGAGCGCGGGGGTCTCGCCGGGGGGCAGGCGACCCGCGCGGGCGGGCATTGGTCGCGGCTGCGCGACCGCCTGCCGTCCGACCTTTCCGACCCGCTGCTGCGCAGCGCCTACGCCCTGATGCTCAACGCGGGCGCGGGCGCGATCATCGGCCTGGCCTACTGGGCGGTGACCGCCCGGGTCTTCGACGAGCGGGACGTCGGCGTCGCGCTGGCCATCCTGGCCGCGATGCGGCTGCTGGCGGCGATCACCTCATTCGGGTTCGTCGGCACGCTGACCCGCTTCATCCCGCAGACCGGGCGGCGCAGCGGGCAGTTCATCGTGCTCGTCTACACGGTTGGCGCGGGCCTGGCGCTGCTCGGCTGCCTGATCTTCTTACTCACCCTGGACATCTGGGGCCCGACGTACGGCCTGCTGTCCGGCTTCGGCGCGGGCGTGGTGTTCACCGCCATGGTGATCGTCTGGAGCGTCTGCACGCTCCAGGACGTCGTGCTGACCGCCCTGCGCCGGGCCCCGCTGGTCCCGATCGCGAACCTGGTGTTCTGGGTCGTCCGGTTCGGCGTGCTGGTCGGCGCGGCGGTGGTGCTGCGGTCCGGTGGCGCGGCGGTCTCGTGGGCGGTGTTCCTGGCCTGGATCGCGCCGGGGCTCGTGGTCGCGGTGTGGGTGAACTTCCTGATCTTCCGCAGGCTGGTCCCCGAGCACGCCAAGCGGACCGGCGTCGGCAGGAACCTCACGGTGCGCCAGATCGGGCGTTTCCTGGCCGGCGACTACACCGGCTCGATCTTCACGCTGCTGCTGAACTACGGGCTGCCGGTACTCGTGGCCGCCCAGGTCACCCAGGAGATGAACGCCTACTACGGGCTGACCATCACGCTCGGCGCGATGCTGGAGATGCTGAGCTACACGATGGCCTCCTCGCTGACCGTCGAGGGCGCGTTCGACACGGCCAAGCTGGGCGACAACTGCCGCCGGGCGCTGCGCCGCACGTTCGTCATCCTGACCCCGCTGGTGCTGGGCGCGGCGGTGTTCGCCCCGGTCGCGCTGATGCTCTACGGCGGCGGCTACGCCGAGCACGCCACCACGCTGATGCGGCTGATCGCGCTGGCCGCGCTCCCCCGGGCGATCGTCGAGCTGTACCTGGGCGCGCTGCGGGCGCAGCGCCGGGCGCGGACGATCGTGGTCGTCCAGGCGACCATGGCGACGCTGGCCATCGGCGGCACGCAGGTGCTGCTGCCGAAGTACGGGATCACCGGCGTCGGGATGGCCGTCCTCGGCGGTCAGACCCTGGTCGCGCTGGCCGTGCTGCCCGGCCTGCGCAAGATCATCGGACGGCGGGGCGAACGCTCCCGCGCGCTCGCCTTCGCGCTGCGGTGGCTTCCCGCCCCCGCGCTGGCCGTGGCGCTGCACCTGGGCGCGGGCGGCCCGCCGCTCGGTGGCATCGGCTCGGCGGCGGCCTTGGACATGGCGGCCGGGGCGCTCGGCCTGCCGGACGCCGCCGCGCTGTACCCCTGGCTGCCGCTCGCCGTGGCTCTGGTCTGCCTGCCGCCGCTGTCGCTGCTGTTCCGCAGGCTCGGCGCGGGGCCCGGGGCCGAGTCGCTGGCCCTGGTGCTGTTCGTGGCGGCGCACTGGGCGCTGGCCCCGGCCTCGCCCGCGCTGCACCTGCTGCTGCTCGCCTGGGTGACCTGGGCGGCCGTCACGACCCGCTGGCTGGTCACCGTGGCGGCGGCCGAGCTGATCGAGCCGTTCCGGCGCACGGGCGGGCCGGGACTCCAGCCGGTGCCCTGGCTGGTCCCCGGGGAGCTGCGGTCCACCGCCAGCCGCGCCGACCGGGTGACGGTCACCGTACTGCTGATCGGGCTCGCCCTGACCGCGGCGGCACTGCACCCGCTGGGGCCCGTGCTCATGCTGACGGCCGCGCTCGGCCTGGTGGCGGTGCGCAGGCTCGGCGGGGAGTGGCCCGGCGGGTGGCCGGTCGCGCTGGGGGCGCTGGCCGCGCTGCTCGCGGGCCTGCCGGCGGCCCTGCCGCCGGGCGGGGGCACGCCGGCCCCCGCGCCGCTGCTGTGGGCCACCGCCGCCGTGGCGGCGCTGTGCCTGGCCGGTGTGCTGCGCAGGGTCCGGCGCGGCCTGTCCGACCGTACGGCGTACGTGCTGGCGCTGGCGTGCCTGCCGCTGGCCGTGCCGGCGGCGACCGGGGCGGTGGAGATCCCGCTGGCGTCGGTGCTGGCGCCGGCCGCGCCGTTCGCGGCGCTGCTGGCGGCGTACGCGGTCTTCCCGGCCGGGCCGGCCGGGGGGCGGTCAGGGCGCGCCGAGCCCGCGCGCCTCCATCGTCCGGACGACCCAGGCGGGGTTCAGCCGGAAGAGCGCGACCACGGCGACACCGTAGGACCGGACCTCCCGGGGGTCGGTCAGAAAAGCGCGTAGCGCCCAGCGCAGCGCCTCGCCCCTGCGGGCCACCGCCACGCGGGTGAACGCGACCTGCCCGGCCAGCCGCGCGAAGCCCCGGCGCGACCGGCGAATCTCCGGGTAGCGCTCCAGCAGCCACAGCAGGGCCTCGGCGATCACGTCCCAGCGGCCCGCGAAGTGCGACTGCGCGTGCATGCGGACCCGCAGGTGCGGCTCGGGGACGTGCACGATCGGCGCGCTGCGCGCGGCGCGCAGCAGCATCTCGTAGTCCTCGCCGTAGCCCTTGGGGATCACCTCGGAGAACAGCCCGATCGCGTCGCCGGTCAGCGCGTCGCGGCGGGCCATGAACCCGGACGGGTGCATCGCGGGCTGCCTGCCGTCCAGCAGGTCGGCGAACGGCACGCGCGGCTTTTCCAGGCGGATGTGCCTGGTCCAGTCGGCGTGCACGATCTGGGAGCCGCAGGTGCAGAAGGTGGCGTCGGGGTGCTCGCGTACGGCCTGGACCTGCGCGGTCAGCTTCGTGGGCAGCCAGGTGTCGTCGTCGTCGCAGAACGCGACCCACTCCACGTCGTCGCCGAGCGCGAGCACGCCGCTGTTGCGCGCGCCGGGCAGGCCGCGGGTGCGGGTGTTGGTGGTGAGCCTGACCGGGCGGCGCGGGTCGTCCGACACCATGGCCGCGTCCGGCTCCGACCCGTCGAAGACGATCATCGTGGTGACCCTGCCGAGGTAGTCCTGCCCGGTGATCCCGGCGATGGCCTCCTCGATCATCTCTGGGCGGTCGCCCCGCGTGCAGACGACGACCCCGATCTCCGGCCAGGCGGCGGACTGTGCCATGGAACACCAACAACTCTCTGCGCGTCGAAATCTCGCAGGTCCCGCCGAGCGCCGTCCCAGGGGGATTCGGCGATATGCCGCGACGCGGGGGATCTACCCTGGCTGAGGGTACAACGCGCGGAGCGAGGCACGTGGAGGGACCGCGAGATGAATACGTCGGCGACCGGCGATCAGCCGGTGACCCTGTCCAGCGAGGGGCCCGCCGCCAGGTCCACTGAGAGGCCGACCGAGCGCCGGATCGGCCGCCGCTGCCTGTACATGCCGTCCGCCCGGCTCGGCCTGTACCTGGCCCTGCGCGGCCTGGTGCCGCCCGGCACGAGGGTGCTGATGTCCCCGGTCAACTGCGAGACCGTGATGTTCGCCGCGGTGGCGGCGGGCCTGCGGCCGGTGATGGCCCCGGTCTCCCCCGCCGACGGCACGATCGACGTGGGCCGGATCGACTGGGACGGCATCGGCGCGGTCGTCGCCACCCACCTGTACGGCCTGCCCGGCGAGATCAGGCGGCTGGCCGCCGAGTGCGAGCGCAGGGGCGCGGTGCTGGTGGAGGACTGCGCGCACGCCTTCCAGACCGAGGTCACCGGCCCCGGCGGGGAGCGGCGGCACGTCGGCACGTTCGGCGCGGCCGGGGTGTTCAGCCTGGCCAAGCACCCGAGGGCGGGCGGCGGCGGGCTGCTCGCGGTGGACGACGACGTCGCCGAGCGGCTGGCGAAGGCCCGTGACGAACTGCTCACCGCGCCCGCCGTGGGCCGCGAACTTCCCGCCGTGATCGCTCCCCTGGTACGCGACGCGGTCTTCGCGCTGCGGCTCAGCGGGCCCGCCTGGCGGGCGGCGAAGGCGCTGCGCATCGAGGTCGCGCACGAGAACGACGAGGCCAGGGTCCGCGACCTCGCCGCGGCGGCCGATGACACGGACGATCTCGACCTGACCCGCTTCGACCGGTGGATGTCGGTGGGCGCGGGCGGCTACCGGGTGGCGCACAGCAGGCTGCTGCGCGGCGCGGTGGCCCGGCGGGTCCGCCTGGTGGACGGCCGGCGGGCGAGGCGGCGGCGGCTGGCCGGGGTGCGGGTGCTGAGCGCCCTGCCGACGGCCGCCACCGGCGTCACGGCGTTCGCCGATCAGCCGCTGTTCCGCGTCCCGCTGCTGGTGGCGGACCGCGACGCGGCCAGGGCGGCACTGGAGCGCCGCGGGGTCATCACCACCTGCCTCTACACCCCGCCGCTCGACGACGACTTCGGGCCCGGCCTGGCCGAGCCCGGTCCGACCCCGCAGATCGCCCGCTGGTGGGCCCGGCACGCGCTGCCGGTCGATCCGCTACAGGCCGCCCGGGCGCTGCCGATCCTGCGCCGGCTCGTACCGGCTGTGCACCCGTAGATACCCCACGTATACGTCATCTTTATACGGGCAGCCTTAAACTTCTCCGGCCTCGGACCGAAATCAATCGAACACGTCTCGGAGTCGCCCCCATGCCCGCCGCCTCCCCGCGCAAGCACGCTCGTCCCCGCACCCGTCGGTGGAGCGGCAAGCGAATCCTGATTCCGGTCGCCGCGTTGATCATGCTCGTCGGCGGCGGCGGCGCCCTGTACTTCCGTGCGGAGGTCGGTCCCTTGTTCACCTCGGCGCGGCCCCTGGAGACCGGCCGGGTCCCGGCCCCGCCCAAGGGGGACTGCGCCGCGGCCCCCACGCTGAAGCAAGGGCCCGCGTGCGGCGCGTGGTTCGGCGTCTACGTCCCGCCGCGCGGTGACAGCCTTCTGGCCTCGCTCGACGCCCTGGAGGGCGGTGTGGGGCGCAGGTTCGACATCGTCTTCGCCTATCACGACATGTCCACCACGGAGAACGGGCGGCTGCTGCGCGGCGACGAGCCCGAGATCGGCCGCGACCGGCTGTTGCTGCTCGGCTGGGAGTCCGAATTGTGGGACTCCGGGCGGAACGTCCCGTGGCGGGACATCGCCTCGGGGGCGGTGGATCGGACGGTGATCGACCCGCAGGCGCAGCGGATCAAGGAGTACGGCAGGCCGGTGCTCATCGGGTTCGACGGGGAGATGGAGCTTCGGGAGGACAGCGGGAGCCCGGAGGAGTACGTGGCCGCGTACCGGCACATCGTGGACCGGTTCCGGGCGCTCGGGGTGGACAACGTGGCGTGGGTGTGGGGGGTTACCGGATACCTTGACTACCGGGATCAGTGGAAGGCGTTCTATCCGGGTGACACGTACGTGGACTGGATCAGCTACGACCCGTACAACTTCGCACGCTGCCGGAACGCCGGGTGGCAGACGTTCGAGGAGACGGTCAGGCCCGCGCACGACTGGTTCGTCCGCAACGGGTTCGGCGACAAGCCGTTCGTGATCAGTGAGTACGGCACCGAGACCGACCCGGACCGGCCGGGGGCGCGCGGGGAGTGGTACAACGAGGTGCCCGAGGTGCTGAAGCGGCTGCCGAGGATCAAGGCCGTGCTTCAGTGGAACGCGGTGGACGCGGCGGGCTGCGACTTCCGGCTCGAAGGGCCCGGGGTGCTCCCCGCCTTCTCGGAAGCGGGCAGGGACCCCTACCTCAACCAGGATCTTCCCAAGAGCGGCTCCTGAAGACGAGTACAGTCGCACAGAGGCATCGGACGGGGGATCAAGGAAGGGCGGACGTGGAGGGCAGCAACACCGACGAGGGTCACGACGCGTCGGGCAC
>NZ_POUA01000402.1 GCF_003236385.1 Spongiactinospora gelatinilytica
GTTCGGTGGCCGCGGCGGTGGAGAGCCGGTGGTGGGCGTCGTATCCGCGTTCGGACAGGAACACCAGCACCCGGCGGCGGTCGGTCTCGTCGGCCCTGCGGTAGACGAGGTTGTCCGAGACCATCCGGTCCACGATCTTGGTGAGCGTGGGCGGGGCCAGCAGCGCGTGGTCGGCGATCTCCGACATGGGGTGCCCCTCGCCGTCCGCGAGCAGGCTCATCACCCGCCACTCCTCCACGGTGCCGCCCGCCGCGCCGAGGGCCGCGGACAGCCGCGCGGTGACCCGCCGCTCCGCCAGGGTGAGCAGGCGGGGCAGGTCGAGCCCGTGGGCGGTGGTGCCCGTCGGTTCCGGGGATTCGGTCGTCGTCTCCATCGGTGACTCGAAGATTACCGTTCGGTGGGGGAAGATTCCGGTACTAATACCAAGTATGGTCGCATCATCCGGGGCCATCGACGTCGCTCTTCTGGTACCGCTGCGCGGGCCGGCGGGGATATTCGGGCCGTCCTGCGAGCTGTGCGCCAGGCTGGCGGCCGAGGAGGTCAACGCGGGCGCGGGGGTGCTCGGCCGGGAGATCAGGCTGATCACGGTGGACGGCGGCGCCCCGCCGCACCAGGTCGCCGACGAGATCGACCTGCTGGTGTCCGGCGGCGCGGTGGACGCCGTGGTGGGCTGGCACATCTCCGCGGTGCGCGAGGTCGTGGCGCCGCGGATCGCCGGGCGCGTGCCGTACGTCTACACCGCGCTGTACGAGGGCGGGGAGCGGGCGCCGTGGGTGTTCCTGACCGGTGAGACGCCCGCCCGGCAGCTCCGGCCCGCGCTGCGCTGGTTCGGCACCGAGCTGGGCGTGCGCCGCTGGGCGATCGTGGGCGACGACTACGTGTGGCCGCGCCGGTCGGCCGCCGAGGTGCGGTCCTATCTGGCCGAGCTGGGCGGCACGCTGACCGACGAGATCTACGTCAGGCTGGGCACCGGCGACTTCGGCGGCGTGCTCGGCCGGCTGCGCGCCACCCCCTGCGACGCGGTGCTGATGCTGCTGGTGGGCGACGACGCGGTGGCGTTCAACCGGCAGTACGGCGCGGCGGGCATCGACGCGCTGCGGTTCAGCCCGCTGATGGAGGAGAACATGCTGCTGGCGACCGGCAGCGGCGGGACGCGCGGGCTGTTCGCCGCGGCCGGCTACTTCGCCGCGCTGCCGACGGCCGCCGGGCTCGACTTCGACGCCCGCTACCACCACCGCTTCGGGATCACGGCGCCGATGCTGAACAGCCTGGGGGAGTCCTGCTACGAAGGCGTCCGCCTGCTGGCCGAGCTGCTGCGCAGGGCGGGGGAGCTGAGCGCGCGGCGGATGCTGGAGGTGTCGGAGGGGCTGGGGTACGACGGGCCGCGCGGCCCGGTACAGGTCAGGGCCAGGCACCTGGAGCAGCGGATGTTCCTCGCGGTCGCCGACGACCTGCGCTTCGACGTGATCGCCGACCTCTGAACTTTGACGCGCCCCCCATTGACGATTGCTTCGCCGAAAAATAGTTTTCTGATGAAGCAATACTGGGGAGGTTGATGATCGTGGCGACGTATCCCTACCGATGTGCCGTGTGTGGTCCGTTCGAAGTACGGCGGCCGATCGGCGAGGCGGCGGCGACCGAGGAATGCGTCGGCTGCGGCGAGCCCGCCGTGCGCGTCTACACCCCGCCGTTGCTGGCGCGCACCGCGCCCGCACTGGTGAGGGCGCTGGACGCTGCGCAGGCGAGCGCCCATGAGCCGCAGGTCACCCAGCGGGTTCCGGCGCGCCCCAAACGCGCGACGCCCCCGCCCGACCCGCGTTGGGCCAAGCTTCCCCGACCCTGATCTGACGGGAGACTCTGCCATGCCCGAAGTCGTCTTCAGCGTCGACCAGGCGCGTTCCATGCGCGACCAGGCCGCCCCGGGTCACAACCGGTGGCATCCCGACATCCCGCCCGCGGTCACGGTACGGCCGGGCGCGGAGTTCCGGGTGGAGTGCCGCGAATGGACCGACGGCCAGATCGGCAACAACGACTCCGCCAACGACGTACGTGATGTGAACCTGTCGGTCTGCCACATGCTCAGCGGCCCCATCGCGGTGGAGGGCGCGGAGCCGGGCGACCTGCTGGTCATCGACATTCTCGACATCGGCCCGGTGCCGCAGGCGGCGGGCGACCTCCCCGGCGAAGGCTGGGGCTATACCGGGATCTTCGCCAAACAGAACGGCGGCGGCTTCCTGACCGACCAGTACCCCGACGCCTACAAGGCCATCTGGGACTTCCACGGCCAGCAGGCCACCTCCCGGCACATCCCCGGGGTCAGGTTCACCGGCATCACCCACCCGGGCCTGTTCGGCACCGCTCCGTCGCCGGACCTGCTGGCCCGCTGGAACACCCGCGAGCAGGCCCTGATCGACACCGCCCCGCAGCGGGTGCCGCCGCTGGCGCTGCCCCCGCTGGGCGAAGGCGTGCTCGCCGGGCCGCTCGGCGGCCAGGACCTGGAGCGCGTCGGCCGCGAGGGGGCCCGTACCGTGCCACCCCGCGAGAACGGCGGCAACCACGACATCAAGAACTTCAGCCGGGGCGCACGCGTCTTCTACCCCGTCTATGTGCCCGGCGCCCTGTTCTCCGGCGGCGACCTGCACTTCAGCCAGGGCGACGGCGAGATCACCTTCTGCGGCGCCATCGAGATGGGCGGGTTCATCGACTTCCACGTCGACCTGATCAAGGGCGGCATGGCGAAGTACGGGATCACCACCAACCCGGTGTTCCTGCCGGGCAACGTGGAGCCGCGCTACTCGGAGTTCATGTCGTTTATCGGCATCTCCGTGGACCACGACACCGACACCAACTACTACAACGACGCCACGCTCGCCTACCGCAACGCGTGCCTGAATGCGATCGAATACCTCAAGACCTTCGGCTACAGCGGCGCACAGGCGTACCTGCTGCTCGGGGCCGCGCCGGTGGAGGGCCGGATCAGCGGGGTCGTGGACATCCCGAACGCCTGCTGCACCCTCTACCTGCCCACCGAGATCTTCGACTTCGACATCCGCCCGACCGCGGAGGGCCCGAGGAAGGCCGACCGGGGCTCCTGCGCCACCAGCGGCTGACATGTCCGACTACGAGATCTTCGAGCTGGGGGACTTCACCTTCCTCAGCGGCGCGACCCTGCGAGAGGCGCGGCTCGCCTACAAGACGTACGGCGAGCCGTCCCCCGCGAAGGACAACGTGATCGTCTACCCGACCTGGTACTCCGGGCGGCACTGGGACAACGAGTGGCTGATCGGCCCGGGGATGACCCTGGACCCGGAGCGCTACTTCATCATCGTGCCCAACCAGTTCGGCAACGGCCTGTCCAGCTCGCCGAGCAACACGCCGGAGCCGTACGACCAGGCCAGGTTCCCGCGCGTCACGATGTACGACAACGTCGCGGCCCAGCACCGGCTGGTCACCGAGCGGTTCGGCGTGGAGCGCCTGGCCCTGGTGACCGGCTGGTCGATGGGTGCGGGGCAGACCTACCAGTGGGCGGTCAGCCATCCGGACATGGTGGAGCGGATCGCGCCCTTCTGCGGCTCCTCGCACACCAGCCCGCACAACAAGGTGTTCCTGGAGGGCGTGCAGGCCGCGCTCACCGCCGACGAGGGCTTCAACGGCGGCTGGTACGGCGAGCGCCGGCTGACCACCGGCCTGCGGGCCGCCGCCCGCGTCTACGCCGGATGGGGGTTCTCCCAGGCGTTCTACTGGCAGCACCTGTACGAGCGACTGGGTTACACCTCCCTGGAGGACTTCCTGGTCGGTTTCTGGGAAGGCTTCTTCCTCGACGACAGAGATCCCAACAATCTGATCACCATGCTGCGCGTCTGGCACGCCGCCGACGTGGGGCTGACCCCCGGCTTCAACGGCGACACCGAGGCGGCGCTGGCCTCCATCAAGGCCAGGGCGCTGGTCATGCCGGCGGAGAAGGACCTCTACTTCCCGCCGGAGGACGAGGCGTGGGCCGTGGAGCGCATTCCCAACGCGCGGCTCCGGGTCATCCCCGGTGTGTGGGGGCACTTCGCGGGGCACGGCAGCAATCCCGAGGACGTCCGGTTCATCGACGAAGGGCTGCGCGAACTGATGGCGTCATAGCGCGGGAGCGGGGGGCGGTCACGGTGCACGCCGGGGCCGCCCCTCCTTTTCGCCATAGGGCGATATACCAAAAGAATAGATGGTAGGCAAGAAAAAGCACCGTCCGTACACTGTGCCACACCAACCGTAAAAACCACATGAAAAAGGATGGAGCACCACAGTCACCCCCATTTAAGGAGCCCACTGTGACCATCAGACGAGTCGTGTCGCACGTCGCGCTCGCCGTCTGCGCCGCGGCGGCCGCCATCGCCGCCGCCTCCCCGGCGACCGCGCAACCGGGCGCGAACCGTGCCGCGTTCACCATCACCAGCAGCGCTTTCGCCCAGGGCGGGACCATTCCCATCGTGCACGAGTGCACCAGCGCCAGGCCCCCGGACCCGCGCAAGAAGAACGAGTCCCCGCCGCTGTCGTGGTCCGGTGCCCCGGCGGGCGCGCAGAGTTACGCGATCATCATGCGCGACCTGAGCAACAACAATCTGCTGCACTGGATCATTTACGACATTCCGGTGAGCACGACGTCGCTTCCGCAGAACGTCGCCCACGTTCATGAGCCGCCGGTGCCCCCCGGGTCCAAGCAGATCTACTACCGGGGCAGCGCGAGCCTGTGGGGCTACCAGGGCCCGTGCTCGCCCAGCTCGATCAACACCTATGAGTTCAGGGTCTACGCGCTCAACCGGGCGAACCTCACCGAACTCAACCAAAACTCCTCGATCAGGACCGCGGCGCAGGTCATCGCCAACGCCTCAATCGGCTCGGCCAGGATCACCGCCCTGTCGTGAGGCTCGTGGAGCGCCGGAGACCCGCGCGGGACCGGGGCCGCCGCTCTGGGTGAGCGGCGGCCCGGCCCCGTTGGGGGCGGCACCCGCGTGGGTGATGCCGATCCTCACGCCGCACGGTGGTGGTTCACCGCGCGCCGCGAAGCATGTTCAGACCGTATTGTCTCGATCACCGACCGTCACCGTCAAGGGGTGTCCACCCGAGGCCGGCCGCCGGGGCCATCAGCATGACGCCCGCCACGATCACGATCGCGCCGATCAGGTCGAAGATGAGTCCCGAGCGCACCATCCGGGTGATCGGCACCATGCCCGAGCCGTACACGATCGCGTTGGGCGGCGTGGAGACCGGCAGCATGAACCCGAACGACGCGCCGAAGACCGCCGCCAGGGCGGGGACGAGCGGCTCGACCCCCGCGGCGGTCGCGATCGGCAGGATGATCGGTACCACGACCCCCACGCTGGCCGTGTTGCTGGTCGTCTCGCTGATCACGATGGTCACCAGGGTGGCCAGCAGGGTCAGCCCGAGCAGGGAGGAGACACCGAGCAGCGCCGCGGCGTTGCGGCCCATCGTCTCGGCCAGACCGGTCTCCGACAGCAGTTTGCCCAGCGCGATGCCCGCCCCGAACAGCAGGATCGTGCCCCAGTCGATGCGCACCGCCTCGTTCCAGGTCAGCGTGAAGCGGCGGGCCCGCCGGTCCACCGGCAGCACGAACAGCAGCGCGGCGGCCACGATCGCGACGACGCCCTCGTCCACGCGGGCCAGCACGGCCCTGTAGACGGCGGACTCCTCGCCCGCCACCAGCGCCACGACGCCCGGCGTGATCCACCAGGCCACCGCGACGCCGAAGGCGGCGAGCGTGTTGCGCTCCCCGGCCGACATCCGCCCGAACCCGGCGCGCTCCGTGGCGACGTACGCGCCGGCGCCCTCGATCCGCCGGGTCTCGGGCCGGTTGAGCCACAGCAGTACCACCGACAGCACCGCGAACATCGCCAGCACGATGGGCGCGGCCATGATGACCCAGGTGAAGAACGGTATCCGGGTGCCGGTGGCGTCCTCGATCAGGCCGCGGCCGATCAGGTTGGGCGGTGAGCCGATGAGCGTGAGCAGCCCGCCGATGGGCGCGGAGTAGGCCGGCATCAGCATGATCGCGGTGGCGAACCGCAGCCTGCGCGGGTCGGTGCCACCGGCCACGGACCCCGACAGCGTCGCCACCACGCCGAGCGCGATCGGCAGCAGCATCGCGGTGGTCGCGGTGTTGGAGATGAACGCGCTGAGCGCCATCGTGGCCAGCCCGAACGCGATCACCGTGCGATAGGTGGAGGCGGCCACGCCCGGCGGCGACAGGATCCAGAACGCGAACCTGCGGTGCAGGCCGTGCCGCATCATCGCCTCGGCGATCACGAAGCCGCCGATGAACAGGAAGATCGTCGGGCTGCCTGTCCGTGCGCCCCGGCAAGCGGAATGTGCCGTGACGCAGCGTCGGCGGGTGGTGGCAATGTGTCCCCGGCGTTTATTAAATGGGTTGATAGGGGGTAATACCCTGGAACGGCGAGAGCGCCCTTCGAGGGGCCGCCGAGGGGGGAAACCAGGCGGGCTCTGCCGCAACGGCCCCGATCCGCTCCCGCCGCACGGTCCTGATCCGCCCCGGTGTGCGCTGGGTGTGCGCGTGATGTGCGTACGGCCTGATCCGCCCCGGCTTGTGCTCGTCCCGTCCCGTATGGCCGCGATCCGCCCGTCCGTACGGCCCGCGACGCAGCGTCGCGCGGCCCCGACCCCCGAACACCCTCGACTGTCCATGATGCCTACATCGATGAGGAGTGCCCTGCCCAGCGATGAGTTCCGACAGTAGACTTCCCGCGCCCCCCGTCC
>NZ_POUA01000403.1 GCF_003236385.1 Spongiactinospora gelatinilytica
GGTGGCGAAGTAGTCGGCGATGGGGGTGGGCTTGCGGCCGGTGAGGCGTTCGACCGCGTGTGTGGTCACGTCGAACCAGCCGTCGCGCTTGTAGGTGCCCAGGCCCGTCCAGCCCTGGACGTACATTTCGGGCAGCCCGCGTTCGGACAGGATCGCGGCCAGGTCGGCGTCGGAGACCTCCTCGTGGCGGACCGGGCGGCCGGTGACCTGGGCGAGTGCGTCGGCCACGTCGGCGTCGCTCACCGTCTCCGGGCCGGTGACCTCCAGCGAGCTGGCCTTCGCAGCCGCCCTCGGCCAGTACGGCGGCCGCCACGGCGGCGCTGTCGTCGCGGGTGATGTGCCCGTCCCGGCCGTCGCCCGCGTTGCCGGTAGACCCCTCGGTCGGCGTGCCGACGACGGCCGGGTGCCCGCTCGTTGCCAGGTGGTCAGGGTTCCTTTCCAGGACGCCGGCCTCATGCCCTCGGTCAGGAGGTCGCGAGCAGCAATGCCGTGGTCGTCGCGGTGAGCGCGGCGAGCAGTACGGGTGCCACGGCGTGGGAGCGGTGGCGGCGGTGCGTGAAGTCGCGGGCGCGCAGGTGGTAGCCCACCGCGCCGATGAGCAGCAGCGTGAGGCCGGTGGCGGCGGCGATGGCGAGCGGCCGGAGCCAGAGACCGGCCACGAGCCCGAACGTGCCGGCGATCTCCAGGGCGCCGATCAGCCGGGTCAGCGCCGGGCCTACGCCGAGTCGCAGCAGGTTGGCCGTCACCGAGCGGCGCAGCAGGACCTTCTGGGCGCCGGCGAGCAGGAAGACGAGAGCGACCAGGACGCTCAGGACGCTGGCGGCTAGCGACATGGGGACGACTCCTCCAACTAAAGAGAACGAACGTTCCGCGGACCACCGGGAGAGCCGCGCGGTGTCGATCGTGGCCAGGTCGCTGGAGATGCTGGACGATCTCGGCCTGGCCCAGGCCGCCATCGAGCGGGGCGTCCCCCTGCACACCCTGAACTTCTACCAGGGCACCACGGTCCTGGCCGAGATGGACGTGACCGCCGTGGACTCCCCGTTCCCGCTGGACCTGTGCATCCCGCAGTGACAGACGGTCGCGCTGCTGCGCGAGCGCGCCGCGGAACTCGGCGTCACGATCGAGTGGGAGACCCGCCTGACCGGCCACCGGCCCGGCGAGCACGGCGTCAGCGCCGAACTCCGGCACCCGGACGGAAGTACCGAACACCGCGAGACCAGGTGGCTGATCGGGGCCGACGGCGCGCACAGCACCGTGCGCGAGGCGGCCGGGATCGCGCGCAGGAGCGCCGACCTGAAGCGAGGCTTCATCCTGGGCGACGTCGCCGTGGACTGGCCGCTCACCCGGGACCGCTTCCACGTCTACTTCGACGCCTCCGGCCTGGTGGCCGTCTTTCCGATGGCCGGCGGCTACTGGCGCATCCTGGCCAGTACGCCGGACGACCGGCCGCCGAAGTCCCCCGGGCTGGCCGACTTCGCCGCCTACGTCGCCGCCCGCACCCCACTGAACCCCGAGGTCACGGACCTGCAATGGAGTTCGTCGTTCGTGGCCAGGGAGAGCCTGGCCGAGCGGCTGCGGCACGACCGCGTACTCCTGGCCGGCGACGCCGCGCACAGCCACAGCCCGGTGGGCGGCCAGGGCATGAACACCGGCATGCAGGACGCCTACAACCTGGGCTGGAAGCTCGCGCTCGTCGTCACCGGCCGTGCCGGTGACGCCCTCCTGGACAGCTACCAGGCCGAACGCCTGCCCATCGTCAAGGCGGTGGTGGACGCCACCTCGACCACCACCAGGGTCGCCACCGGCAGCACGCTCGTCGCCCGCAGGGCCAGGCGGCACGCGCTGCGCCTGTTCGGCAGGCTCAACCCGGTGCAGCAGCGGCTGTCGAACGCCTTCGGCGAACACCTCGTCCACTACCGTGACAGCCGCCTGGTGTTCCAGCGCTGGCACGAGTCGCCGGCCAGGGCGTGGAACGACGTCGCCAGGAGCGGGCCGGAGGCCGGTGAGCTGGTACGGGACGCCTACCTCGAAGACCGCCGGGGCCCGGTGGCGCTCCGGCGTCTGCTGCGCGCGCCGGGGCACCACCTCATCGTGTTCGCCGCCGACACCACCGACCCGGACACCCTGGCCGGCTGGCAGGCCGCCGCAGGCGAGGCGATGGCCGGGCACGGCGAGGTCCACCTGGTCACCCGCGGCCACCTGCCGCCCGGTCCGACGGACGGGATCTTCGCCGACCTGCGAAGCGACGCCCACAACCGGTACGGCGTGCGTCGGCCCAGCCTGTATTTGATCCGGCCGGACAAATACGTCGGTTACCGGGGGGACAGGGTCGACTTCGCACCCGTTGACGAGTACTTCAGGGCGCTGTGCGCGGGCCGTTCCTGACCGGGATCGACCTGTCTACAGGATGGTGATCTTGGAGATGTGAATCTTCCCGTTGATGTTGGGCGACTTGTTCCACAGGTATCCCCAGCCCTGCCACTTGTCCAGGATCATTCCCTTGGTGCTCTGCCCAAGATCGTCAACGTACTCGACGACCACCTTGTTGTTTCCGGAAGAGATGGACCAGACATCGTGGAGGGCCACCTTGACCGAGCCGCGATTGGCGAAGCAGTGGGTGTCCAGCTTCTTCGGTCCCACCTGGTGCTGGATGACCAGGAAGTCATCCCTGACGGGCTTCCCGCAGCCGACCTTGTCGATCGCGTACGCGGGGGAGGGCAGCGCCATGGTGGCCGTCAGTGCGACGGCGCCCGCGACGAGGGCATTGCTGTCTTGGCCAGGGCCGACTGCACCAGGTCCTCGGCGGCGTGCCGGTCACCGGTCAGCAGGTACGCCGTGCGGAACAACGCCCCTGACCGATCGACGATGAACCGCCGGAAGTCCGCCGCAAATCCTGGATCCACCCGTCCTCCTCGCGATGTTCACAGGCAAGGACGCGGGCGGCACGCCGATCTATGCCGACCCTGGCCGGGGATTCTCGGACGTGGTCAGACGGGCTGGATCCGGGCGCGCAGCAGGCAGAACTCGTTGCCCTCCGGGTCGGCCAGGACGTGCCACCCCTCGGTACCGCTCTGGCCGACGTCGGCGCGCCTGGCGCCGAGCGCGAGCAGCCGTTCCAGCTCGGCGTCCTGGTCGCGGTCGGTGGCGTTGACGTCGATGTGCAGTCGGAGCTTCTCGGGCCGGGGGTCGTCGCTGGGGCTGAGGATGAGGGTGGGCTGCGGGCCGCCGAAGCCGACGCCGGGCGGTCCGATCTCGATGCTTCCGTCGTCCTCCCGGCCGAGTTCGACGTAGCCGAGGACCTCGCTCCAGAAGGCGGCCAGCCGTTCCGGGTCGGCGGCGTCGATGACCAGCTCACTGATACGGCATGCCATGACCGTCAGTGTACGAAGAAACGGGGCCGGAGCGGTGTGAGACATAAGGTGGTTCTCATGTTCCGTGATGATGACCTCGCGTTGCTCGCGCGGCCGCTGTACGCCTACCTGACCGTCGCGCCGCACGGTGAGCGCTGGCCCGCGCCGCGCCCGGTGTGGTTCGAGTTGGCCGGCAACGGCGAGCTACAGATGTTCTCGGTACTGGGGGCGCCGAAGCTCGACCGTCTCCGGGAGCGGCCCCGTGCGTCCGTCGTCGTCGCCGCTCCCCCAGGTGAGCGCGAATACTGGGTGTCCGTGGAGGGCTCGGTCACCCTCCACGACGAGGGCGGCATCGAGCTGGCCGCCCGCCTGGCCGAACGCTACTGGGACATGAGCAACCCGGGCTACCAGAAGGTCCTCGACGAGTGGCGCGCCAGTGGTGCGGTGCGCATCGTCCTCCACCCGGAGGCGGTCACCCGCTTCGCCGCCTGAACAACGGCTTCGGCTTGCGCGGCGGGGGGAGGGTGACGACCTTGCGGAGGTGGGCTCCGGTGGTCTGCATGATGTCGGCGAGCTGGCCCACCTGTTCCTCGGTGAGCACGTCGAGCAGGCCCGCCCGTACCGTGCCGACGTGCCCCGGGGTCGTGCGTTCGAGGATGTCGCGCCCCTCGGGGGTCAGGCCCATCAGGACCTTGCGCTCGTCGTCGGGGTCGGTCTCGCGGCGGAGCAGGCCCGCCTTCTCCAGTTGAGCGATCTGGTAGCTGAGCCCGCTGCGCGAGGTGACCATCATCGTGGCCAGCTCGGTGATGCACAGTGAGGCGGCCGGGTGGTCGTGGACCCGGTGCAGGATCTCGTACTGGACCTGGGTGACCCCGCCGTCCTCGCGCAGCCGGGTCTCGACCAGGCGGTGGAGCAGGTCGTAGGTCTCCAGCAACCCGGTCCAGGCGCGTGTCTCGGTCTCGGTCAACCGGGGTGGTCCGCTCATGGCGGTCAGCTTACCGATTGCGTCGAATTGGAAACATGCGTAGCATCCCTCATTGCGTCGAATTCGACGCAGTCAACCGGCGAGGGAGTGAAGATGCGGGATACCGGGTTGACCGGGCGGGTGGCTCTGCTGACCGGGGCCTCCGGCGGGATCGGGACGGCGCTCGGGCGCCGGCTCATCGCCGCGGGGGTCACCACGGCTTTCGCGTACGCGACCCACGCGGACGCGGCCGGCACGCTGGTGAACGAGGCCAAGGAAGCGGGGCTGAACGCCATCGCCGTCCCGGCCGACCTCGCCGACCCCGCGGCGCCCGCCGCGCTGATCGACACGGTCGTCCGGGCGCTCGGGCCGATCGACGTCCTGATCCCCAACGCGGGGCTCGGCGAGCCGTGCCACTACGCCGAGGTGGATCTTGCGATGTGGGACCGCAGCTTCGCGGTCAACCTGCGCGCGCCGTTCCTGCTCGCCCAGGCGGTGCTGCCGGGGATGGTCGAGCGGGGCTTCGGGCGGGTGCTGTTCACCTCGTCGCTGGCCGCCTTCACCGGCGGGATCGTGGGCCCCCACTACGCCGCCGCCAAGGCGGGCCTGCACGCGCTGGCGCACCACCTGGCATCCCGGGTCGCGGCGGCCGGGGTGACGGTGAACGTACTGGCCCCGGCCCTGATCGAGGACACCCGCATGCTGCCCCCGTCGGCCGACCGCAGCCTGCTCCCGGTCGGCCGGTTCGGCCGCCCGGAGGAGGTCGCCGACCTCGCCATGGCCATGCTCGGCAACGGCTACCTCACCAGCCAGGTGATCGGCCTGGACGGCGGCGCGTACCCGCGCTGACATCGGCGGCCCGCTCAAGTACCTCCTCCAGCGTCACCGCGCAGGTCACCATGTCCGCCGGATCGGGCGCCCGCCACGACTCCCGGCCGCGCAACGCGGCCAGAAAGGCCGTGGTGGCGTGCCCGGCCGTCGGCGGGGCCAGGCGCTCCACCCGCCATGCCCCGCCGACGTGCGCGGCCACTTCGCCGTCGCGCACGGTCACCGTTCCGCGTGTGCCGTGCAGGCGGACCAGCAGGCCGCCGGGGCGGGTGGTCCAGTCGGCGTGGACGGTGGCGGGCACGCCGTCCCAGTCCAGCAGGGCCGTCCCGCCGATGTTCACGGCGTGATCGGGGTGGTGGCGCAGTACCGAACCCCGCACCGCGATCTCCGCCCCCGGACGCAGCCAGCGCAGCAGGTCCACCAGGTGAACGCCGAGATCGGCGAACGCGCCCCCGGCCCCGGCCAGGCGCGGATCCAGCATCCAGGCGGCGGTCTCCCCGGTCAGCGTGCCGTCCAGGAGCCCGGCGTGCGAGAAGGACAGGTCCGCCGCGACCGGCTCGCCGAGATCGCCGTCCGTCAGCAGCCGCGCGGCCCGGCGCAGCGACGGCGCGCAGCGCAGGAACATCGCGGTGGTGACGGGCGCCGCCGCGCGGCAGGCCAGGGCCGCCAGCGCGGCCGTCTCGGCGGCGTCGGCGGCCAATGGCTTTTCCACCAGCGTGGGCAGCCCCGCGGCGACGGCCTGGCGGAGCAGGTCGCGGTGCCCGGCCGTGGGTGAGCAGATGATCACGGCGTCGGCCTGGTCCGGTACGGCCTCCGCCGGGTCCTGGACCGCGACCAGTTCGGCGTCGTCGTCGGCGGTCACGGCGGCGATGTGGTCGGGAAGGTGGACATGGGCCGTGCCCAGGACCGCGACGCGGGTCCTGGGCAGGCTCATCTTCGGTTGTGCGGGGAAGGTCACCGGGCCTCGGCCATCGCTTCCGGCGCGTTCAGCTCGGTGTGCCGGCCGAAGACGCGGTCGCAGTAGACCAGGGGGGCCTGATCGCTCACATGCGCCTCCTCGACCAGGCCGACGAGGATGCTGTGATCGCCGCCGTCGAGCAGTTGGTGCATGGAACACGCCACCCGCGCGGCGGCCTCGGAGATGCCGGGCAGGCCGAGTTCGGCCGGCTCGGTGTCGCCGGCCGCGAACCTGTCGATGCCGGAGGTGGCGAAGCGCACCGCCACACCGGACTGCTCCTGGGCCAGGATGTTGATCAGGAAGTGCCGGGCGGAGGCGAACGCGGCGTGCGTGCTCGCCTGTTTGTCCAGACAGATCAGGACAAGTGGGGGATATAAGGAAAGCGAGATGAAGGAACTCGCGGTGAAGCCCCAGCGGCGTCCCGACCGGTCGATGGTGGTGGCCACCGTCACAGGACCGGGCACCCGGGACATCGCGCTGGTGAACTCCTCAACGTCTATGGTCATGTCGGCTTCCAGAGTGTCGGGGGATGAGAACGATCAGGGCGGCTCGGCGCGGCCGGGCCGCCCGGACGGCTGTTCCACCGTGCGGTGCCGTCTGGATCGGACGCGGTGCCGTCTGGATCGGACGCGAGGCGGAGGCGGAGGCGGGG
>NZ_POUA01000404.1 GCF_003236385.1 Spongiactinospora gelatinilytica
TTACAGTGCCCGCCCAGGACGCCGACGCGGACCTCGACGGGCTGCCCATGCGCGTCCCCCAGGCCAGCATGGCCCCCCAGCTTCGCGCCGCCCGCCCAACGGAACGGCGGGCGGTCTCCGTGCGCTCGCCTGAAGAGCTCGCCCAGTTGATGTCCTCCATGCAACGCGGCTGGCAGCAGGGCCGGCGTCAGGCCGAGCAGGGACAAGATGCGTGGAACGGAAAGGACGACCATCCCGATGCCCGACCCCAGAAATGAACTGAGCTGGCTGCTCGACGACCTCACCCAGCGCGTGCCCGGCATCCGGCACGCCATCGTGCTGTCGGCCGACGGGCTGGCCATGGGCGGTTCCCGGGAGCTCACCCGAGAGGACGCCGAGCACCTGTCGGCCATCTCCGCAGGCAGCCACAGCCTGGCGATGGGCGCGGGACGACACTTCGCGCTCGGCGGTGTACGCCAGACGATCATCGAGATGGAGGGCGGCTTCCTGTTCGTCACCGCGGCCGGGCAGGGCGCCCGGCTGGCCGTACTGGCCGCCGCCGACGCCGAGCTGGGCATGGTCACCTACGAGATGGCGCTCCTGGTCAAGCGGGTCGGTGAGCACCTTTCCACGCAGCCGAGGGGAGCGGCGCCGGCGCCCGCCTGGAACGGCGGGAGGCCGTGACAGGCGAGGATCCAGGGCCGCTGATCCGGCTGTTCGGGCTGACCGGGGGCAGGGCGCGCCCGCAGGGCGAGGCGTTCGACCTGGTGGCCATCGTCCGGACGGTCGGCGGCTCCTACGAGCCCGCGGACCTCATTCCGGAGCATCGCGCCGTGCTCTCGCTGTGCCGCAGGCCGACACCGGTGGCGGACGTCGCGGCCCACCTCGCACTGCCGCTCAACATCACCCGGGTCATCCTGGGCGACCTGCGGCGCGAGGGTTTCATCACCATCGAGCGCCCGCGTCCCGCGACGCAGACGATCGACGAACGTATCTACAGGGAAGTGCTGCATGGACTACGCAGCCTCTGAGCCGGGCACGACCGCCGTCGCCCCGGCCTTGGCCATCAAGATCCTTATCGCGGGCGGCTTCGGCGTCGGCAAGACCACGATGGTCGGCACGATCAGCGAGATCCGGCCGCTGCACACGGAGGAACTGCTGAGCGAGCGGGGCGTCGGAGTGGACGACACCTCGGGCGTGGAGGCCAAGATCACCACCACGGTGGCGCTGGACTTCGGCCGGATCACCATCCGTGAGGGGCTGTGGTTGTACCTGTTCGGCACGCCGGGCCAGGACAGGTTCTGGTTCATGTGGGACGAACTGGCCCTGGGCGCGCTCGGCGCGGTCGTCCTGGCCGACACCCGGCGGCTACAGGACTGCTTCCCGGCCGTGGACTACTTCGAGCAGCGCGGCATCCCCTTCGTCGTCGGCGTCAACTGCTTCGACGGGGCCCGCCGCTACGACCCGGCCAAGGTACGGCGGGCGCTTGGTCTCGTGGGGACCATCCCGGTCGTGCTGTGCGACGTACGCGAGCGCGCGTCGGTCAAGGAGGTGCTGACCACCCTCGTGCGGTACGCCGTGGAGGGCGGCCAGGCCGTTTCGTCGCACCTCGCCTGAGGGGGGACCGCCGCCAGGTGGCGCGGCGGTCCTCCAGCCGAGCCCCGGACGCCGGTTCAGCCCCGCGGGGCGCCGGTCACTCGTACCACCACTTGTGCTGGATGGAGCCGTCGGCTCCGACCCACCAGACCTCCATGGTGTCCGGCCTGCGGGAGACGGAGGTGAGCCCGCCGGTGGTCGAGGCGCCAAGCGCGAAAGTCTCGAAATCCCAGGGCATTATTCCCCTTTCCGATGATTCATTCGGTAAGAGACCTACCTGGTCATACCTTTCGGGTCGTATGGGGATGACGTGGCGTCGGCGCTGCCTGTGGTGCACCCCGCCGAAATCCCGTCAATCTCGGCCTGGTCCATTAAAAAAACAATTTTGAGGGACTTGACTGCTTCATAGCCGCCTTTTAATGATTTGGTGCTTATGGCGGAATTGTGGTGATGCGTCCGGCTTTGCGGGATGAGGGCGGGCCACGGTGTCATGGTCGTGCATCGGGATTCGTGCGCGCCGTCGCGGGTCTGTCAACGAGTGAGGTTCTCCGGGCGTCGATTACTGAGGGAGGCCCGATGGAAGTACTCGACGGCCTGGAGAAGGACACGCTGGTGGAGCTTCTTCTCATTGAGGCCCTGCACCACGAGGCGGAACGCCTCACCGCCTGAGCGCCTCGCTGCTCCGGCGGCGGAGCAGCGAGGCCGGGTGACGCCACTCGGCTCGACGGGAGTGTGCGGCGAATCCTTGAGCGTCGGATCGCCGCCGGGTGACGACTCGACCGGACGACCTCATTCGTCTTTTCCTTCCCGGCCACGGTACGAAGCCGCCTGCGCGATCTCATGACGTCCGTGCGGGGTCAAAGGTCACGTCCACGGGAGCGCTGCGGCGGGCGACGGGGGGCGATGCCAGAATGATGGCGATATGTCAGCCACGTCGTCGTTGCGCCTGCTGCGCGCCGCCGCCTTCGCCGCGGTCTCGGTCGTGCTCGGCGTCGGCGCGCACGCGTTCGCGGGCGGGGCGGTCTCGGCGCTGTCGGCGTTCGTGGCGCTGCTGTTCTCGTTCGGCCCGGCGCATGCGCTGGCGGGGCGGGAGCGGCCGCTCGGCGTGATCCTGCCGACGCTCGCCGCCTCCCAGGCGGGGCTGCACGTACTGTTCTCGGCGGCGCACGCCATCGAGCCGCCGGCCGCCGCCCACGGGCACGCCCACTCCGCCGCCATCACGATCGACCTCGGCATGCTGGTCATGCACGGCTGGGCGGTCGTCCTGGCGGCGATCTGGCTGGCCCGCGGCGAGGCACTACTGTGGGCGCTGACCCGGCGGTTCGCGGTACGGCTCGCGCCGGTCCTGATCGTCTCTCCCGTCCCGTACGGTCGGCCGGTCGCGTTCATCCCGGCCGAGCACCCGGTGCCCCGGTACTCGCTCCGGCTCGGCCACGGCATGGGCCGCCGCGGGCCCCCTGGAGCCCTTCGCACCGTGTCCGCCTGATCCGGCCGTCCGCCGGGTCGGGTGTTCCCGATTCTCGAACGCCCCTGCCCGGCAGGGGTGCCTCCGGCGTGCGCGAAACGCCCGCCGGGCTCGAAGCAGTGCCATGGCACCAGTACCGGCGCAAGCCGGATAGAAGGGCTCAAATTCATGTTCTCGCGTGTCACCATCGCCACCGTCGGCCTGGCCGTCGCCGCGCTCACCACGGCGTGCGGTACCACCCAGGCGGCCCCCGCCGCCGCTCCCGTCTCCCTGCCCGCGTCCGCGTCCTCGTCCAGCGAGGCCCCGGGCGCGGCGCTCAGCATCACCGACCCATGGGTCAAGACGGCGGGCAAGGGCATGACCGCCGCGTTCGGGACCTTGGTCAACAACAGCGGCGCGGACATCACCGTCGTCGCCGGCAGCACGCCGCTGTCACCGAAGGTCGAACTGCACGAGGTCGTGGAGTCCAAGGGAAAAATGATCATGCGCCCGAAGGAGGGCGGCTTCGTGATCCCCGCAGGCGGCTCCCACCAACTCACGCCCGGCGGCGACCACATCATGCTCATGGACGTCGCCGAGAAGGTCGAGCCGGGCGCCGAGGTACCCTTCACCCTCACCCTCCAGGGCGGCGGCACCTTCTCCTTCACCGCCGTGGGCAAGGACTTCGCCGGCGCCAAGGAGAACTACCAGCCGGGCATGGAGGGCATGAACGAGGGCGACGGCCATGAGTAACCCCCCAGAGGCCCCGGGCCGGCGGGAGGCCGTTGCGGGTGTTCGGGCCGAGGTCAGCCGGCGGGGGGTTTTGTACGGTGGGGCCGCGGCGGTGGCCGGGGTGATGGCCACCGCCGGGCGGGCGACGGCCGCGCAGGCGGGGAGTACGGCGGACGGTGGTACCGCCGTCGAGGCGTTTCATGGGCCGCACCAGGCGGGGATCGCCACTCGGCCGCAGGCCCATGCCGTCTTCCTCGGCCTGGACCTGCGGCGGGGAGCCGACCGGGACAGCGTCTCGCGGATGATGCGGCTGCTCACCGACGACGCCCGCCGGCTCACGCAGGGCCGGCCCGCGCTGGCCGACACCGAGCCGGACCTGGCGGCGCTGCCCGCCCGGCTCACCGTCACCTTCGGCTTCGGCCCCGGGCTGTTCGCGGCCGTGGGCGGCGGGCCCGGCCGTACGCCCCCGGTCAAGGACCTGCCGGCCTTCAAGATCGACAAGCTGGAGGAGCGCTGGAGCGGCGGCGACCTGCTGGTCCAGATCTGCGCGGACGACCCGCTCACCGTGGCGCACGCGCTGCGGATGATCGTCAAGGACGTGCGGTCGTTCGCGACCGTCCGCTGGACCCAGCGCGGATTCCGCCGGGCCGCGCACACCCAGCGGCCCGAGCTCACCCAGCGCAACGTGATGGGCCAGCTCGACGGCACGGTGAACCCCGCCCCCGGTACGCCGGACTTCGAGCGCGCCGTCTGGATCACCGGCGGCGGCCCGCTGCACGGCGGTACCACGCTGGTCCTGCGCCGGATCCGCGCCGAGCTGGAAAGCTGGGACGCCGCCGACGTGGTGGCCAAGGAGTTCACCGTCGGACGCCGCCTGGACACCGGCGCGCCGCTCACCGGCAGGCAGGAGCACGACGAGCCGGACTTCGCCCGGCTCACCGCCGCCGGGCTGCCGATGATCTCGGAGTACGCCCACATCCGCAGGGCCCGGGTCGAAGATCCAGGGATGCGGATCTTCCGCCGGGTCTACAACTACGACGAGGGCGTCTCCGCGGGCGGCACCGCCGACTCGGGGCTGATCTTCGCGTCCTACCAGGCCGACATCGACCGGCAGTTCGTGCCCGTCCAGCGCCGGCTGGCCGAAGCGGACCTGCTGAACGAGTGGACGACCCCGATCGGCTCGGCCGTCTTCGCCGTCCCGCCGGGCTGCGGCCCGGACGGCTGGATCGGCCAGAGCCTGCTGGCCTGACCCCCGGCGGGGCTCCTCTCCCACCACGGGAGGGAGCCCCGCCGGTCAACGCGCGGTGGCGGCCGTCTCCGGTACGGCGTCCTCGTCCGGGTGGTCGAGAGGGTGGGCGATCTCGTCGGCGGGCATGCGGGCGAGCAGGATCGCCACGATCGCGATGGGCAGCGGGAGCAGGCCCGCGATCACGAACGTCGGGGTCAGGCCGACCGCCTCGCTCACCGGACCGGCGAGCGCCATCGAGATCGGCATGAAGACCAGCGACACGAAGAAGTCGAGGCTGGACACCCGGCCGAGCAGGGCGGGCGGCACCCGGCGCTGCAACAGCGTGCCCCAGATCACCATCGGGGCGTTGAACAGCGCGCCCAGCACGAACGCGGCCACCACGATCAGCCAGATCTGGTTGGCCACCCCGATCAGCACGAACGGCAGGCAGGCCAGGCCCCACATGACGTTCATCGCGGTCAGGTAGCGCCTGGGCAGTTTGCGGGAGGCCATGATCAGGGACGCGAGCGCGCCGCTGACGCCGAAGGCGGCCATCACGATCGCGTGGTCCTTCGGGCCGCCGCCCGCGCCGTCCTTGACCGCGAACGGGATCAGCACCTCCATCGGTCCCATCACCAGGAGGACCATCAGCGCGGAGAAGATCAGCGTGGCCAGCAGCCAGGGCGTCTTCAGCATGTAGACGAAGCCCTCGCGCATGTCGGCCAGCATCGAGCGGACGGGATGCCCGTCCGCCTCGGCGCTGCGGTCGCGCCGTAGCGCGACCGGGCGGAGCAGGATCAGGAAGGCCATCGCGGCCACCTGCGCGACCGCGCCCACGGTCAGCGCGGCGGCGGGGGAGTGGGCCGCGACCATGAGGCTGGCCAGCGCGGGGCCCGCCGCCTGGAGGACCACCGGCCGCAGCATGCCCTCGAAACCGTTGGCGGCGAGCAGGTGGCTCGCCGGGACGATCGAGGGCAGCATCGCGGAGTAGGCGGGGTAGTAGAAGCCGCTGCCCAGGCCGCGGATCAGCGCGACGGCGGCCAGGTGCCAGATCTGCACGACGCCGAGCAGCGCGAGCACCGCGATGGCGACGGCGGCGGTGGCCAGAACGGTCTCGGTGACCAGCAGAATGCGGCGCTGTGGCACCCGGTCGGCGACCACGCCGCCGAGCAGGGCGGTCGCCACCATGCCCACGGCGGTGCCGGTCGAGACGATCGACAGGTCGACGGCGCCGCCGCCGAGCGCGATCACCTGCCAGACCATGGCCATCAGCCACAGCCCTTCGCCCAGGAGGGAAGCCGTCAGGGAGCCGGTGAGCAGGCGGTACTGGCCGTGCTGGAAGGGACGGAACGGGCCGCGCAGCCAGCGCGCGGTGCCACCACCGTCGGCGACTGTCGGTTCGGTCATGAAGGGGCCTCCGGCAAAACGGCCAAACAGGGCGGCAACGCCACCCAAGGCGGACAACCTGACAATGGCCCCAACATAGAGCAGGCCACCGACATATTCCGGCACCACCACCAGGCCCCCGGGCGAACCCGCCCACCGGCGCGGCCAGAGGCCGCCGCGTTGGGCCGAGGCCGGGCGTTTCAGGGGCGGCGACCGGTTGACCGGTCGCGGGGCCGTGGGTCGGGACTTGGGCGTCGATGGCGGCTGGAGCCCAGAGTGAGGGCGCCCGCCGGCCTGTCCCGGCCAGAGGCCGTCGGGCAAGGCCGCCGCATTGGACCGTGGGCCGAGGCCGGGCGTGGGGTCATGGGG
>NZ_POUA01000405.1 GCF_003236385.1 Spongiactinospora gelatinilytica
CCCCCAAACCCCGCGAACTGCCGGTCACCGACCCGAACGCGACCGTACTGGAACTGGCCGCGCTGATGGCACGCACCCACAGCCCGCTCGTCGCCGTCGTAGAAGAGGGCCGCCTGCTCGGCGCGGTCACCCTCCAGGCGCTGCTGGACCGGGTGACCAGCCCGTGAACCTGCTCGCCTGGGCGGCCACGGCAGTCTTCGTGGGAGCCTACGCGCTGATCGCCACCGAGAAGATCCACCGGGTGGCCGCCGCCCTCGGCGGCGCGGGCATCATGCTGCTCATCCACGCCACCGACGCCCACGCCGCGTTCTTCGACGAGGCGACCGGCATCGACTGGAACGTCATCTTCCTCCTGCTGGGCATGATGGTGATCGTCGGCGTGCTGAAGCAGACCGGCGTGTTCGAGTATCTGGCGATCTGGGCGGCCAAACGCGCCCGTGGCCGTCCTTATCCGCTGATGGTGCTGCTGGTCGTCATCACCGCGGTGGCCTCGGCGTTGCTGGACAACGTCACCACCGTGCTGCTCATCGCGCCGGTGACGTTCCTGGTGTGCGAGCGGCTGGCGCTGCCGGTGGCCCCCTACCTGATCGCCGAGGCGATGGCCTCCAACATCGGCGGCGCCGCGACGCTGGTCGGCGACCCGCCGAACATCATCATCGCCAGCCGCGCGAACCTGGGCTTCAACGACTTCCTCATCCATATGGCCCCGATGGTGATCGTGCTGATGGCGGTCTACATCGCCATGTGCCGGGTACTGTTCCGCAAGGCGTTCCGCTACGACCCGCAGCGGGCCGCGCAGATCATGACCCTGAACGAGCGGGAGGCGATCGCCGACCGGCGGCTGCTGGTCCAAAGCCTGGCGGTGCTGGCCGTGGTGATGGCGGCGTTCGTGCTGCATCCGGTGTTGCACTACGAGCCCTCGGTGGTGGCGATCTTGGGCGCGGGCGTCCTGGTGGCGGCCACCAAGGTGACCACGCCGCAGGCGCTCGGCGAGGTCGAGTGGCCCACGCTGACGTTCTTCGCCGGGTTGTTCGTCATGGTCGGCGCGCTGGTCCACACCGGCGTGATCGGGCAGATCTCCCAGGCCGCGCTCACCGCGACCGAGGGCCGGCCGGGCCTGTCCGCGCTGGGGCTGCTGGGCGCCTCGGCGGTGCTGTCGGCGATCGTGGACAACATCCCCTACGTCGCCACGATGAGCCCGATCGTCGCCGACCTGGTCCAGGCCACCGGCGGCGACGGGCCCGGACAGGTGTTGTGGTGGGCCCTGGCCTTCGGCGCCGACCTCGGCGGCAACGCCACCGCCGTCGGCGCGGCGGCCAACGTCGTGGTACTGGGCATCGCGGCCCGCAACGGCACACCGATCGGCTTTTGGCAGTTCACCCGCTACGGCCTGATCGTGACCGCGGTGACCGTCACCCTGTGCGTGCCCTATCTGTGGCTGCGCTACCTCGCATGACCGGCATCGACCCCCGCCTGGAGAGGTGATGGACGACGACACGCTCACGATCGCCACAGCCACACGCCATGGCGTTCTCGTCGTCCGGCCGGCGGGACGACTCGTCTGGAACACCGCCGGCATCTGGCACTCCTGGCTGGAGACGCTTCCTCAGGACCGCCTGGACGGGCCCGTCCTGATCGACCTGGCGGAACTGGCCTTCCTCGACGCCACCGGCGTCTCCTGCCTGATCAACGCGCATCGGCACCTTAGGAGGCCGGGCGCGGCGGTCGCGTTCGCCCGGCCCGGTGCCCGGGTCACCCGATGGCTGCAGGTCACCGGCCTGCTCGCGCTCCTGCCGGTCTTCGATACCACCGAGGCGGCGCTACGGTCCCTCCTCCGGCCCATGGTGACTCCATGATCATGACCTTGCTCACCGCCTTCGCCGGCCTGCTGTTGCTGGCCGTGCTGCTGTCCAGCCTGGCCCACCGCACCGTGTTGTCGACCGCGGCGTTGTTCCTGGTCGCCGGGTTCGTCCTGGGCGACGGCGCGCTCGGCGTACTGTCCCTGACCCCCGGTGACGAGCTGGTCGGCGGCCTGGCCGAGCTGGCGCTGTTCGCCGTGCTCTTCAGCGACGGCATGCGGGTCGGATGGAAGGACCTGCGCACCGCCTGGCGGCTGCCCGGCCGGGCGCTGGGCTGGGGGCTGCCGCTCACGCTCGTCATCACCGCCCTGCTGGCCCATTATCTGATCGGCCTCGGGTGGGTCGAATCGCTGCTGGTCGGCGCCGTTCTGGCACCGACCGACCCGGTGTTCGCCGCGGCTCTGGTCGGCAACGAAAAGGTACCGCCGCGGCTACGCCAGTTGCTGAACGTGGAGTCCGGCGTCAACGACGGACTCGCACTGCCGTTCGTCGTGCTCTTCCTCGCCATCGCCGCCGGCTCGGCGGACCTGCATCTCGGCGAACTGGGCCTGGAACTGGGCATCGGCATCGTGATCGGCGTGGCCGTGCCCTGGCTGGCGATCAAGCTGGAGCAGACCCGCTGGTTCGCCGCCTCGACCCAGTACGAGCCGCTCAACGCCCTGGCCATCGGCCTGCTCGTGCTGGCGCTGGGCAAGGTCACCCACGGCAACCTGTTCCTGGCCGCGTTCGCGGCCGGCATCACCGTGGCCACCTTCGGCGAACGGCAGCGGGCATCGTTCGAGCACTTCGGCGAGTTGATCGCGGAGGTGTTCAAGCTGGCCGCGCTGCTGGTGTTCGGGGCGCTCATCACCCCGGCACTGCTGGGGTCGGTCGGCTGGCAGGGCTGGGTGTTCGCGGTCCTGGCGCTCATCCTGGCCCGCCCGGTCGCGATCTGGATCTCCTTCCTCGGGTCAGGGCTGTCGATCCGCGAGCAGGCGGCGGTGGCATGGTTCGGCCCGAAGGGATTCGCCTCGGTGGTCTACGGCCTGCTCGTGCTCAGTTCCGCGATCGCGGCCTCGCGGCAGGTCTTCCAGTTGGTGGCGGTCACCATCGTGCTGTCCATCGTGCTGCACTCCTCCACCGACATCGTCGTGGCCCGCGGCTTCGACGACGAACGCGACGTCCCGGCCTGGTTCGGCGGCATCCGCCGCCTCCGCCGGCGCACCGAGCGGGAAAGGGAGGCCTGAGGCGTACGCGACCGGGCCGAGCATGTCGCGATCTTTGGAATCTTCATCGTCGTGCGGCTCTGTTGCTCGACGGGTCGGCGGGTCGGCGGGTCGGCGGACGGGCTGATCATCTGGTGCATCCTGATCGTGGTGCTGCTCACGGTCCGCGCCCACGTGTACCGGCCGTGACTCAGACCGCTGAAATGTGTAACACCTCCTGCGTCGTGGGCGGCGGCTACCGGGTCGTCACCTTCGAGGTCGCCCACGTCGGCACGATCGGCGACTACGTCACCAGCAACGGCCCCATTTACGACGCCTCCGGATGGTTCGCCGAGATGCCGAAAGGCACGGTCGTCGCGTACGCGCTGTGCGCCTCCTGACCTCGACCGGGCCGCAAGAGCGGCAGATGCCAGGGGTGCACGCGTTTCGCACGATCTTCCCGGTCAGCCCTTCGGCGATCAGGTACAAGCCCGAACCGTTCAGAAATTCGGTGAAGATCCGCTTCACCACCGGGGCGGTCAGCAGGTCCGGCTCCAGGCGGTGCAGACGCTTGCCGTCGGCGGCCTCCCTTGGGTGGGGTGCGGGCCGAGATCGGCCAGGCGGCGGCCGTAGGGCGGGCGTCCGCCGAGGAAGCGGCCCTCGATCTTGGCTTGTACCGCCATGGTGGTACGGACCCGCATCTTGATCCGGTTCCGCTCGCCTTTGCCGATCCCGCCGAACATCAGTATGAGCTTCAAGCTCTGCCGTGGTCGTATTGGAGCCCAAAACGCCATCAAGTGAGCAGCATGTAAAGCGAGCGTTTGGGTGCGCTGAGCAGCCGCGCCATTTATGCTACCGGGAACTTTCGTTTCGTCTGAAATTTCACACCCTCATCACACATAAGCAGCTGCGAGCAGCGACACCCTGAACGAAGCAATAACTGCTTGTCCGGGGTGTCACTCTTTTAGCGAGGCTCCTTACTCCTTACCGCTCCCGAAGAACTTTTCGATATCCGCCTGCTGCTGCTCGACCAGCGTCTTTATCAGCGTGGCCAGCGCAAAAGCTACGCCGGCGATAATGGCGGTTATGATCACCCATTCGACCGCCGAAGCGCCCCGGCTGGGTGCGTTACGTGCGCGATCGATACGCGCAGCCACATGCACCTTCAGGTAATTCAACCAGAGATGGTCCACTTTGACACCTTGCCCGTAGCGGAGAGGAATACCCGGTAGCGGGCTTCATCCGGGAAAGTCCCACCTCTTTTATCACAGCATCGGAGCCTCCACCGCCTATTCGCGTGCTCCACCACTTCGCCCGCCGATATTAAGCGGAAGGCCACCTTTGCATACGTACGTGCCATTTGCGTTAATTGACGCGTACTTGCGCGCATGAGGCGAGAGGCAGCATCCAGCCGAAATGCGCAGTCACCCAGCGGACACGGCATCAAGGGCCCCTACGGCTCGGGACGCCAGGGAGCGCTGCGCCTTTGAGAGACTTGTCCTCGCTTCGCCATCAGCCCCGCCGACGGCCTTGGTTCCTGAAATCGGCCCTGAGTCGAAGATCCAGGACGGCCGCCTGGTGATCGGCTGGCGCGGGTTGTGCGAGTGCGGCTGGCGCGGGCCGTTGTGGGTGCCGGTGGTCTGGGCCGAGCAGGCCGGCCGGTACGCCACACCGCCGCCGGAGGCGAAGGGCGATCGAAGAGGAGTGGCGGGATCACGCCGAACCGGCCGGCGCCCTGGAGGGGCTCGCCCGCATCGCGGCCGAAGCCGAGGCCGCGGATGGGCGGCTGACCCGCGCGGTGCGGGCCGCCCTGGGATGTGGGGCCTCCTGGGCTCAGGTCGCCGCGGCGGCGGGGGTGAGTTTCCAGGCGGCCTATGCGCGGTGGGCCTCGTTCCTCCCGGCCGCGGGCGGGTGAGCCGGCGGCGTGGGGTAGGCGTGTGCAAGGAGTATTCGGCCCCGCGGGACGCCCAGCGATCGCATTCCGCCACGGCGGTGGGCTGGGCTGTAGCCTTGTGGCCATGACCACCGCCGCCGCACCGTCTCCCGCTGATGCCCTGGAGTTGCTGCTGACCGGCAACCGGCGCTTCGTCGCCGGCGCGCCGCAGCACCCGAACCAGGACGCCGCGCGCCGCGCCGAGACCGCGCCGGGCCAGCGCCCGTTCGCCGTGGTGTTCGGCTGCTCCGACTCCCGCCTCGCCGCGGAGATCATCTTCGACCAGGGCTTGGGCGATCTGTTCGTGGTGCGTACCGCCGGGCACGTGGCGGGGCCGGAGGTGCTGGGCAGTATCGAGTACGCGGTCAGCGTGCTGGACTGCCCGCTGGTCGTGGTGCTCGGTCACGACTCCTGTGGCGCGGTGGCCGCGGCCCGCGCCGCCGTGGCCGGGGGTGTGAGCACCACCGGATACGTACGCGACGTCATCGAGCGGGTCACCTCCAGCGTCCTGGCCGCCCGGGCCGCCGGGCTCACCGAAGACGACGACATCATCGCCGAGCACATCCGCCGCACCGCCGAACTCCTCGCCGACCGCTCCCGGGTCCTGGCCGACCAGATCACCACCGGGCGGACCGCCGTGGTGGGCCTGTCCTACCGGCTGGCCGACGGAAGCGCGCGCCTGGTCACCACTCGCGGGCCGGTGGCGATGCCCCAGACGGTGACCGGTGCCTGAGACGGCATCAGATCGCTTGCCCCTGTCGATCCATAGCGCTGGTCATCGGCTTCCTTGCGGCCGAGATCACCTGGTCAACGCGCTTCAGAAGCTCCCGGGCATGCCCGCGACCGGCCATCCGGAGCCGAGGTGGCAGTCCAAGCTCGATGACCAGTGCGGCGTGTCCCCTCGCAGCCACACCACGCCGCCCCGGCATACGGCGCGGGGGCCGGTCACTCGGCGGGCCGGGGTCCCGCAGCGCGGCGGAGCCGGTTGGCGATCGCGAGTCCCAGGCCCTCCTCCACCGGCAAGGAGGCGACGATGAGGTCACACCCCTGCTGGTCGAACTCGCGCAGGAACTTGTACAGCCGACGTGCGTAAGCGGCCGTCGAGCCGGGGACCGTCACCACGGCGTGCGCTTTCACGGCGGCAGCGGCGAAGGACGGCGGAACGAGAACGCCTACCTGGTGCCCGAGATCCTGCGCGCGCTCCGCCTCGGCGATCACCTTCTCAGGCTCGACCAGGACGACCCGGGCACGCGGCGCATAGTGTGACGGGTGCTGACCAGGTACCCGGACCTGGCTCGTCGGGTGGACCGCGAGCGGGCGCCCCAGCACCGCCTGGAGATCTTCGCGTGTCACCCCGCCAGGCCGAAGTACGCTCGGCACATCACCCGTCGCGTCGACGATGGTCGATTCGACGCCGACCTCGCAGGGACCGCCGTCCAGCACGAAGTCGACGGCATCACCGAGCTCCGCGCGAACGTGGCCGGCCGTGGTGGGGCTGACCGAGCCGAAGCGGTTGGCGGACGGGGCCGCGACACCGCCTCCGAAAGCCGACAGCAGCGCAAGCGCAACGGGGTGGCCGGGTACGCGTACGGCCATCGTCTCCAGACCGCCCGTCGTCTCAAGGGGCACTCGGTGGCCGCGCCGCAAGACCAGAGTGAGCGGCCCTGGCCAGAAGCGTTCGGCGAGCAGCCGCGCCGTCGCGGGCACGTCTTCGGCCCAGTCGCTCAGGTGCTCCACACCGCCGAGGTGGACGATC
>NZ_POUA01000406.1 GCF_003236385.1 Spongiactinospora gelatinilytica
GGCCGGGCCGGTGGTCACAGATCCTCCAAAGGCGGGCAAAAGGCAAAGGAGAGCCTAGCGACCCAAGGTCGCCAGGCTCTCCCCGATAGCCGTCGTGCCGCCCCGTGATTCAGTCCCCGTGCGCCGGGGCGGTGCCTACTCCTGCCACCACTCCGACTCGTCGCCGGAGTCCTTGCTCGCCGCCGGAGCCGGAGCGGGGGACTGCGCCGGTATGGCGGGCTTCTCGGCGGCCCTGGAGGGCGCCAGGGCCGGCTTGGCCGGAGCCGCGGCGATGGCGGGCTCGGGAGCCGGCGGCTCCATGCCGGGCAGCGCCGCCCCGCCGAGCAACTGGCGAAGCTGCGCGAGGTGGCTGGTGATGCTGTCGCGCTGCCTGGTCAGCTCGTCCACCTGCTGCTGGGCCGCCGACAGGGACCGCTTGGCCTCGGTCTTGGCCTCGTGCACGATCGACTCGGCGCTGGACTTGGCGTCGGCGACGACCTGCTCGGCGTTCTTCTTGGCGTTGGCCAGGAGCTGCTTGGCGTGGGTGTCGGCGTCGCGGCGGGTCTGGTCGGCCTGCTGGGTGGCCTTGGCGGCCCGCTGCTCGGCGGTGGCCGCCCGCTGCTCGGCCTCGGCGACCAGCTTCTGGGTGGCGGCCTGCGCGGTGGCGTGCCGCTCGGCCTCCTGGCGCTCGGCCTCTTCCCTGCGGGCGGCGAGCTGGATCTCGAACTCGGCCTCGTCCTGGGCGCGCTTGGCCTCGGACTCCTCCAGCACCCGCTGCGCCTGGGCGCGCATCTCGTCGGCCTGGCGCTTGGCGGTGGTGAGCACCTCGTCACGCTCGCGCTTGGTGGAGGCGCGCAACTGGGCGACCTCGCGCTCGGTGGTGGTGCGCAGCTTGGCGATCTCGCGCTCGGCGTCGGCGCGCTTCTCCGCCACCTCGTGGTCGGCGGTGGCGCGCAGCTTGGAGACCTCGCGCTCGGTGGTCGAGGTGAGTTCGTCGGCCTCGCGGTGGGCGGTCGAGCGGATCTCCTCGGCCTCGCGCTCGGCGGTGGTACGGGTCTCTTCGGCCTCTCGGGTGGCGACCGCCCGCTTGTCGGCGGCCTCGTTCTCGGCGGCGGCGCGCAGCTCCGCGGCCTCCACCTTGGCCGCCGCCTTGATCTCGTTGGCCTCGGACCTGGCCGCCTGCACCAGCTCCGTGGCCTGCTCCTCCGCCAGACGGAGCAGTTGCTCGATCCGGGCCCCCAACCCGGAGTAGGTCGGCCGTTCCTGCTCCTGGAGCTGCCGCTTGGAGTCGGACAGCTCGCGCTGGAGGGCGCCGGCCTGCTCCCTCGCCTGGCGCAACTCGGTGTCGAGCGTCTTGAGATGGTCGTGGACCTGGTGCCGGTCATAGCCCCGGAGCACCACGTCGAACTCCCGCGCGGGGGCGTCCTCGAAGAAATTGTTGAGCTGGGCGTCGATGTCGGACTGCATGGAGGCTCGATCCTGGGTTGTCGAGACGGCTACACGGGCCGGACGGGATGAGTCGGGGCTTTCCGAGGCGGGAGCCCGTGCCGACGCGACCGCGCTGGCGCGTCGGCGGAGGAATCCACGTCCGGTGATACGCCAGCGTACTCTGCCACTGCCGTGTTGGCCGCCCCCTCAGGCGTTATGCGCGACTTGTTACGAATGAGCGTTTCTTGCGTTAGGGGAGCGGGTCAAGACCGTGCTTCCGGCGCCTGAACGAGCTCGGTCAGCACCCCGCCCACGTCCTTGGGATGCAGGAAGGCGATCGAGGATCCCATCGAGCCGTGCCTCGGCCGCTCGTCGAGCAGCCGGATTCCCTTTCCGCCGAGTTCCGTCATCGCCTCGGCGACGTCGGGCACGCCGAAAGCGACATGATGGACGCCCTCGCCCCGTTTGGCGAGGAACTTGCCCACCGGCGTGTCGGGGCTCAGCGGTTCGAGAAGCTGCACATATGACGAGCCGTTCGGACCGTCTGCGACGTGCAGCATCGCCTCGCGTACCCCCTGCTCCTCATTCACCTCACGGCTCACCACGGTCATGCCGAACGTCGACTCGAAAAAGGCGATCTTCGCTTCGAGGTCGTGACAGGCGATCCCGACGTGATCGATGCGCAGGAACATAGGCCACCTCCATGGCGAGCGTCCGGGCCCTCGTGGGTATGGTGACAGAACCGCTCGCTGATCGTGCCCAGGAGGTCTGAGATGTCGGGTTCTGTCATCGTCGCTGGAGCGCGCACCCCCATCGGTCGCCTCCTCGGAGCCCTGTCCGCATTGCCCGCCGTCGATCTCGGCGGTATCGCGATCAAGGCCGCGCTCGACCGCGCCGGGGTCGCCCCCGAGGCGGTGCAGTACGTGATCATGGGCCACGTGCTTCAGGCGGGCGCGGGGCAGATCTCCTCCCGCCAGGCCGCCGTCAAGGCGGGCATCCCCATGACCGTGCCGTCGCTGACCGTCAACAAGGTATGCCTTTCCGGTCTGGACGCGATCGCTCTGGCCGACCAGCTCATCAGGGCGGGCGAGTTCGAGGTCGTGGTGGCCGGCGGCATGGAGTCCATGACCAACGCCCCGCACCTGCTGCCGGGCCTGCGCAAGGGCGTCAAGTACGGCGGCGCGGAGGTGGTCGACTCGATGGCCCTCGACGGCCTCACCGACGCCTACGACCACATCCCGATGGGCGAGTCCACCGACCGGCACAACCACCGCCTGTCGCTCACCCGCGAGGACCAGGACGCCTTCTCCGTCCGCTCCCACCAACTGGCCGCCACCGCGATCAAGAACGGCGTCTTCGACGAGGAGATCGTCCCGGTGCCGGTCCCGCAGCGGCGGGGCGAGCCGGTGCTGGTCACCACCGACGAGGGCGTGCGCGGCGACACCACCATCGAGGCGCTGGCCAGGCTCAAGCCCGCGTTCAGCCCGGACGGCACGATCACCGCCGGTTCCGCCTCGCAGATCTCCGACGGGGCCTGCGCGGTCGTGGTGATGTCCCGCGAGCGCGCCGAGCGCGAGGGCCTGACCTGGCTCGCCGAGATCGGCGCGCACGGCAACGTCGCCGGCCCGGACAACTCGCTGCAGTCGCAGCCCGCCAACGCGATCAAGCACGCGCTCGGCAAGGCCGGGCTGAGCGCCGCCGACCTCGACCTGCTGGAGATCAACGAGGCGTTCGCCGCCGTCGCGCTCCAGTCGGTCAAGGACCTCGGCGTGCCGATGGACCGCGTCAACGTCAACGGCGGCGCCATCGCGCTCGGTCACCCGATCGGCGCCTCCGGCGCGCGGCTCGCGCTGACCCTCGCGTACGAGCTGCGCCGCCGCGGCGGCGGCCTCGGCGCGGCCGGTCTGTGCGGTGGCGGTGGCCAGGGCGACGCGCTGCTGCTGCGCGTTCCCCGGGCGTGACGGCCCGCATGACGGCTTCCGAGACGGGGCCGCGTCCACGGGCCGCCGTGGACGTCCCCGGCCTGGTACGGCAGGCCCGCTCCGGCGGGCCGCGCGCCGTGGCCCGGCTGATCTCCCTCATCGAGAACGCCGCGCCCGAGGTCCGGCAGATCACCGCCGAGCTGTGCGCGGCCCGCAGGCCCGAGCCCGCGCACGTCATCGGCCTGACCGGCTCGCCCGGGGTCGGCAAGTCCACCACGACGGCGATGCTCGTCGCGGCCTACCGCGAGCTGGGCAAGCGGGTCGGGGTGCTCGCGGTGGACCCCTCCAGCCCCTTCACCGGCGGCGCGCTGCTCGGCGACCGGGTGCGGATGCAGGACCACGCCACCGACCGCGAGGTGTTCATCCGCTCGATGGCCAGCCGGGGCCACCTCGGCGGCCTGGCCTGGGCCACCCCCCAGGCGCTGCGCGTGCTGGACGCGGCGGGCTGCGACGTGATCCTGATCGAGACCGTCGGGGTCGGCCAGGCCGAGGTGGACATCGCCTCGCTGGCCGACAGCACGATCGTGCTGCTCGCCCCGGGGATGGGCGACGGCGTCCAGGCGGCCAAGGCGGGCATCCTGGAGGTCGCCGACGTCTTCGTGGTGAACAAGGCCGACCGGGAGGGCGCCCAGGCGACGGTCCGCGAGCTGCGCAACATGATCGCCATGGTGGAGCGGCCGTGGAAGACGCCCATCGTGACCACGGTGGCGGCGCGCGGACAGGGCGGCGAGGACGTCGTGGCCGCGCTGACCAAGCACCACGACCACATGGCCGCCTCCGGCGAGCTGGAACGCCGCCGCCTGGCCAGGGCGGGCGACGAGATCGAGGCGATCGCGCTGACCGCGCTGCGGGCCGGGTTCACCGGGCTGCGCGGCGGCGACCGCCTGGAGTCGCTGGCCGCCCAGGTGGTCGCGGGGGACACCGACCCCTACAGCGCCGCCGACCGGCTGGTGGCCGCGCTGTGAGCGCGTGCCGCGGCGGGGTCACGGCTGGTCGGCGTACTTGACCGTGACGCGCTGGAAGCCGAGCGACTTGAGCATGCCCTCCAGCATGAGCCTGGTGTTCTGTTCGGCGCGGCGGGCGAGGTCGCTCGCGCGGGCGGCCTCTTCGATCTTCCGCTCCGCCAGCACGTAGAGCTCCCGCTGGTCGCCCGGCGAGGACGATAGGAACTCCTGCACCCGGTCCAGGATGCCGCGTTGCTGGTGGTAGACGTAGGAACGCCGGTTGTCCAGGTTGGGCTTGGCCAGGGCGGCGCGCGGCAGGCGTACGGTCACCGCGGCGCGGTCGGGGGAGACGGTCAGCGCGCCGCTCGGCATCGCGGCGAAGTCGACATAGGCGTCCACCGACCCCGCTCCGACGAACAGCGTGCGGCTGCCCTTGATCGCGTCGGGCAGGAACGCGGCGTCCCTCTGCAGATCCACCACCACCTGGAAGTTGCCGGTCGCGGCCTGGAACCTGCTGAGGTCCTGGATCGAGGTGAGGATGGCCGGGCCGCTGCGGTCGATCCCGCGCTCACCGAAGGGATCGAGCCAGGCCCAGGCCAGCCGGGCGCCCACCACGAGCAGGGCGACGGTCACGTGCTTGTCCTTCCCCCGGGAGCGGGCTTATCACCGGACGTCCGCCCCGCCGGGCCGTGCCCGGACCGCCGGCGGACGCCACTCAGGAGGGTTTCCCCTGGCCGGGCCGTCATTCCCGACATGGTAATGATCTTTCAGGTCCTGGCGGAGTTCGTGGTGATCGGCGGGGTCCACGACCTCCGCCCGATCCTCGTCCGTGAGGGGCACCGCGAGGCGTTCGCCGTGCCTGGCCCGGAGGTCCGTATCGCCATCGCCTCGATCGCCGCGCTCATGACGCTCCTCATGCTCCTCGTGTTCATCGTGATCACCGCGCTCGTCGTGGTCGTGGTCGCCCCTCGCCTCGGCGACGGGCGGCGGGGTGGGCGCCCCCGACGGCCGTGGCGGCCCGGCGGGCCCCGGCGACGGGCGCTCCAGGTAGGCCCGCGGCGACTGCGCGGGGGCCGGGAAGGCGGGCTTGGGCCGGGGGCCGCCGTCGTGGCCGCCGTCCGCCCGCAACCGCTGCGGGCCCCCGCCGAAGTGCTCGGCGCGTAGCGTGCATGCGGTGAAGTCGGTGTAGAACATGCGCAGCCACTCCCGGCGCTGGGCCTCGGTGAGCCCGGAGAACCACGCCGCGGCGTACTGGTGCTCGGGCAGCGGCCCGCCGGGCAGCGGTTCGCCGCGCAGCCAGGACATCACGATCTCGCGGTAGCCGCCGGGCCGCCGGTCGGCGCAGTCGCCGGCCAGGGTCTCCAGGAACTCCTCCGCCGCCTTGTCGGCGAACCCCGACTCCAGGTCATCGACGTGGACCGGGACCACGCCGGGCGTGGGGTCGCCCTCGGCGCGCCGCGGGCGCTGCTCGACCCTGGTGAACTCGGCGGGCGTGCCGCTCAGCCGGGATGCGATCTTGGTGAAGGTCGCGCCCAGGTCGGTGAGCCCGTTGCGCATCCCGGGATGGACGCAGATCGTGATCGGCCACTCCTGGCAACTGTAGGCGACCGGCGGTGACGCGCCGCCCGCCGGCGGGCCGCCGGCCAGCCTGACCAGCCCTGCCCCGGCCGCCAGCACCGCGACCAGTGCCGCGCCGAGCAGCGCGCCCTGGCGGGTGACCGTGGCCGCCCAGCCGAGCATCAGCGCGGTGCTCGCGCCGATCAGCCACAGCGTCTGGTCCGCGAACGCGGCCCCGCTGAGGCCCTGGAAGACGTCGTACGGCTCGCGCGTGGCGGGCGCCAGGCGTTCGGCCCACGTCGATCCCTCCATCAACCAGGTGAACAGCCCGTAGCAGCCGAGCGCCGCCAGCGCGGGCGTGATCGTCCAGGGCAGGGCCCAGCCGGTGACCCAGCCGATCGCGACGTACAGCCCGAGCCCGGCCATGCCCATGGCGAGCGCGCTCGGCGGCAGCCGCCCGGCCTGCTCGGTGAGCACGCTCCTGACCGCGAACAGCAGCGCGGTGACCGTGAAGGACACCGCCACCACGGCCATGATGGCGAGCGGGGCCTTCATCGCCCGCCATGGCGTCAGCGGGCGTTTGGCGGTCGCCCGGCGCTTGCGCATGGCGACCCAGCCGGCGAAGGCGGCGGCGACCGGGCCGGTCAGCCGCAGCGATCCGATGATGGCCACCACGATGTTCTCCCAGGCGTCCACACCGGGGACCAGGACGCTCCAGGCGGCGAGCAGGCCCAGTACCAGCAGCAGGGCCACGGTGATCGCGGCGCTCTGTGTCAGTTCCGCCCGCGAGAACCCCCGCCTGCGCCGCCGCTTACGCACGCGCCCGTCTGTCCCCACAC
>NZ_POUA01000407.1 GCF_003236385.1 Spongiactinospora gelatinilytica
GGGCCCACCCGTCGCGCCGCTCCGCTCCTTTGTGCCGGGGCCGGCGGCCGGGTCGCCGGGGTCACTTGCGCACGCCCCCATGCCGGTGAGGAGGGCCAGGGCCGCCAGGCCCGCCAGTGTCCTTCGCATGCGGGGAAGCTAGCGGGGCCGCTGTGAACCTGATGTGAACGGCCGGGCCGGTCGCCGGGGGAATCACCCGGGAAAGTCGGGTTATCCGGTGGGAGAGCCGCTTTGTCAGGATCTGCCGGGGACTTGGGGTGTTCGCGGGTGTTCGCCGGTCACCGTGGCCGACATTTGGGAGGACTTTGGCCTGCGTTGGCCTGCCGTGACGGCCGGGGCGGGGCGGGCGTCTCCACCATGAGTACATGCCGCGGCCATGACACCCTCGGTCGCGGCGGTTTCTGTCCCACAGCACCTCGAATCTGGAGGATCACATGGTGAAACGCGTCATCATCACGCTCGCCGCCCCGGCGCTCTTCGCCGCCGGGCTGCTCGCCGGCGGCCCGGCCGCCGCCGCGTCGTCGGCGGAGTCCTGGGCGCAGTCGCCGATCGAGTGCCGGCTGCAGACCGTCAGGGACGGCCGCGGCTCGTTCGTCGAGTGCCGCGAGCACGGCACGTACGTCCACTGGATCCGCTGCAAGACCCATCCCGACAGCAGGACGACCGAGGACATCACCAGGGAGTTCACCGGCACCCGCAACCTGCTGCTCTGCGAGCCGGGAACCCGCGTGGTCTCCCACTCCATCGGCGCGTAGCGGACGCCACGCCGGCGGCGCCGCCCTCTCCGCAGGGCCATTGCGGAAGGCGGCGCCGCCCGGCGCGTCAGACGGGGGAGCCCGCCGGCCGCCACATCGGCCAGAACGGCGTGCCGTCCGGAAGGTGGAACGGGTCGCGGGACTGATACCCGTGCCGGGCGTACAGGGCGCGGCTGCGCGCGCTGCTCGCTTCCAGGTACGCCGGCACGTCCGGACCGAGTTCCGCGTGGTGGTGCCGCAGCAGTGTGCTGCCGAGCCCCTCGTTCTGCCGGGACGGGTGAACGGCCAGGAACGCCAGGTGGTGGTGCGGCTCGGCCGGATGATGCTTCTCGAAGAGCGTGTCCAGCACCCGGAACCGCTCGGTCCACTCCCCGCAGGCGGCGACCAGGCGGCGGTCGTAGTCGTGCGGCTCGGGCAGCGGGACGGTACGCGGGAACCAGACCGCGGCGGCCACCGGGGCCGCGTCCTCCCCGACGACCTCGATCCGCCCGTGCCCCACCGCGTGGTCCACGAAGATCCGGAAGTTGTCCGCCATCACCCGGTGCCGCTCGGCGACGGCGGGCACCAGGTAGGAGACGGCGGCCAGCCGGGCGAAGGCGGTGGCGATCAGCTCGGTGACCGGGCCGGCCTCGGCGGCCGCGGCGAGCCGTACGACGGCGCTCACGGGGCGCCTCCGGTGACGGCCTTGGCCCCCATGCCGATGCGCGCGTAGACGCCCGGCTGGGTCGCCCGCAGGACCAGTGCCCAGGCCACGCCCAGGGCGGCGGCCACCACGTAGATCGCCGGCAGCGCCCAGCGCAGCGGACTGTCCTCTTCGGCCCCGAGCAGCGTGGCGAAGTTCGCCAGCGCCAGCGACACCATCGTGACGAGCGCCGCGGTGGCGAGGACCGGGGCGGCGACGCGGCGCCAGACGCTCTCGCCCGTGGGATTCCTGGCGAAGAACGCGACCACCGAGACCGAGGTGGCGGCGATCAGCAGGAGTACGCCGAACCCGCCGAAGGTGCCCGTGTAGAAGAACAGGTGCACCAGCGGGTCCAGACCCGCCATCGCGTAGACGACGATCGCGATAAGGCCGAGCGTGCTCTGCGCCAGCGACCCGATCTTGGGGGCTCCCGTGCGCCGTCCGGTACGCCCGAACGCGGCGGGCAGCACCCGCTCCCGGCCGAGCGCGAAGAAGTAGCGGGCGGTGGTGTTGTGGAAGGAGATCATCGCGGCGATCAGGCTGGTCAGGAAGAGGACCCTGGCGATGGTCACCACGGTGTCGCCGAGGTGCGCCGTGGCCAGTACGAAGATCGTCTCGGGGCCGTCGCGGCGGGCGGCCGCCACGATGCCTTCCGGGCCGGTGGCCACCGTCATCGCCCACGACGAGAGCGCGTACAGGACCGCGATGATGGCGACGGAGGCGTAGGTCGCGATCGGCACGGTCCTGCGCGGGTCGCGGCTCTCCTCGGAGAAGACCACGGACGACTCGAACCCCACGAACCCGGTGGTGGCGATCACCAGCAGCGCGCCCACGCCGGGGGCGAACAGCGCGGCGGGCGACAGCGCGGAGGCCGCGCCGGCCGCCGCGGGATTGAGCAGATCGGCCACGTCGAACAGCAGGATGACCGCCACCTCGGCGGTCAGCAGCACGGCCAGCAGCCTGCCGTTCACATCGACGCGCATCACGCCGAGCGCGGCCACCAGCAGCCAGGCGGCCAGGGCGATCAGCCACCAGGGGATCTCCACTCCGGCCCACTGCACGATCAGCGGGGCCGCCGTCGCGCCGAGCGCGCCGTACAGGCCGACCTGCAGTGCGTTGTAGGCGATCAGGGCGATCCAGGCGGCCCCCACGCCCGCCGGGCGGCCCAGGCCGTTGGTGACGTACGCGTAGAAGGCCCCGGCGTTGGCGATGTGCCGGGCCATCGCCACGTAGCCGACGGAGAACAGCGCCAGCACCGCGCCGACCACCAGGAAGGCGATCGGCAGGCCGGTGATGCCGGTCACCGCGTACGCGGTGGTCACCACGCCTGCCACGACGGTGAGGGGGGCCGCCGCCGACAGTACGAAATAGACGACCGACGGCGCCCCGAGGCGGTCGGCGGCCAAGGCTCCGGCGATGGTGTCGGTGCCGGAGCCGGAGCCGGGATGATCGATGAGCATCGCGTTCCTCTCTGGATACGTGTCTCCGGGAGGGGGAGGAGACGACCGGGAGGGTAAGGTGCGCCCTACGTCCGGTAGGCGAGCACGGCGTCGCCCACCGCCGCCTGTACGTGCCTGGTCAGGTCGGTCAGCGGCGGCGGCATCGCGGCCAGCACGGCGGCCAGGTAGCGGCGGGCCGTGGGCCGTTCGGCCGGGTCGGGGACCACGGCGTCCAGCAGCCCGCACGCGTCGACGAGCGCCGCCATGGCCATGTCGGCCGGCGTCATCTGCCGTCCCTTCACCAGCGCCGTCTGCAGCCGGATGGACGGCCAGGTGGCCTTGCCGAAGTCGCGCGAGTAGTAGCGGCTGTACCTGCGCCGCAGCAGCTTGGGCGGTTCGTGTTCCACCAGGCCGGCGCGGATGAGGCGTTCGGCCACCGAGGTGATGGCGTCCTTGGCCAGGTAGGCCAGCCAGGTCCGCACGTCCGTGTGCTGGGGCGCGTTCCTGATCTCGGCCAGGACGCGGTCGGAGAGCAGGTCGGCGGCCTGGTGCCGGGCGGTGGGCCGGAGCTGCGGGCCGCGTACGGCGAGCCGGTTCTGCAGCACGAGTTCGCCGATCAGTGCCCCGGCCAGGCCGAGCGCGGTGGCCTGCTGGTTCAGCCGCGCCCTGCCCGACCTGGTGGTGTCCCAGGCGATGAGGAAGAAGTCGTCAGCGAGCACGCGCGGCCTCCCGCACGGGGGCGCGCGGAACGTGCGGCGATCGCCGCAGCGAACTCCGGTGTCCCCCGAGAGAAAGGGGCCGAATCAGTGCAGTCACTATTCGCCCTTAACGGATAACCGATTTGACAGGGGCCTACGGCGGCGAATTCGATTGCCAGCGCGGGAAAACTTCTATCAAAGATCGCCATTGCCGGGCTACCCCATCTTTTGCGTATTAGTGATAAAGACGGTAATAACACGGGATAGTGGCCTATATCTGCTTTTGGGGCATAGTGATCTCGGTTCCCGGATCGCCGTTCCGGGCCCGCCGGCGGGCCGCGAGGGCGCGATCACCAGGGGATCTCCGCCCTCGGTACAGGGCCGTCCGTGGCACGGGCGGGGCCTGCCGCCGCCCACCTTGCCGGGCCGCTGCGCCCCGCCGCCACCGGGCGCGATGCGCCCACGACGGCCGGGGCGGCCCCGTCCAGCGGACTTCCGATCAAGTCCGCATCCGGCCAGTTCCCGGCATGGGCCATTCCGGTATGCCCCAAACCCCGCTGAACGGTCGCACGTAGGCCACCAGCGCATCGTCCGGTTTGCGCGTCAGATTGGGCGTGAGCGGTGGGCTGAAGGTCGCGGCGGTCGTCCGGTACCCCTTGTGGGTGACGGGCTTCAGCGGACCACTTCGGCGATCTTGGCCAGTTCGTGTACCAGGTCCGGTGTGAGCGTCAGGTCGAAGATCGCGGTGATCGCCTGGCTCCACCCGTGGATGAAGTAGGACCAGCCGTCCTCCACGGTCAGGCCGCGCTCCTCGCGCTGTGCGCGGGCCTGGGCGAGGAATTCCAGTGAGCCGCGGTAGTTCAGCTCCCAGACCAGGGCGCGCTCGGGGAACGGCGTACCGGCGGGGAGCGGGGAGCCGGGGCGGTCCTTGCCCATGCCGGTGGCGTTGATCACCAGGCTGCCGGGTGGGGCCTGCCGGACCAGGGGCGCCGCGTCCGCCACCTCGTAGCCGAACATCCCGGACGGCAGGCCGCCCCTGGCGTGTACGCCGCGCAGCCGCTCGATCCGCGCCGGGTCGGTGTCCACGCACACGATGCGGCGCGGGGGGTCGTCGTGGTGGGCCAGCCACCAGGTGATCGCGCTGCCCGCCCCGCCCGCGCCGAGGCAGACCACCTCGGCCCCGGTACGGGCGAAATGCCCGCGCGGCAGGAAGTCCACCATCGCCAGGCCCGCCGTGAGCGGGTCCTTCGCATGGCCGATCAGCAGATCACCGCGCTTGCTCACCGAGGAGATCTCCCCGCACAGCCGCGCGAACTCGTCCAGTTCGGCGAACATGTCACCGGCCGCCTCCCACATCCGGATCTTGTGGGTGGTGATCAGCGCACCGCGATATCCAGGGTCGGCGCGCATGTTCGCGGCCAGCTCGCGGTAGGCCGAGTCGGGCGCGTCCAGCGGCAGGTCATGGCCCACCAGCTCGTCGGTGGGCAGCGCCAGCTCACGCGCCCACAGGGGGAAGACCCTGCGGATGGAGGAGTTCGCCGTGTCCACGCCGACGAATCCCATCCTCGCGGTGTTCGCGCTCACCCGCGCGCCTCCTTCGTCAAAGGGCGGACGCACACCCACATGTGGCCCGGTCCCTCTGTCCAACGTAGCCACCTGTCCCGGTGATATGCCATCACGTTATGGGAGAAGCAGGTATTAACGGATTTGTGATTGCGGTATAGCGTCGAGGCCCCACAGCTCCCGTCGAGAGGCGCATACCGTGCGAAATCGGCTCTTGGCCATGCTCGCGGCCTTATCCATGGCGCTGCCCGTCGCGTTCACCGTCCAGGCGGCGCCAGCGTCGGCGTCCGGTACCGGCGATGACATCCTGGAAAGGCTCAAGGCCGTCCCCGGGCTGACGGTGGTCTCGGAAGGCCGGCCGGTGCCCGGTCACCGGTACTTCATCCTCAGCTTCACCCAGCCGGCCGACCACAGGAAGCCGCGCGGCGCCACCTTCCAGCAGCGGCTCACCCTCCTCCACCGCGCCGAGGACGCCCCGACCGTCCTGTTCACCGGCGGCTACGGCCTCCCGCCCTACCCCGGGGCCAGCCGTACCGAGCCCACCGCGCTGATCGGCGGCAACCAGGTCTCCCTCGAACACCGCTTCTTCACCCCGTCCCGCCCCGCGCCCGCCGACTGGCGGAACCTGACGATCTGGCAGGCGGCCACCGACGAGCACCACATCGTCCAGGCGCTCAAGCCGATCTACTCCGGCAAGTGGATCCAGACGGGCGCCAGCAAGGGGGGCATGACATCGGTCTATCACCGCCGGTTCTATCCCCGCGACATCGACGCCGTGGTGGCCTACGTGGCGCCCAACGACCACGTCAATCCGGCCGACCGCGCCTATGACCGCTTCTTCGAGACGGTGGGCGAGCCGTCCTGCCGCAAGGCGCTGGAAGAGGTCCAGCGGCAGGCCCTCTCGCGCCGGGACCGGATGGTGGCGCTGCTGGAGGCCGAAGCCGCGCGCAAGGGGTACACCTTCGCCAAGACCCTGGGCACCGCCGACAGGGGCTTCGAGATGACCGTCCTCGACACGGCGTGGGCGTTCTGGCAGTACCGCACCACCGCGGCCTGCGCCACCGTGCCCGCCGCCACCGCCACGGACGAGGAGCTGTACGCCTGGATCGACGCGGTGGCGTCCTTCGGCTTCTACACCGACCAGGGCCAGGAGTACTACAGGCCGTACTACTACCAGGCGGCCGCCCAGCTCGGCTGGGCCACCATGAGCTACCGGCACCTGCGCGGGCTGCTGCGGTACAAGAACCTCAACCAGCCCAACTCGGTGCTCCCCGCCGAGTTGCGCTCCCGGCACGACCCGTGGCCCATGCTCGATGTGGACCACTGGGTGCGCACCCGCTCGGAGCGGATGATGTTCATCTACGGTGAGAACGACCCGTGGGGCGCGGAGCGCTTCACACCCAGCGGACGGGACTCGGCGCTGTACGTCGCCCCGGGGGCCAACCACGGGGCCAACATCGCCGGCCTGGCCGAACCGGACCGCGCCGAAGCCACCGCGACCCTACTGCGCTGGGCGGGCGTCCCGGCAAGCCATCCGGTGGACCGGGTCCCCGGCCTACCCCTGGACGACATGCTGCCCCCCGC
>NZ_POUA01000408.1 GCF_003236385.1 Spongiactinospora gelatinilytica
CCCCGCGATCCCACCCGGCCGCCGCACCCGCATGCGCCCGGCCCGCCGTACGCCGCGCAGCCGGCCGTACTCCGGCGGGCGCGTACTCCTTGTCGGCGGCCGTACTCCCGCGTGGCCGTACTCTCGCCCGGCCGCCGTACGTCGTGCGGCCGCGTACTCCCGGTGACGCCCATACTCCTGCGCGGGCGGGCGGTGATGCAGGGGCGTGCGTAAATTCTGGTCCGGTCGTGTTCCCCGATCGCGCAAGCGGGTGGTTCGTCCCCGCCGTGGCGGGGGTGGGGCGGTGTAGCTGTGTTCGCCGTGACGACTTCGCCGGAGCAGACCATCGACCGTGCGCCCCCCGAAGGCGACGAGGAGCGCCACGATGCCGCGCGGGGCGCGGCGCGGGCGTTGCGGCCGACCCGGGCCCCCGCGGGCGTCGCCGTGGCCGCCGGGCTCGCGGCGGTGTCGCTGCTGGCCGCCGCCGAGGCGGTCGGGGCGGTGCTGGGCGCGCCGCCGCGGGTCGTGCCGTTCGACCGGATCGTGGCCGCGCTGGACGCGCGGACGTGGTCCGATCCGTTCGTGCAGGCCGGCGCGGCGGCCTTGGCCGTGCTCGGCGGCGCGCTGCTGGCGATCGCGGCACTGCCCGGCCGTACCCGCCTGGTGCCCGCCGAGACCCGCGACCCCCTGATCGTGGTCGGGTTCACGCGCGCCGGGCTGCGCCGTACGCTGCGGACCGTCGCCGAGGGCGTCGCCGGGGTGGACCGGGCGCGGGTGCGGCTCGGCCGCAGGCGGATCGAGATCATGGTGGTCACCGGCGCGCAGCGCCCGGCCACGCTGCTGCGGCAGGTCGGCGCGGACGTCGGGGACCGGCTGGCCGCGCTGGGCGCGTCCGGCGCGGGCGAGGTCGTGGTACGGCTACGCCGGACCGGTGGCTGACCGGATGCGCGCCTACCTCGGCAACCGGATCGGCCTGGCGCTGGTCGGCCTGCCCGCGCTGCTCGGCGGCGGATACGCGATCCTGCGCGGACGCGGCCTCCTGCCCGGACACCCGCGCGGCGACCGGCTGCCCGCCACGCCGTTCGCCGAGACGGTCGCGGCGGACGGGCGGCTGCGCTGGCTGCTGGCCTTCGCGCTGGTGACGCTGGCCATGGTCACCCTGCGCTGGCTGGTACGGGCGCTAGGCCGGGGGCGGCTGGGACGACGGGCCGGGTCCGCGGTCGCGATGATCGGTGTGGGGCTTAAAGAAGTCGAAGGACTCCGCCGTATCCGGGTCAGGGTCGTCGGAGACGAGCGGCTGCGGATCGGCCTGGCCTGCGCGCCAGACACGGATGTCCGCCGTCTGGTCGCCGCGCTGGACGGCGGGGTGGTGGGCCGTGTGCGGCGGGCGGTTCGGGACGACGGGCTTCCCGCGCTGGTGCGCCTGCATGTCCGCCGCCGATAGCGGTGGTCCGGCGTGCCTGCGCTCGGGACGGCGGGTCGGCAGCGGCGCCGCCTCGATCTTGGGCAGCGGGGCGGTGATCTCCTCCGACGGCAGCGGGGTACGGGCCGGTAGCGTCCGCCCGGGCTGCCGGGAGGCGACCGTGACCTCCTCGGTCTCCTTCGGCGGCGGGGCCTGCTCGCGCGCCTCCGGCTCCCCGCGCCCCGGCCGCCTGGCGAAGGCCAGCCCGGCCGCCAGGCACGCGAACGGCACCGCGGGCACCGCATAGCGGTGGTCGAAGGCCGCGATGAACGACGGCAGCGCCAGCAGCGTCACCGCCACCGCGAACGGCGTCAGCACCACCCCGCCCAGCCGCCTGATCCGTACCAGCACCCCGGCCAGCCCGGCCAGCAGGACCACTCCCAGCAGCGGCCCGCGCAGGTACCCCTGGTCCTGGTAGACCCGCAGCCACCCCGCGTACGGCTCGGTCACCGCCACGTCGCCCGGCCGCCCCTGGTACGCGGTGGTGATCTCGGTCGCGCTCCGGTCGCGCGAGGCCGGCTTGGCGGGGTCGAACGGCGGGATCGAGCGCGGGAAGACGTACGCGCTCTGCGGCCCCTTGACCGGATAGACCCTGCGCTCCCAGGCGAAGATCGACGCCACGTCCAGCGCCCCGGTGCGCAGGAAGTCGGCCGGCTGCGCCATGATCGTCCGGGTGGCGAACGACGCGGCCAGCGCGTTGCGGTCCAGCCCGCTCAGCGCCTTGCTGTTGTAGGGGGAGTCGCCGCTCCAGATGTACTGCGGCGGCGTGAGCCGCCGCCCCAGCGGCTCGCGCGGGCACAGCGCGGCCTCCGGCTGCGGCGGGCGGACCTTCGCGCAGTCGGCGAACGTCATCACGCGCGCCCACAGGAAGACGTTGCTGCGGGTGAGGGCCAGTTGGCCGTGTTCGGCGCGGAACCACAGGGCGTACCCGCCCAGGCCGAGCGCGGCGGTCAGCGCGGTGGCCAGCACGGCCTTCCAGCCCGCCCGGGTGAGCAGCATGGCCACCACCACGACCGCGACCAGCGCGAGCCCGACCGTCCTGGTGACGGTGGCCGCGGCCAGCAGCAGCCCGGCGGTGAGGGCCATCCACACCGCGGGACGCGGTCGCCACATCACCAGCGTGACCGCGGCGAGGGCCAGGAAGGTGAACAGCAGATCGGCCATGACCAGGTGTTCGAGCTGCACCTGGTGGACGTCCAGCAGCACCGGCGCGGCGGCCGGCGCCCCGGCCCACCCCGGCAGCCCGGCTCGCCGCCTGACCAGCGCGTACACGCATACGGCCATGGCCAGGCCGAGCACATGCTGCACGGCGGTGACCAGAGCCACGCTGGAGAACGGCGAAAGCGCCCACAGGAACAGCGAATAGCCCGCCGGGCGCGACTCCAGGGGCCGTGGGTCCAGCGCCGCGTTGAGATAGGCGAAGGAGTCGGCCCAGAACCACAGCGCGGGCTGATACCCGAGCATCGCCACCGCGCGCAGCCCCGTCCCGGCGATCAGGACGAGGAGGAACACCCAGTGGGCGCGGAGAAACGCCACTCCAGCCGCCTCCTGCTGGTCTGCCGCGCGGGGTCGGAAAGGACCCCGCGCGGGGTCGCCGGCCGTACCGGCCCCGGTCAGGTCAGGCGCACCATCCTAGACAATGAACGTATTTCGCCCGGCCGTTTGCATCAGTTCGAACCATGTTTCATCGACTTCGAACGTGACCCGATGTCATGACCCAATGTCCGGCCGACCCGGCCGCAACGGTTCTGACCAGCGAAGACCACTGGAAAACGGATTCATTCGGCGTAATGGGCACCGCCGGGAAATCTCAGCACTCGATCACATTGACGGCCAGCCCGCCACGGCTGGTCTCCTTGTACTTGTCGAGCATGTCGCGCCCGGTGTCCTTCATGGTCTTGATCGCCCGGTCCAGGTGGACGAAATGACGGCCGTCGCCGCGCAGCGCGATGCGGGCGGCGGTGATGGCCTTGATGGAGGCCACCGCGTTGCGCTCGATGCACGGGATCTGCACCAGGCCGCCGATCGGGTCGCAGGTGAGCCCGAGGTTGTGCTCGATGCCGATCTCGGCCGCGTTCTCCACCTGCTCGGGGGTGCCGCCCAGGACCTCGGTCAGACCGGCGGCGGCCATCGAGCAGGCCGAACCGACCTCGCCCTGACACCCGACCTCCGCGCCGGAGATCGAGGCGTTCTCCTTGAACAGCACGCCGATCGCCCCCGCGGTGAGCAGGAAGCGGACCACGCCGTCGTCGTCGGCGTGCGGCACGAACCTGTCGTAGTAGGTGAGCACCGCGGGAATGATCCCGGCCGCGCCGTTGGTGGGGGCGGTGACCACGCGCCCGCCCGCGGCGTTCTCCTCGTTCACGGCCAGGGCGAACAGCGTCACCCAGTCCATGATCTGCATGGGGTCCTTCTCGCTGGTCTCCGACGACAGCCGCACGTGCAGCCGGTGCGCGCGCCGCTTGACCTTGAGCCCGCCGGGCAGTATGCCCTCGGTGGCGCAGCCGCGCCGCACGCAGGCGGACATGACGCCCCAGAGTTCGAGCAGCCGCTCGCGGATCTCCAGCGGGCCGCGGCCGAAGGCCCGCTCGTTCTCCAGCATCAGGCCGGAGATCGACAGGCCGGTCTCGGCGCAGTGCGCCAGCAGTTCGGCGCCGGTCGAGAAGGGGTAGGGCAGCTCGGTGTCGTCGGGCTTGATCCGGTCGGCGCCGGTGGCGTTCTCGTCCACCACGAACCCGCCGCCCACCGAGTAGTAGACCTTCTCCCGCAGCGGCTCGCCGTCCTTGCCGAAGGCGGTGAACCGCATGCCGTTGGGGTGGTGCGGGAGGGAGATCTTGCGCTCGAAGACCAGGTGGTCGCCGACCACGAAAGGGATCTCCCGCTTGCCGTACAACGGGACGGTGCCCGAGCCGCGCATCGCGGCAAGCCGATCGTCGATGGAGTCGACGTCGACGAGCTCGGGTTTCTCACCGGCCAGGCCCAGCAGGACGGCCTTGTCGCTGCCGTGGCCCTTGCCGGTCAGGCCGAGCGAGCCGTAGAGGACGGCACGGACGTTCGCCACCCGCTCCAGCAGGCCGTCCTCGTAAAGGCCGCGGGCGAACTTGTGAGCGGCGGCCATCGGCCCGCCCGTATGCGAGCTGGACGGGCCGATACCGATCTTGAACAGGTCGAAGACGCTGATCGCCATCGAGGGGCCTTCCGTCTACCGATATCGCCTTGCTCAGGAATCGCCGGAGGTGAGGGCGGTGTACTCGGCGGCGCTCAGAAGTTCGGAGGTCGCGCCGTCGATACGGACCCGGAACAGCCAGCCCTCGCCGTAGGGGTCGCTGTTGACCAGCGAGGGGTCGTCGGAGACCGTGTCATTGACCGCGACGATCTCACCGGCGACCGGGCTGTAGACGTCGTTCACCGACTTGGTGGACTCCACCTCGCCGATCGCCTCGCCCTCCGTCACGGTGGCCCCGACCTCGGGCAACTGCACAAAGACCACATCGCCGAGCTGCTCGGCGGCGAAGGCCGTCACGCCCACGGTCGCAAGGTCGCCGTCCTGTAGGCCGGACACCCACTCGTGCTCCTTGGTGTACTGGAGCTCTTCGGGGATCTCGCTCACTTCTTCCTCCTGTAGAAAGGCAGATCAACAACATCGACGGGTTCGTGGGAGCCGCGGATGTCCACGGCGAGGGGGCCCTGTGCGTCGGTGTCGACGTAGGCCATCGCGATCGGCCGGCCGAGCGACTGCGAGGGCGCGCCGCTGGTGACCTCGCCCACGATCGTGCCATCCTGGCGCAGCACCACGGGGTAGCCGTGCCTGGGCACCCGGCGGCCGACCATGACCAGGCCGGTGAGGCGGCGGCGCGGCGGGGTGTCGCGGACGCGTTCCAGCGCGGCCCTGCCGACGAAGTCGCCCGGCTTGTCGAACTTCACCAGGCGGCCGAGCCCGGCGTCGAAGGGGGTGAGCGCGTCGGACAACTCGTTGCCGTACAGCGGCATCCCGGCCTCCAGGCGCAGCGTGTCGCGGGCCGACAGCCCGGCGGGGCGCAGCGCGTACGGCTCGCCCGCCTTGGTCAGCGCGTGCCACAGCGGCGTCGCGTCCGGACCCGCCACGAACAGCTCGAAGCCGTCCTCGCCGGTGTAGCCGGTGCGCGCGATCAGCGCGTCGAACCCGGCGACGGTGCCCGGCAGCCCCGCGTAGTACTTGAGCCCGGGAAGGTCCGCGTCGGTGAGCGTGGCCAGGATCTCCTGGGCGCGCGGCCCCTGGATCGCGATCAGCGCGACGGAGTCGGATCGGTCGTCGACCACCGCGTCGTACGGCCGCGCCCGCGCGGTCAGCTCGGCGGCGACCCTGGGGGCGTTGGAGGCGTTGGCCACGACCATGAAGGTCTCGGCGGCCAGGCGGTAAACGATCAGGTCGTCGAGGACCCCGCCGTCGTCCGCGCAGATCATGGTGTAGCGGGCCCGGCCGGTGTCGAGGGTGCCGAGATGGCCCACCAGGGCGTGGTCGAGCGCGTCGGCGGCCTGTGGCCCCGTCACGTAGATCTCGCCCATGTGCGAAAGGTCGAACAGCCCGGCGGCGCTGCGGACCGCGTTGTGCTCGGCGGCCTCGCTGCCGTAGCGCAGCGGCATCAGCCAACCGGCGAAGTCGGTCAGCGTCGCGCCCAGGCTTTCATGGACTTCGCGTAGCGGCGTGGGTCGGGACATGTACGCAGACCCCCAGACAGGTCGGATGTGGGCATCCTCCCCCTCTGTCACGGGTGCCTGAGAGCTTCGCCCGGTTCTTAACCGGACTTTCACCTTCGGCGAGGCCATTGGTCCGCCGGCCTGCTTTCCAGAGGTCGCCTGCCCCGGGCGGTCCTTTGCCTTGAGAGGTTCGCGGGGAGGGCTTGCTCCTTCAGGGGTCCTGGCCGGCTGCCAGGACGCTCTCCCGCCGGGATCGTCAGCGACCGCGCCAGCCTATCAAGATGGGCCAGGTTCAGGGAGCGGCGAGCGCGATGGTGGCCTCAAGGGGAGGGGGGCCGAGGACGGTCACGTCGTTGAGCACCGTGAAATCACGAAATATCAGGTCTTTCGTGGCCCAAATCCAGCCTCCCCGATCGCGCTCGCCGCGCCAGGCGGCGGGCGCGCCGGCCGGTTCGGCGGCGGGGCTGAACCCGGCGCGGTCGAACACCGCGGTCTCGGCACGGCGGGGGAGGGTCCGGCCGAGGTCACCGGCGAGCTGCTGCGCTCGGGCCGTACGCTCACCC
>NZ_POUA01000409.1 GCF_003236385.1 Spongiactinospora gelatinilytica
GTTCAGGGCGGCGGGTCAGCGGGGATCGCCGGGGTCGCGTCCGTGCCGGGGGGCGCGGCCGGGATCCTCCACGTGGGCCTGTTCGGCGGCCATCCGGCCGCGCATGGTGCCCGCCTGGTAGGAGCCCATGATCCGGCGGATCTCCTCGGGCGAGCGCAGGTCCTCCTCCGGGTCCTCGGCGGGCTCGGGGTCCGCCTGCTCGGCGCGCAGCGCCGGGGCCAGGCTCGCCTGCGGCACCCGGAACGGCAGGCCGCCGGGGGTGAAGCCGGCCTCGTCGGGGAGCTCCTCCCGCACCGGGCCCGCGGCGAGCGGATCGTATCCGCGCGCGGGCGCGTCGTCCTGGGGCAGCGCCCGCCGGCTCGCCGGTCGGCCGTTCACGTCCGGTACGGCGAGCGCGCCGTTCCTGCGGGGAAGAGGGGGGAGGCCGTTCGTGCCCGGCTCGGGCCGGGTGCCGCCACCGGTGGTCGCCGTCAGGGCGGGCTTCGCCGATGACTCCGACATGCTGCTTGTCTCTCCCAATACGGCCGCGGTCCTGCGTGCGATCTCCGGATCACCGCCCCACGGCTCGGCGGTGATGGCCGGCATCGGCCCGGATTCGATCTCCCGCCTGGCGGGGCCGTCCTCTTCGGCCAGCACGATGTCCGGCGGAAGCAGGATGACCGCGGTGGTGCCGCCGTAGGGGGAGCCCTTCAGCGACACCTTGATGCCGTGCCGTTCGGCGAGCCGGCTGACCACGAACAGGCCGAGCCGGGAGGTGTCCCTGAGGTCGAACTCGGGCGGGTCGACGATCCGGTCGTTGGCCGCGGCGAGGTCGGCGGCGCTCATGCCGAGGCCGCGGTCCTCGATCTCGATCACGTAACCGTTGGCCACGATCTGACCGTGGACCTCCGCGGTGGTGTAGGGCGGGGAGTAGGAGACGGCGTTCTCGATCAGCTCGGCGAGCAGGTGGATGACGTCACCGACGGCCCGGCCGACCAGCGCGACCTCGCCCATCGGCGGGACGCTCACCCGCGTGTAGTCCTCCACCTCGGCCAGCGCGCCGCGCACCACGTCGATCATCGGGACCGGCCGCCGCCAGGACCGGGCGGGCGACGAACCGGACAGCACGATCAGGTTCTCCGCGTTGCGGCGCATGCGGGTGGCGAGGTGGTCGACCCGGAACAGGTCCTTCAGGTCCGATGGGTCGCTCTCCCGGCGCTCCATGGTGTCCAGCAGCGCGAGCTGGCGGTGTACCAGCGACTGGGTGCGCCTGGCCAGGCTCAGCAGGATCTCCCTGATGCTGCGGCGCAGCTCCGCCTGCTCGACGGCGACGCGGATCGCGGTCTCCTGCACCTCGTTGAACGCCTGGCCGACCTGGCCGATCTGGTCGTCGCCGAACCGCAGGGGCGGCGCCTCGGTGGCGACGTCCACCTTTTCGCCGTGGCCCAGCCGTTCCACCACTCCGGGCAGCCGCTCCCTGGCGAGTTCGGTGGCCGAGGTCCGCAGCCGGTCGAGCTGGCGCACCAGGTCGCGGGCGGTGGTGATGGACAGCACGATCGACGCGATGACCGCGAGCAGGCCGAGGCCGCCGGCCAGGGCCAGGCGGATGACGACTCCGGTCGCGATCGGCGTGGCCTGCTCGACGATCCGGTCGCCCGCGGCGTTGACCGTCTGCTCCAGCTCGGCCAGCGCCGGAGTCGTGGCCGAGCGCCACTGGTCTCCGCTGACCGGGAACGGCCGGGCGCCGTTGTTGGCGATGACGACGTCCTCCACCGTCTGGAAACGGACGAGCGCCCCACTGTCGCTGAGGCTGTCGAAGGCGACCGGGTCCACCTCGCGCACCTCGGTGAGCGAGTTGCCCATCAGGTGCCGCCGGGCCCCGACGAGCTGGACGAAGGCGTCGCGCCGGTCGGGGTCGATGCGGCCCCCGGCGAGCATGCCCCCGAGCATCGCGTCCTCGCGGGCCAGCAGTTCACGCGCCCGGTTGAGGTTGATGATCGCCCAGGTCTTCTTCGCGAAGCCCTCGTCGTCGAGCGTCGCCATGGCGTCGTACATGCGGAACAGCGAGTCGATGACCTCTGAGTACATCCCCGCGGCGCTGTTCTGGTCGGTCCCGTCGCGGGCCGTCTTGCGCGACTTCTTCAGCGACTCCAGCCTGCGGAACACCTCGTCGAGCCGGGCGAGCAGCGTGTCGCTGCCCGCCCAGCGAACGGTCGTGCTCCGGGCCTCCGTCTCGAACACGGCGATCGCCGCGTCGGTGCGGGCCTGCTGGGCGGTCAGCGCCTCGCGCTGGCGGGCGCCGGGCGCGCCCAGCCGGACGAGCGTGAGCCGCCGCTCGCGTTGCAGCTCGGCGAGCAAGGGCTCGCTGGGCGCGGCGATGGCCTGGTCGAGCCGCGTCACCCACAGCAGGTTCAGGCCGTCGCGCATGGTCACCCAGGCGGCGAAGGCCCACAGTGCGGAGAGGGAGACCAACAGGGCGACGACCTTGGTGCCCAACCGGGTTTTGCGCAAACGCATACGTAGCCATTCTGCGGAGGACGGGCGGAAACCCGCAGCTCAGATCACGGTGATGCGAAATCACCGAAGGACCGGTCGAACGAGCACACGGCAGGCAGCCGACACCGGCCTCAGGAACCTTAGCAATCACGCTAAAGCTACTCAAGTCAACATTGCAGACGGCGGCTAATGTCCATTTATGTCGTTTTGCAGAAAACTTGGGTGGTAAGTCCCTTTACTGGGGGTTTGACGGAGAGTTGCGCCCGGAGCATGGAGGGCGGCCAGCGCCGCCGCGCGTATGATCGCGGGCGGCGCGTACAGGTCCTTGTCGTGCCACAGCGGGGTGTCGTCCGGCGAGTCCAGCCGCGTCCGGATGTACTCCCGCCCGCGCGCGGCGGCCACGGACCCGCGGGCGTCCGGCACCGGACCGGTCATGGCCAGGGTCAGAACGGCGTAGGCGGTCTCCTCCACCGTCCCCGACCATCTGCCCCACGAGCCGTCGGGGCGCTGCGTCGCCGTGACCCAGTCCGTCGCACGCCGTACCGCCCCGGCCGACCGCGCCCCGCCGAACTCGGCCAGGGCCAGGGCGCAACAGGCCGTCGCATAGTAGGGCGAGGCGTGCCACCGGTCGGACCAGGCCCCTTCCGGGCTCTGCTGTTCGCGCAGCCAGTTCGACACTTTCTCGATCGCGGCCCGGTATCGGTCGTGCGGTTCCGTCCTGCCTGTCACGTACGTGCCGAACGCGTCAAGAACATGCGCGTTAACGGTGGGCGAATCTCCCTCCTCGCCCTGCCAGGTACAGAAGTGCGTGTCCATCTCGTAGGCCCAAAGGCCCGCCGGTTCATAGGGCATGCCGAGCAGGGACAGCGAGTAGAGCGCGACGGCCGTGGTGTCGGCGTCGGCGGGCAGTCCCGGCCCCGCGGCGGTGCCGGCGTGCCCGCTGGCCGCGCCCAGGCTCCACAGCACCTCCTCCGGGATCGGTGGCCTGATCCCCGCCCGGGCCAGGGAACTCAGCACCCATCCCCGCTCGAAGACGGTCACCGGCATCCCGCACGGCACCGGCCCTCCGTGCCTGCGCACGACCGACTCCAGGTGCCGCCGGGCGGTGTCGCTGGGCTCGATGACGGGTTGCGCCGCCAGCCAGGCGGCCGTCGCCGCCGGGGAGGCCCCGACCGACCCGATCGACGTGGGCCGCACGCCGAGGCCGCCGGCCGCCTCGCCCGCCACCTCCAGCGCGTGCAGCAGTTTCTCCGGCAGCGCGGGCCGCCCGGCCAGCGAATCGCGGAAGCGGGCGAGCCGGGCCGGGCTCGCCCGCGCTGGCGGGGCCAGGCGCGCGCCCCGCCAGCGCGCCAGGGGCGCTTCCGGACCGCCGCCCAGCCCGCTCAGGTGGCGGTCGAGACGTTCGACCAGCGAGGCCACGATCAGCTCGATCGCGGGCATGTCCGGGATCGGGAACGGATAGGAGGCGGCCGACCAGGCGAAGAGGAGCCGCAGCCCGCGGTCGATCGCCTCGGCCAGGCGGCCGCCGCTGCCCCACCGCCCGGCCTCGGTCAGCAGCGCCTCGGTGGCGCCCAGCGTCGGCACGAGCGCGTAACCGCCGGGACCGCCCCACCCGCCGTCGGCCCGCTGGACGTCCAGCAGGTAGTCCACCCGTTCGGAGTGCCCGATCAGCCAGGGCGCGAGCGTCACCAGCCGGCTGGTCTCGTACACCGACGGCGAGACGCGGCCCCAGGGTTGGGTGACGAGGTCGGTGACGAGCTTGCCCGCCTCCGCGGCGAGGTCCATCCGGGGCGTCACAGTCGCCCCCAGTAGTCGGCGAGCCGGTAGAATCCGGCGCAGAAGTCCATCTGGCGCTCCAGGTAGTCCGCCAGGTCGGGGCGGCAGGCCCGTACCGGGACCAGCAGCTCCCGGGCCCGGGCGGCCAGCTCGGCGGAAAGGGCCAGCACCTGCTCCCGGTCGCGGCCGAGCATCAGCGCGTTGAGGTCGCCCCAGCTGGTGTCCCGCTCCTGGCTGCCCAGGTCGTTGAGGAGCCGGATGACCCGCTGCACGGCGGCGCTCGCCGTCCGCACGGCCTCGATCTCCGCCTGTGAGGGTGAGGCCGAAGGCGTGGTGGCGATCCAGTGCGTGGTGAAGACGAAGGAGAAACCCAGATTGTCGGCGTTGTCGAGATATTGGGGGAAGTCCGGGACGACGCCCTCGATCTTCCAGGTGAGTTCCAGGGTCATCGCGTCGAGCATGTGCCGCAGGTCCTCGCGCCACACGTGATCGAGGGCGACGAAGGCGGGCAGGCCCGCGAGTTCCGCCCGGATCCCGGCCAGGAAGCGGGCGAGGTCGTCGCCCGCGCCGGGCGGCGCCCCCTCCGCGACGGCCATGCAGCGCCGCGTCGTCTCGCGGCCCTCATCCGGCCCGGTGGCCAGGTAGTCCATCAGCCAGTCCAGCGCGAAGCACCACAGGCACGCCCGGTTGGCCATGCGCAGGTCGGCCGCCTGCGACCATGGGCCGCTGAACGCGGAGGCGAGGGTCAGCGTGCTGTACAGGGCCGCGTCGAACGGCTTGGCGGAGAACAGGCCGGGGTACTCCTGCGACCACGCGCGCATCTCGCGCTGGAGCATCCCGGCGACCGCGCACACCCGCCCGATCTCGGCGGAGTCCAGGGGGGCCGCCTGGACGCCGCCGACGGCCTGCCCGCCCACCGGGGCGCTCACCGGGCCGCCCGCCGGCCGCCGTCCCGCCGGTGCAGGGTCATCCACACGCGCCCGCGGGTGCGCAGGGACGCGGCGGCGCGCGGGGTCACCCGATCCCCCTCCCGCAGCCGGGGGCGAAAACGGCTCAGCAGGCCGGCCACGATGAGCTGCGCCTCGATCTCGAAGACGTGCGTGCCCAGGCACTGGTGCGGGCCGCCGCCGAAGGGGAAGTACGCGTAGCGGTGCCGGGTCCCGGCCTGCGGATCGGCGAACCGCTCGGGATCGAACCTCAGCGGGTCCTCCCAGAACTCCCCGAGCCGATGGGTGAGATAGGGGCTGATGAGCACGTTCGCCCCGGCCTGCAGGCGCACCCCGTCCATGACGTCGTCGGCCACCACCATCCGCGGGAGCAGCCAGCCGACCGGATACAGCCTCAGCAGTTCCTGCACGACCATCCGCGTGCAGCGCAGGGCGGGCAGGTGGTCCGGGGTCACGCGCCCACCGCCGACCACCTCGTCGATCTCCTCATGGAGCCGGGCGGCGATCTGCGGGTTCTCGGCGAGGACCGGCCACAGCCAGGTCAGGGCGACGGAGGTGGTCTCCGTCCCGGCCGCGAACATCGCGACCATGTTGTCGCGGACCCACTGGTCGCCCAGTTCGCCGCCGCTCGCGTCCCGTGCCCGGCACAGTACGGCGAGGATGTCGTGACCCTCTGGCGGCGCGTCCGGGTGCCGGGCGACGAGCGGGCGCATCACGCTGTCGAACGTCCGCACCGCCTGGTGGAACGCCCGGTCACCGGGCAGCGGCACCTGGTGCGGCACCAGCGGCAGCAGCAGCCGTGAGACGATGGACAGAGCGATCTTGTCGTGCGCCGGGATGAGCCGGCCGCTCTCCTCGTCGGTGATCCTGCGGTCGAAGAAGGCCGCGATGACGGTCCGGTTGACCAAATGCGCCATGAAGTCGCCCGCGTCGATCGTGGCGGGGGAGGCGGGGACCAGTTCGTCGATCGCCTCGGCCACCGTCGTGGCCATGAGCCCGGTGAGGGAGTCCACGTTGCGCGCGGTGAAGACGGGTTGCAGGACCTTCCTGCTGGTGTGCCACGCCGGGCCGTCGGACAGGACGCCGTTGCCGAACAGCCGGTGCAGCGGCCGCCAGAAGACCCCCTCGCGCGTGTAGTTCATCGCGTTTCCCCGGAAGACCTGCTGCACGTGGTCGGGATGGGTGACCAGATAGGGCCGGAACGTTCCGAGATCCAGCCGCACTATCTCGCCTGCCGCCTCGGCGGACATCGCTACAAGGGCGGCGATCGGGTCGCGGACGAGGCGTGGCACGATGCGATGGAAGGGGAGCGTCCGGGCCGGGCGAGCGGGCCGCGCGGTGGCAGAGGTCGGCATACTGGGGAGTCCCTCACCTGGTGCGATTACGTGGCGTGCGAATATGGGCGCGCTTTGTGATTGAACCTGTGCGTGGAAATGCCGAAGACGTGCTCGGGAAGCGGGGGAGGCAGGCGGCGGGATGG